>NZ_JBVJJA010000036.1:0-78073 GCF_055586005.1 Micromonospora sp. NPDC051924
AACAAACCCCCCCCCCCCCCCCCCCCCCCCCCCCCCCCCCCCCCCCCCCCACCCCCCCCCCCCCCCCCCCCCCCCCCCCCCCCCCCCCCCCCCCCCACCGGTGTCTTCAGCGTGTCGCGGTCGCTCAGTCGGCGAGTTCGCGGGACTCGGTGGTCTCGAAGACCACCAGCTCGGTCAGCCGGACGCGCAGTCGCTCGCGCAACTGCTCGGGCGCGGTCTCGTTGCCGCAGCAGCGCGCGACCAGCGCCTTCACCTCCTGCTCGATGCCGTACTCCTGGAGGCAGGGCCCGCACTCCTCCAGGTGGTGCCGGATCAGCGCGCGGCGCTCCTCGGCGCACTCCAGGTCGAGGTAGAGGTAGACCTCCGCGAGCACCTCGCGGCAGTCGGTCTCGTGCGGCTCTCCACAGCTCATGGTCACACCTCCCGGCCGGCGGCGGCGGTCGAACCCTTCGACGGCGCGGAGCTGAAGCCCCGCTCCGCCGCGTACTGCTCGAGCAGCTTCCGGAGATTACGACGACCGCGGTGCAGCCGGGACATCACGGTGCCGATCGGCGTGCCCATGATGTCGGCGACCTCCTTGTAGGAGAAGCCCTCGACGTCGGTCAGGTAGACCGCCAGGCGGAACTCCTCCGGCAGCTGCTGGAGGGCCTCCTTGACGTCGCTGTCCGGCAGCCGGTCCAGCGCCTCGGTCTCCGCCGAGCGCAGCCCGCTGGAGGTGTGCGACTCGGCCTCGGCGAGCTGCCAGTCGGTGATCTCGTCCGTGGGTGCCTGGACGGGCTGGCGCTGCCGCTTCCGGTAGGAGTTGATGTAGGTGTTGGTCAGGATCCGGTAGAGCCAGGCCTTCAGGTTCGTGCCCTGCTCGAACTGGTGGAAGGCGGCGTACGCCTTCAGGTACGTCTCCTGGACCAGATCCTCGGCGTCCGCCGGGTTGCGCGTCATCCGCAGCCCGGCAGCGTAGAGCTGATCGACGAAGGGCATCGCGTCCCGCTCGAAACGGGCCCTGCGCTCGTCCGTCTTCTCGGTGGTCAACCGCACATCCCCTCGCGTCGGATGCTTTCCCGCCGAGGATACGCGTACCCGCCTGACGGCAGATTCACTTCCGGACTGTGTGCTGGTGCTCACGGCCGACGCCGCCGCGGGCCACTCCGGCGCGGCGAGCAGCTGCCTGAGCTGCCGCGCGTCCCGTTCGTCCCGCTCCCGGCTCCGTGTCTCGGTCGGCACCGGTCACCCCCCTCGGCTGGAAATGTCATCCGGAGGTAGTAACGCGCGCCGCCGGCCGCCACATTCCGCCGCCACCCGCCGTTCCTGGTCCCGGCCTCGGCCGCGACCGATGCTGGGACCAGGAAGGGCCTGGGAGGATGGCCCCGGAACGCCCGAACCGGGCGCCCGGCGCCACCCGATGCAACGACCCGCCGCCACCCACGGTCACGCCCCACCCCGCCGACGGTAGCGGCGGCGCCGCGCGGCGCCGGGCCCTCGCGAACCCGGCCGTCTGGCGCGAGCGCCGCCGCGCGGCCCGGCGTCCGTGCCGCATGGCTGCGTCCGCGACAACAAACGCACCCGGACCCCGACGGGCCACCGGAGGCCGCTCGGTCACTGGGCGCAAGCCGGCACAGCGGGGCTCGGAAGAAGGCCGGGCGGCCGGTGCGCGCGGCCCGGGGCGAGTAGCGCGGGGCAGGCAGAGCTCGGCGAGCAGCGCAGCGCGCACGGCGAGCAGGGCAGGGCGCGCACTGGAAAGGTACGGGGCGAGCAGCGGGAGCCGCGGCGCGAAGGGCCGGCACAGGCCGGTCAGGCGGCGGTCCAGCGCCGGGCGCGTAGCCAGTCGCGGACCACGGCGGCCGTGCCGGCCGGGTCGCCGCGGAGGTCGTGCCGCTCCCCGGGGCGGGTCACCACCTCGACGCCCGGCCCCGGCTCGGGCACCCCGAACGGGTCCCGGTCCCCGTTGACCACCAGGGTGGGCAGGCCGGTACGCAGCTCGTCCGCCCGGGAGCGCTCCGGCCGGCCCGGCGGGTGCAGCGGGAAGGCGAGCGCGACGATCCCGGCCGCGCCGACCGCGCCGGCGGTCCGGCAGGCGACCCGGGCGCCGCTGGACCGGCCGCCGACCACCCAGTGGGCGACGTCGGGGTGGCGCTCCCGGAGCGCCGCCAGCACCGCCGTCCACGCCTCGTCGAGGTGCCCGGCGGGTGCCGGCGCACGGCGCCCGGCGACCCGGTACGGCTGGGTCACCCGGGCCACGCCCATCCCGGCGGCGACCACCGCGTCCCGGACCGCGACCAGGTCCGGGGCGTCGACGTCACCGCCCGCGCCGTGACCGAGCACCAGCAGGGTGGCGTACCGGGTGTCGGGCAGGTCGGTGTCGACCCGGGCCGGGCCGCGGGGCGTGGAGATCTCATCGCTCTGCCGCACCGACCCATTCTGCGGCCCCGACCGGCAGGCCGGACGGCGGCCAGCACAATGGCGGACGGCGAGCCGGCGCAGCCGAGGCAGCGGGCGCCGTCCGGCGTCGCGCAGCCATGATCAGGGCGGAAAACGTCGTCGCCCGCACTCCGGAAAGGAGCGCGGGCGACGGGCGGAAATCAGCTCAGCGGCACCAGCGTGAGCAGCCGGTCGCGGACCGGCGGACCGGCCTCGTCGAGGACATCCGGATCCGGTTGCACCTCGCTGCGCCAGGCGACGAGCATGGCCCGCCGTTCGCGCGGCGTGGTGCCGCCCCAGACGCCGTGGCAGTCGCCCACCTCGAGCGCCCAGGCCAGGCAGGACCCCTGCACGTCACAACTGCGGCAGAGCGCGACGGCCGCGTCGGCCGGTTCGTTGGGCGCCGGAAAGAACGTCTCCGGATCCACGCTCTGACAGGTTCCTCTGGTCCGCCACGCCTCGTCCTGTCGCCGCTCCCGCAACGCCCGCAGCAGTCGCGGGTCTCGTCGTGCGGCGGCCACCTCGTGCGGGCGGGGCATACGTGCCCGTGTCAATACACCCACCTCCCCCGTGGGACCGGCTATGATCATGGGAGATCGATGAGTGTCATCCGCCCCGTGCGAACAGACGCCCAACGCCGGCGCTGTGTTCTATCGCACTTGCACGCACGGTGACAAGACTCTGCGGCAAACATGGCTATACGGCCGGGCGACGATTCAGGCGCAACCCCGGCAAATCAGCACACGACAATGTGTCAACTGCGTTCAGAACAGCGTCATTTCCGTAACAGCCTCCTCGCGCGCGAGCGGAACCCGGGCGGTGAGCGCGGGGCCGTCGTTGCGGACGTCCCCGACGGCCGGGGAGACCGGGCGGATCTCCAATCCGGCGAGCCACTGCGGCGACGGCGGGACGAGCAGCGTGGCCGGCTCCCCGGTCGGCCCGAGCCAGGACGCCCAGCGGTCCCGGGGCAGCAGCAGCGGCATCCGGTCGTGCACCTCGGCCAGCTCGCCCACCGCCGCCGTGGTCAGCACGCTGAAGGTGAGCAGCTCGCGGCCGGCGGACTCCCACACCGACCAGATGCCGGCGAAGGCGAGCACCGAGCCGTCCCGCGGGGTCATGTAGTAGGGCTGCCGCGAGCCGCCCGGCTCGCGGACCCACTCGTACCAGCCGTCGGCGGGGACCAGACAGCGGCGGCGGGCGAAGGACGGGGCGTACGCCCGGCTGGTGGCGACGGTCTCCGCCCGCGCGTTGATCATGCGGGCCGCGCCGGCCGCGTTCCGTGACCAGTGCGGCACCAGGCCCCAGCGGCCGACCGAGAGCGCCCGGTGCCCGTCCGGGGAGATCCGGACGAGCGGCACCGGGTCGGTCGGAGCGACGTTGAAGTCCGGGTCGACCGCGGCGCCGGTCTCGTCGTACGACTCGAACAGCGCGCTCAGGTCGCCCGCGCTCCGACTCGTCGCGTACCTCCCGCACATGGCGCACACGCTAGCCCCCCGCAGGCCTTTCGGCTGTCCCGCCAACCGGGAGCTGGGACGACGGGCGGTTCCACCGGCCGCACGGATTGGCACAATGTGACCGTGGGGAATCTGATCGCGACGCGTTCGCCGCAGCCGTGGACCGCGCCGACCGCCACCGACCCGGTCGGCATCACGCTGCGCCTGCCCGGCTCCAAGTCGATGACCGCCCGGGCCCTGGTGCTCAGCGCGCTGGCCGGCGGGCCGTCGACGCTGTCCCGCCCGCTACGCGCGCGGGACACCGAGCTGATGGCCGGCGGGCTGCGTGAGCTGGGCGCACACGTGTCGGTCTCCGACGACGAGCGCTGGCTGGTCCGGCCGCACCGGCTGGTCGGCCCGGCCCACGTGGACGTCGGCCTGGCCGGCACCGTGATGCGCTTCCTGCCGCCGGTGGCCGGCCTCGCCGAGGGGCGGGTCACCTTCGACGGCGACCCGCAGGCCCGGGTCCGCCCGCTCGGCCCGCTGATCGGGGCGTTGCGCTCGCTCGGCGTACGGATCGACACGCCGGCGACCGGCAGCCTGCCGCTGGCGGTCCTCGGCGCCGGCCGGGTCGCCGGCGGCGAGGTGGTGATCGACGCCTCCGCCTCCAGCCAGCTCGTCTCCGGCCTGCTGCTGGCCGCGCCCCGCTTCGACCGGGGTGTGGTGGTCCGGCACGAGGGGCCGCCGGTCCCGTCCGCGCCGCACCTGCGGATGACGGTGCAGATGCTGCGGGCCGCGGGGGCCGCGGTCGACGACACCACCCCCGACGTCTGGACGGTCGAGCCCGGCCCGCTGACCGGGCGGGGCTGGGAGATCGAGCCGGACCTCTCCGGGGCGGTGCCGTTCTTCGCCGCCGCGCTGGTCACCGGCGGTGAGGTGACCCTCCAGGGCTGGCCGCGCAGCAGCATGCAGCCGGTCGAGCAGCTCCGCGCCCTGCTGACCCGGATGGGCGGCGAGGTGACGTTGGGCACGGCCGGGCTGACCGTCCGGGGCACCGGCACCGTGCACGGCCTCGACGCCGACCTCTCCGACGTGAGCGAGCTGACCCCGGCACTGGCCGCGCTGGCGATGCTCGCCGACGCGCCGTCCCGGCTGACCGGGATCGGGCACATCCGGGGGCACGAGACCGACCGGATCGCCGCGCTGGCCAAGGAGTTCACCGCGCTGGGCGCGGACATCACCGAGTCCGTCGACGGCCTGGAGATCCGGCCCCGCCCGCTGCGCGGCGGCACCTTCCGGACGTACGCCGACCACCGGATGGCGCACGCCGCCGCGGTGGCCGGGCTGGCCGTCCCCGGCATCGAGGTGGACGACGTGGCCTGCACCTCGAAGACGATGCCGGAGTTCCCGGCACTATGGTCGGGGATGGTGACCGGCAAGAACTGACGCGACGGGGGGACGTCCTGGCGACCAGACGGCGGGAGTACGACGAGGACGACGTCCGGGTCCGACCCGGGAAATCGTCGCGTCCGCGTACCCGGACCCGGCCTCGGCACGAGAACGCCGTCGACGGGTTCGTGATCGCCGTCGACCGGGGCCGCTACACCTGCGTGCTCCCCGACGCCGGGCCGGACGCCCCGATCGTCACCGCCATGCGCGCCCGCGAGCTGGGCCGCAAGTCGGTCGTGGTGGGCGACCGGGTCGGGCTGGTCGGCGACACCTCGGGCGCGCCCGGCGCGCTGGCCCGGATCGTCCGGATCGCCGAACGCAGCTCCGTGCTGCGGCGCACCGCGGAGGACGACGCCACCACCGCCGAGGGGCGGCTGGAGCGGGTGGTCGTCGCCAACGCCGACCAGTTGGTGATCGTCAGCGCGCTGGCCGACCCGCCACCCCGGACCGGGTTCATCGACCGCTGCCTGGTGGCCGCGTACGACGCCGATGTCGAGCCGCTGCTCTGCCTGACCAAGGCCGACCTGGCCGGCCCGGAGGCGGTCCTGGACTACTACGCCGAGCTGGAGCTGCCGTACGTGCTGATCCAGCCCGACTCGCCGCTGGACGCGCTGCGCGCCCTGCTGGCCGGGCGGATCTCGGTCCTGGTCGGGCACTCCGGGGTGGGCAAGTCGACGCTGGTCAACCGGCTGGTCCCGGAGGCGGACCGGGCGGTCGGCGCGGTGAGCGCGATCGGCCGGGGCCGGCACACCTCGACCAGCGCGGTGGCGTTGCGGCTGCCCCCGCTCCCCGGCTCTCCCGCCGATCAGGGCTGGATCATCGACACCCCCGGGGTGCGCAGCTTCGGGCTGGCGCACGTCTCCGCGGAGAGCCTGCTGCACGGCTTCCCCGACCTCGTGGAGGGGACGGTCGACTGCCCGGCGAACTGCCAGCACACCGCCGAGGAGGCGGACTGCGCGCTGGACGCCTGGGTGGCCGCCGGCAAGGCCGACCCGCGGCGGCTGGCTTCGTACCGTCGGCTGCTGGCGTCCCGCAGCGGCGAGAGCGACCCCCGCGAGTCCGACCAGCGGAACCCGGGGGATCCCCTGGACCGGTGACGGCTAGCGTGTCGGCATGACCCGGTACGCCGACGACCTCGCCCTCGCCCACCGGCTGGCGGACGCCGCCGACGCCATCTCCACGGCCCGCTTCCGCGCCCTGGACCTGCGGGTCGACGCGAAGCCGGACCTGACCCCGGTCTCCGACGCGGACACCGCCGTGGAGCGGGAGATCCGCGCCCTGCTGGCCACCCACCGCCCCGGCGACGGCCTGCTCGGCGAGGAGTACGGCGAGCAGCCGGCGACCGGCCCGGACGGGCGGCGCTGGGTGGTGGACCCGATCGACGGCACGAAGAACTTCGTCCGGGGTGTCCCGGTCTGGGCCACTCTGATCGCCCTGCTGGAAGGGGACCGTCCGGTCCTCGGCGTGGTCTCCGCCCCGGCGCTGGGCCGGCGCTGGTGGGCCACGCTCGGCGCGGGCGCGTACGCCGGACCCGACCCGGCCTCCGGCGCGCCGATCCGGGTCTCCGAGGTGACCGACCTGGCCGACGCCAGCTTCTGCTACTCGTCCCTGACCGGGTGGGAGGAGGCGGGCCGGCTGGACGCGGTCCTGCAGATCATGCGGGACGCCTGGCGCAGCCGGGCGTACGGCGACTTCTACGGCTACATGCTGCTGGCCGAGGGGGCACTGGACGTGATGGTGGAGCCGGAGCTGTCGCTCTGGGACATCGCCGCCCTGGTGCCGATCGTCACCGAGGCCGGCGGCAGGTTCACCGACCTGTCCGGCAGCCCGGCGCCGGCTGGCGGCGAGGACAGCGCGATCGCCAGCAACGGCCCGCTGCACGGCGACATCCTGGCCCGGCTCGGCCGGCCGGCCGAGCACTGACCCGCCGGTAGCCTCTATCCTCGCCAGGTGGTGTCCTCCGGCTGGTGCTTCCTCGCGGCGATGATCGTCGCGTACGGCTTCGCCAACCTGCTCCAGTCGGTCGCGGCGGCGCGCACCACCGTGCACCACACCTTCGACCCCGGGCTGCTGCTCCGGCTGGCCAGCCACCGCACCTACCTGGTCGGGCTGTTGTGCCAGGTCACCGGCTTCGTCCTGGCCTTTCTGGCGCGCCGCGACCTACCGCTGTTCCTGGTCCAGGCCAGCGTGGCGGCCGGGCTCGGGGTGACCGCGGTGATCGGGGTGGTGGTGCTCAAGTGGCGGCTGCCGGCCGCCGAGATCGCCCTCCTGGTGCTGCTCTTCGGCGGGATCACCGCACTGGTGCTGGCCGCCCAACCGGCGCCGTCCCGGCAACTCGGCACCGCCGGGCTGATCGGCCTGAGCGTCGCGGTGGCGGTGATCGCCATCCTCGGGTTCTTCGCCGTCCGGCTGCGCGGCGCGCCCGGCTCGGTGGCGCTCGGCTCGCTGGCCGGGATGGCGTTCTCCGCCGCCGCGGTGGCCGCCCGCCCGCTCGCGTCGGCCGACACGGCGGAGGCGTTCGTCCGGGACCCGCTGCTCTACCTGCTGGTCGCGCACTCGGTGATCGGGCAGCTGCTGCTCGGGCTGGCGATGCAGCGGGGTTCCACCACCGCGGCGGTGGCCGCGATGGACGCCGCCGGGGCGGTGCCCGCGGCGATCATCGGCCTGCTGCTGCTCAACGACCGGATCTGGCCGGGCCGGGAGTGGCTGGCCGGGATCGGCTTCCTGGCCACGCTGGTGTCGGTGGTCGGCCTGACCCGGTACGCGGAACCGCAGCACCACCACGCGGTCGCCCGGGAACGGGAGCGGCCGATGGTCGGCGTCGGCGCCACCGTCCGCGCCCGCCGCTGAGCCGCCGACCTGCCGTAATCCGGGTGGATCAGCGCGCAGCCGGTCGGGGAGACCGGCGTCAGGCCGCCTCGACCGGCCCGCGCCGCTCGGCGGCCACCTCGACGGGCTGGCGGGCCTCGGCCGGCTCCACCGGCTCGGCCGGCCGGCGTCGGCCGATCACCCGCTCGTAGAGCCGCTCCAACGCGCCGGCCGTCCGCTCCCAGGTGTAGCTGCACCGGACCCGGTCGACCGCGGCGTGCCCGTACGCGAACCGCCCGGCGTTGTCGGCGAGCAGCCGGCGCAGGGCCACCCCGAGGGTGCGTACGTCGCCGGGCGGGACGAGCTTGCCGGTCACCTCGTCGACCACGGCGTCGGCGATGCCACCCATCGCGTAGCCGACCACCGGCACGCCGCAGGCCATTGCCTCCAACGACACCCGGCCGGCGGACGAGTAGTGCGGGGTGCAGACGACCACGTCGGCGGAGCGGTACCAGGTGGCCATCTGGTCGTGCGGTACCGCGCCGACCAGCTTCACCTGCTCGGCCACCCCGGTCCGCTCGGCCAGCTCGCGCAACCGGCGGGCCTCGGCGTGGTCGGCGAGCTGCTCGACGGGCGGACCGCCGGCGATGACCAGCTCGGCGTCGCCCACCAGGCGCATCGCCCGGATCAGGTCGTCCTGGCCGTGCCCGGGCGAGAGCCCGCCCACGGAGAGGATCCGGGCCCGCTGGTCCCGGGGCGCGGCCTCGCCGTCGGGGTGGAACTGGGCGGTGTCCACCCCGGTCGGCACCATCGCCACCGCGGACCGTTGCAGCCCCATCCGGGTCAGCTCGTCGACCTCGTCGTTGCACTGGGCGACCGCGATGTCCACCGCCCGGGTCAGCGCCCGTTCCAGCGGGATCCGCTCGCCCGGTCCGTCGTACCGCTGACCGAGGTGGCGCAGCTGCTCGATGCCGAGCGAGTGGAAGGTCTGCACGACCGGGATGTCCGTCTCGCGTACGGCGTGGGCGGCGGCCAGGCCGCCGAGCCAGTAGTGCCCGTGCACCACCTCCGGCGCCCAGTCAGCCGACCACCGCCGCGCCAGCCAGCCGCCGAACTCGGCCACGTGCGGCACCAGCTCGGCGGTGGCCAGTGGCGTGGGCGCGCCGACCGGCACCCGCTCCAGCCGGTAGCCCTCCACCTCGATGGTGTCCGGCTGGCCCGGTTCGTCGCGCCGCTCGTAGACCCGGACGTCGTGACCCCGTGCGGCGAGTTCGGCCGCGACCCGCGCGATGTGCTCGTGGGTGCCGACGGCGGGACCGTCGGCGGACGGGCCGGCGTGCGCGCACACAAGGCCGACGCGCATGGTGCACCTCCATGCGTTCTTTGCAGCGGTGGGTCCTCCGGTCAGAGGGTCCCATTAACCCGGCCCCGGTGCGCCGAAACCTGGCAGATCGGGATCGGACCGACGGACCGGGCCGCGGGGCGGGCCACCTCGACTTTCCGGCGTCTTCGTGACGCCTGCCCGGATCCATCCCGGACCAACCGTGATCCGGGCTACCCGGCCGGCATGACCGGCCCGGACCAGGGGTACCGGCCAGGAATGCCTCTCACCCGTGCCCTCGACGACGCCACCGTCGTGATCACCGGCGCGTCCAGCGGGATCGGCGCGGCCACCGCGTACGCGCTGGCCCGCCGGGGCGCCGACGTGGTGCTCGCGGCCCGCACCGAGGAGGCCCTGCACCGGGTCGCCGCGCGCTGCCGGGAGCTGGGCGGACAGGCGCTGGCGGTACCCACCGACGTGACCGACCCGGAGGCGGTCCGCCGGCTCGCGGCGCGGGCGGCTGCGGAGTTCGGCCGGATCGACGCCTGGGTCAACAACGCGGCGGTGGGCACGGTCGGACTCTTCGACGAGATCCCGGTGGAGGAGTTCCGCCGGGTGGTGGCGGTGAACCTGCTCGGCACCGTGTACGGGACGAAGGCGGCCCTGCCCTGGCTGGACGCGGCCGGCGGCGGGGTGCTGGTCAACAACGCGTCCATGCTGGCCGAGGTGGCGATGCCCTACCAGTCGGCGTACAACGCGACCAAACACGGCATCCGCGGGCTGGCCGACACGGTCCGGCAGGAGCTGCGGGTGACCGGGCGGGGCAACATCTCCATCTGCACGGTGCTGCCGGCCACCATCGACACCCCGTTCTTCCGGCACGCCGCCAACCACAGCGGGCGGGAGCTGACCCCACCCCCACCGGTCTACCCGCCGGAGGTGGTCGCCGAGACGATCGTCCGACTGCTGCGCCGGCCCCGGCGCGAGGCGTACGCCGGGGGCGCCGCCCGGCTGCTCGGGCTCCAGTGGCGGCTGGCCCCGGCCCTGGTCGAGCGGGTGCTCGGCTGGTACACCGCCCGCACCCAGTTCGGTCCCGGCGTGGCCCTGGACAGCACCGGGAACGTGTTCCGGGCCGACGCCGAGGCCGAGCGGTCCGGTGGCTGGCACGGCCGGCGCCGGCAGCTGGTCCGGATGACCGCGGCGTTCGGGCTGGCCGCGGCGGGCACCGCCGTCGGCACCCTGGCGGCGATGAGTCGGCGTTCGCGGACGGAACGCGGATGAATCCCGTCGACCGGCCGGATGCGCGTCCCGACCTGGCGTGCACAATGGGACGATCATGCCGACGGACGTGCGATGCCTGGTGGAGGCGGACGAATCGTCCGCGATCGTCAGGCTGACCGGGGTGCTCGACCCGGCCGGGACGGACGGCGTCCGCGACGCCCTGCTGGCGCGGCTCTGGCAGCGGCCCGGCCCGGTGATCGTCGACCTGTCCCGGGTCCGGATCGTCGGACCGGACGCTCGCGCCGTCGTCGACGAGGTGCACCGTACGGTGGCCGACTGGCCCGCGGCAGGGATCCTCGTGCTCGACCCGGCCGCCGGCCGCGGCGACGACGTCCTCGGCCGGGTCACCGGCCGTGACCTCGACCGGGCCGCCGATTCCGGCGGCCCCCCGGTCTACCCGTCCCTGGACGAGGCGCAGGCCGCGCTGGTCAACGCCCCGCTGGCGGCCGTGCTGAACGCCGACCTGCCCCCGCTGCCGGCGGCGGCCCGGGAGGCCCGGGGGCTGGTCACCGACGGCTGCGGCCGGTGGGGGGTGCCGGAGCTGGCCGAGCCGGCGTGCATCGCGGCCACCGAGATGGTCAACAACGTGGTCGCCCACGCCGGCACGCCGATGACGGTCCGGGTCGCCCCGCGCGACGGCGCGCTGCACCTGGCGGTCCGCGACCACTCCGCCCGACGGCCCGCGTACGCCGGCCTGGCGCCGCTGAACTCGGCCGGCGGGCGTGGGCTGCTGCTCATCGACACGGTGGCCCGGCGCTGGGGCAGCACCCCGCTGCCCGACGGCAAGGTGGTCTGGTGCGTCCTGCACGCCGAGGACGAGGCGGCGTTCCGGGGTTGACCCGCCCTCTTTGCGCCCGTTCCTCCCGATCCACCCCGTCGGACGCGGTTAATGCGCCGAGCCCAGCGGGTAGTGACCACCCATGCGCGACGACGACTACCCCACCCCCGTGTCCGATCCCGAGGCGGAGGGCCTGCCCGACACCGCCGACGACGACTCGACCGCCGACGACGATGTCCTCACCGGCCGCGAGGCCGACGGTCCCGAGCCGGCGCAGCTGCCCGGCGACCGCACCCCGGTGGCGGTGGACCGGTACGGGACGACCGCCGAGGAGCAGCTCGACGGCGAGTCGCTGGACTACAAGCTCCAGCGCGAGCAGTACGAGCGGCCCGCCGACGACCCGCTGGCCGGCGCCGTCGACCCGGACATCGCCGCCGAGGCGGACAGCGAGGAGGCCGCCGCGCAGGCCCAGCTCGACGCCGACGTGATCGACCCCGGCCCGACCTCGGACCCGCACTCGGCGGTCTCCCTCTACGACCACGGGCAGCTCGGCACGGTCGCCGACCACCAGGTGGGCCGGCTGGTCGAACCGGACGAGGGCGCGCACACCGACCAGGAGACCGACAACGTCGCGTACGACGCCGGCGCGGCCGGGGGCGGGGCGACCGCGGAGGAGCTGGCCGTCCACGAGACCCGGCCCCCGGAGGCGACCTGACGGTCAGTCGTCCAGGCCCCGCTCGATCGCGTAGCGGGTCAGCTCGACGCGGTTGTGCAGCTGGAGCTTGCCGAGCGTGTTCTGCACGTGGTTCTGCACCGTACGGTGGGAGAGCCCGAGCCGCTCGGCGATCTGCTTGTACGACAGGCCCTTGGCCACCAGACGCAGCACCTCGGTCTCCCGTTCGGTGAGCCGGGGTGCGCCGTCGTCCGGGGCGGCCGGCCCCGCCGCCAGCCGCCGGTACTCCCCCAGCACCAGCCCGGCCAGGCCCGGGGTGAAGACCGGCTCGCCGGCCGCCGTGCGGCGCACCGCGTCCAGGAACTCGGCCGGCGCGGCCGACTTGACCAGATAGCCGGTCGCGCCGGCCTTCACCGCGTCCAGCACGCGCTGCGGCTCGCCGCTGGCCGACAGCATCAGCACCCGGACCTCGGGCAACGCCGCGCGCAGCCCACGGATCAGCTCGACCCCGGAGACGTCGGGCAGTTGCAGGTCGAGCACCACCACGTCCGGGCGGGCCGCC
This sequence comes from Micromonospora sp. NPDC051924, assembly GCF_055586005.1. Lineage (NCBI taxonomy): Bacteria > Bacillati > Actinomycetota > Actinomycetes > Micromonosporales > Micromonosporaceae > Micromonospora > Micromonospora sp. NPDC051924. The sequence continues at coordinate 12,721 of NZ_JBVJJA010000036.1, forward strand.
GGGGCCACCCGCACCGCCTGCCGGCCCTCCCCGCTGGTCGCCACCACCTCGTACCCGGCCTCGGTGAGGTCGCGGGCGACGCCCTCGCGCCACATCGGGTGGTCGTCGACCACCATCACCCGGATGCTCACCGGCCACTCCGGCGCACGCTCAGCTCGATCTCCGTACCGGTCCCCGGGGCCGAGGCGATGCGCACCTCGCCGCCCAGGTCGGCCATCCGGCCCCGGATGGACTGGGCGACGCCGAGCCGGCCCTGCGCGGCGGCCTCGGCGAGCCGCCCGGCCGGGATTCCCGGCCCCTCGTCGCGTACCGAGACGGTCACCGTCTCCCCCTCGTCCTCGATCAGCACCCAGGCCCGCCCGCCGGCGTGCCGGGCCACGTTGTCCAGCGCCGCCCCGACCGCGGCGGCCAGTTCGCCGGCCACCCGGCCGGGCAGCGGCACCGGGGTGGCCGGCGCGGCCACCTCGACCGCCGCCGAGGCGTACCGGTCGAGCAGGTCGCGCAGGTCCCGGGCGTCGCCCTCCTCGGCCGGGGTGGCGCCGGCCCGGCCGATCAGCGCCCGCAGGGCGGCCTCCTGCTCGCCGGCCAGCCGGGCCAGCTCGCCGGCCTCGCCGTCCAGTTGGGCGCCGCGCCGCTGCACCAGCGCGAGCACCTGGAGCACCGAGTCGTGGATGTCCCGGGCCAGCCGCTCCCGTTCCCGGGTGGCCGCCTCCAGCTCCACCGCCCGTTGCAGCCGCTCCTCGGCGGTGACCGTGAGCCGGGCCACGTGCCCGACCACCACCCCGGCGAGCAGCATCAGGATCACGCCGGTGAGCGAGGACTGACTGATCCGCTCCCGGGTGGCCAGGTCGACCCCGCCGAGGATCAGGGCGGCGACCGCGCCGCGCCGCCGGCCGCCGGAGACCGCCCAGGCCAGCACCGGGCCGGCCAGCCAGGCGACGGTCAGGGTGGGCACGCCGGCGGCGAGCGCCGCGCGGCCGATCACCCACGGGGTGGCCAGCATGATCGCCAGGACCACGCCGAGGTCGGCGAGGAGCAGCGGCCAGCGCCGTCCGGCGGGGCGCGCGTAGCCGGCCGCGGTCACCCCGGTCCAGGCCAGCATCAGCAGGAGTACGCCGCCGGCGGCGAGCGGGTGCGCGTACCGATGACCGTCGCGGAGGAGCAGCACGGCCACGTACGCCAGCGAGGCGAAGCGGAACACCGCGATGGCCCGCCAGAGCGGGACCTCCAGGCCACCCGGGGACGACGGCATGGGCGACACCATGCCACAGCGGGCACCGGGCGGGGTGGCGGGTGCGACATGGGAAACCCTGACGTACGGTGGAAATGCCGCGAAAATCGACGAGACCAACCGCCGGGACGGGGCCATGACGAACGCAGAACCCCCCGCACCGCGTACGGTTGTGCCCATCGAACCTTCCCTCCTCATCGCCGAGGCCTTCGAACAGGCACAGGTGACCGAGCTACGGCACTCGGTCACCTCCTGCGCGCACGCCTCGGGGCTGAGCGGCCAGCGGCTGGACGACTTCGTGCTGGCGGTCAACGAGTTGATCACCAACGCCGTGCGGCACGGTGGCGGCCAGGGCTCGCTGCGCCTCTGGCGCGAGGCCGGGGATCTCGTCTGCGAGGTCGCCGACCACGGTCAAGGGATCAGCGCGCAGCGGCTCAGCGACCGCAACCGTCCCGCCCCGGACACCGCCGGCGGCTGGGGCCTCTGGCTGGCCCGGGAGCTGAGCGACACGATGGCGGTCGAGACGGGCGAGGCGGGCACGATCGTCCGGATCACCGCCGCCCTGGTCGCCCGGCAGGCCGCCGTCCGCCCCGCCGACGGCTGACCCCGCTCTGCGCGGCGGCCCGGCCGGCCCCGGCTCAGCCGAACAGCGCGCTCACCGACTCGCCGTTGTGGATCCGGCGCATCGCCTCGGCCAGCGCGGGCGCCACCGAGAGCACCTCCAGCTTGGGCACCCGCTTCTCCGCCGGGATCGGCACGGTGTTGGTGCAGACGATCTCCAGCACCCCGTCCTGCGCGCTGAGCCGCTCCAGCGCGCCGCTGGAGAAGAGGCCGTGGGTGCAGGCCAACCGGATCGAGCGGACCTTCCGCTCGCGCAGGTGGGCGATCAGCTCGATCACCGTGCTGCCCTTCGCGATCTCGTCGTCCAGCACGATCACGTCCCGGTCGGCCACGTCGCCGATCACTGTGCTGATCTTGACCCGGTCGTCGCTGAACCGCTGCTTCGCGCCGGCCGCCACCGGGGTGCCGAGCATCCGGGCGAACGCGGCGGCCTCCTTGGCGTTGCCCAGGTCCGGCGAGACCACCACCGCGTTGCTCAGGTCGTACCCCTTGAAGTGGGCGGCCAGCTCGCGCAGCGCGTGCAGGTGGTCCACCGGGACGCTGAAGAAGCCGTGCACCTGCGGCGAGTGCAGCGTCATGGCGAGGACCCGGTCCGCGCCGGCCGAGGTGAGCAGGTCGGCCACCAGCCGGCCACCGATCGAGATGCGCGGGGCGTCCTTCTTGTCCGACCGGGCGTACGCGTAGTGCGGCAGCACCACGGTGATCCGGCCGGCCGACGCGCCCCGCGCCGCGTCGATCATGAGCAGCAGCTCGACCAGGTGCTCCTGCACCGGGGGCACCAGCGGCTGGATCAGGAACACGTCGCGCTCCCGGCAGTTCGCCTGCAACTGCACCTCCAGGCAGTCGTTGGCGAACCGGGACACCCGCACCGGGTACAAGGGGACGCCGAGGTGGGCGCAGATCTCGGCGGCGAGGTCGGGGTGGGCGGTCCCGCTGAACACGGCAATGTCACGCACGTCTGCTGATCGTACGGGTGGTCCGGGGGGAGGCGGTGGACGCTCCCGGCGGGTACGGTGCTGCCGTGACCGGAGAGTTCGTCGCCGCCATCGATCAGGGCACCACCTCCTCGCGGTGCATGGTCTTCGACCGGGCCGGGGAGATCGTCTCCGTCGCCCAGCGCGAACACCGGCAGATCTTCCCGCGGCCCGGCTGGGTCGAGCACGACGCCGAGGAGATCTGGGCGAACGTGCAGCAGGTGGTGCTGGAGGCCCTGACGGCCGCGGGCACCGGGCCGGACGGGCTAGCCGCCGTCGGCATCACCAACCAGCGGGAGACCACGGTGGTCTGGGACCGGGCCACCGGGAAGCCGGTCGCCCCGGCCATCGTCTGGCAGGACACCCGCACCGGCCCGCTGCTGCGCGAGCTGGCCGAGGCGTACGACGAGGAGCGGCTGCGCGTCCGCACCGGCCTGACCCTGGCCACCTACTTCGCCGGCCCGAAGCTGCGCTGGCTGCTCGACCACGTCGACGGGCTGCGCGCCCGGGCCGAGCGGGGCGAGGTCCTGTTCGGCACGATGGACAGCTGGCTGATCTGGAAGCTGACCGGCCGGCACGTCACCGACGTGACCAACGCCAGCCGCACGATGCTGATGGATCTGACCACCCTGGACTGGGACCCGGAGCTGCTCGACGCGCTGCGGGTGCCGGCCGCCATGCTGCCGGAGGTCCGCTGCTCGGCGGAGGTCTACGGCACCGCCGACGGGGTGCTCGCCGGGGTGCCGGTGGCCAGCGCGCTCGGTGACCAGCAGGCCGCCCTCTTCGGACAGACCTGCTTCCAGCCCGGCGAGGCCAAGTGCACCTACGGCACCGGCAGTTTCCTGCTGCTCAACACCGGCGCCAGCCCGGTTGCCTCCCGGCACGGCCTGCTCACCACCGTCGCCTACCGGATCGACGGCCAGCCCGCCGTGTACGCCCTGGAGGGCGCCATCGCGGTCACCGGCTCGCTGGTGCAGTGGCTGCGCGACAACCTCGGCCTGATCTCCACCGCGCCGCAGGTCGAGGAGCTGGCCCGCACGGTGGACGACAACGGCGGCTGCTACGTGGTGCCGGCCTTCTCCGGCCTGTTCGCGCCGCACTGGCGCAGCGACGCCCGGGGCGTGATCGCCGGGCTGACCGGCTACATCACCAAGGGGCACCTGGCCCGGGCGGTGCTGGAGGCGTCCGCCTGGCAGACCCGCGAGGTGGTGGACGCGATGAACGCCGACTCCGACGTGGCGCTGCGCCGGCTCCGGGTGGACGGCGGGATGACCGGCAACGCACTGCTCATGCAGTTCCTCGCCGACGTCCTCGACGTGCCGGTGGTCCGGTCCCGGATCACCGAGACCACCTGCCTCGGCGCCGCGTACGCCGCCGGCCTGGCGGTCGGCTTCTGGCCCGACCTGGCCACCCTGCGCGAGCAGTGGCGCTCGGACGCCCAGTGGGAGCCCACCATGGACCCGGCGCACCGGGAGCGGGAGCTGCGCAACTGGCGCAAGGCCGTGCAGCGCACCCTCGACTGGGTGGACGACTAGCGAGCCCTCGACGCCGGCGGACGCCGAGGGCTCTCCCGGGCGCGCCGGGTCAGTGCCAGTCGCTGATCTTCACGTCACGCGGGTCGGGGGCACCTTCGCCGGTCTCGAGGAGCTGCTTGAGGCTCATCAGGAAGGTGGCCCACTTGGTGCTGCAGTGGTGCATGAACTCCACCGGCTCCCGCCAGCCCTCGTGCGTGAACAGCACGATCGTGTAGTCGCCGTCCTGACGGAGGTCCCACCGCACGGTGGTGCCGATCCACTCCTGCGGACCGCCCACGACCTCCCAGCGGACGAGCCGGCCCGGATCGAGCTCGGCGACCTTCATGTCGATTCCGCCCGGCCCGAACCGGAACTCGATCACGCCGCCGGGGTCGGTCTCCCCCGACGTCTTCTCGGTCCACCAGCCGGACAGACCGTCGAGGGTGGTGAGCGCGTCGTACACCTGCTCCGGCGAGGACCGCTCGACGCCGATGCGGTGCAGGATGTCTGCCATCTCCGTGTTCCTCTCTACCGCTTCTTGCCGGTTCCGTCGTTGTCCGTGTCCCGGCCGCGCTGGATCGTCTCGGCGATGCGCTTGATGCGCTGGAGCCGGGAATCCCAGGCCGCGCCGACGTCGGCGAGTTGGGCGACGGCTCGGGCGAGCTGTGCCTCGTCGACGCGGAACTGCTTCTCGCGGCCGGCGGTGGTGGCGCGCACCAGGCCGACCCGGTCGAGGACGACGAGGTGCTTCGCCACCGCCTGACGGGTCACCGGCAGGTGCTCGCTCAGGCTGGTCGCCGTTCCGCTGCCCTCGCTCAGCAGCAGGTCGAGCATCCGGCGGCGGGTCGGGTCGCCGACCGCCGACCAGAGGTCGTCGTCCACCAGCACGCTCACGCGCCCGCTCCGACCTTCGCGGCGTACGCCGGCAGCCGCGGAATGAAGTGGTCCCAGCCGGTGACGTGGTCGGCGTACTCGGCGGCGACCTTCGCCTCGTCCCAGCCGCGCTCGCGGAAGCCGCTCTCGGTCATCCGCAGCAGCGTCCCGCTCCCGGCGGGCTCGAGCTCGAAGACGACCAGGAACGAGTTGCCCGGCGCCGCGGACTCCCCCTCCTCGTGGGTCCACCGGAAGGAGAAGAGCCGGGGCGGCACGGCGTCGACGACCTGGAACTGCACCCAGGTGCCGCCGCCCTGCGCGAAGTCCCCGAAGCCGATCCGCCCCGCTCCCCCGGGCACGGCCGGGTACTCCGCCTCGTCCGGCCACCACTCGCGCAGGTGCTCGGGGCTGCTCACCACGTCGAAGACCACCTCGGGTGAGGCGTCGATGTGGATCTCCCGCTCGATCGTGCCGAATTCCATGACCGCCACCTTTCGCAACGTTTGGTTGCGTATCACGCTAGCCGAGCCGGCGAGCATGCGCAACCATTGGTTGCTTTTTGGTGTGGCGCGCCATCAGGCCGGCGGGATGGGCTCAGTCGGGCAGGTCGACGCTCACGGCGTAGCCGGTGTGCAGCGGCCGCATGATCTGGGCGAGCAGCCGCATGGTGAGCTGTGCCCGGCGCACCCCGTTGTCCAGCCCGAGCTCGGCGCAGCCGCTGTAGCGCACCCGTACCCGGGTCTCGCCGTCCCGGCCGCGGACCAGCAGCAGCACGTCGTACTGTCCCGGGTCGGGCCGGACGCAGGTGGCCGCCGGTTGGTCGGGGTTGCCACCGGGACGCGCCGCGTTGAGCCCGGCGGCGAGGCGCTTCGCGCTGTCCCCGGTCAGCCGAACGGAGCCCAGCAGCCGGTCCGCGAGCGCCGGCCCGGCCTCCCGCGGGTACTGGCAGATGCTGATCGAGGTAGGGGCGGCCGGTGCGAACGGCGTGGGCCGCCGCTGCGAGCTGTCCTCGGCGCGCGGCGAAGAGTGGGGCTGTCCGGTCGGCGGGGCAGGCGGCACCGACGGGCGGCGGGCGGAGCAGCCGGCGTAGTCGGTCTCCACCAGCCGGAAACTGTCCAGGATCCGCCGGGTGGTGGCCTGGTCGATAGTCCGCACGGTGACCGCGACCTGACGGGAGGCCACCTCGATCGACCCGGCCCAGCGGCCGTCCGGCAGCCGCCCCTCGGCCCGCACGGCCGGCACCCCGTCGACCGTCACCGGGTGGTCGGGCAGCACGGCGCTGGGCTGGTTCACGGTCCGGTCGCTGAGGTAGGCCACCTCCTTCGTGACGGCCTCCGACTTCAGGCAGGTGAATACTGAGCCGCCGCCAACCCGCACCACGGTTGGCTTGTCCGTCGAGAGGCAGCCGACGTCGTTGACCCCCCAGGAGCCGGGCACCCGGATCTCCGCGCCCAACGCGCTCTCCCAGCGCCAGTCCGCGGTCGCCGCCCGGTCCTCGGCCGCCCGGCGCTCGGCGGCAAGCTCGGCGGTGGGCGGCCGGTCCCGGGTGAGCACCGGCACCAAGCCGGCGGCGACGAGCACGACGGCCGCGGTCGCTCCGACGGCCGCCGCGCGGACCCGGCGGCGACGCCGCGCCACCCGCGCCCGCACCGCGCCAACCAGTCCGGGCCGACCGTCCTCGATCTCCGACTCGTGGCCCCGGAACACGTCCCGGACCAGATCCTCCACGTCGTAGCGGCTCACGGCAGCGCCTCCCGATCCATCGTGGGCACCACGGCCCGAAGCGTGGCGAGGGCCCGGGCCGCCTGCGATCGCACGGTCCCGGGAGTGCAGCCGAGGATCTCGGCGATCTGCGTATCGGCGAGATCCTCGTAGTACCGGAGCACCAGCACCGCCCGCTGCCGGCGGGGCAGCCGGCCAAGCAGGCCCCAGGCCGCCTCGCGAGCCGCGTACGCCCCGGCCCCGTCGGTCCCGGCCGGACCGTCACCCGGCTCCGCGACCGGCGTCTCCCGCGACGAGCGCCGGCGCCACCAGCGCAGGTTCTCGTTGACCAGCACCTGCTTCAGGTACGCCTCGGGCTGCCCCATCGCGGCCACCCGCGCCCACCGGACGTACGCCTTGGCCAGCACGGACTGGACGAGATCCTCGGCCTGGTGCCGGTCACCGGTGAGCATCAACGCGAACCGCAGCAGGGCTTGCCCGCGCGCGGTCACGAACTCCTCGAACGTCGGCTGCATGGCACCTCCACCCGTTAGAGGCCACGGGTGGGCGGATCCGCTGCACGCGCCGGCAAGAACCCCACAACATCGGGGAACTTGGGCCTCCCAGGCCCGCCGGCACCACAACTTCCGCGACGTGGCGCGGAGGTTGGGGAGGCGGTCAGTCCCAGCGGTTGCCGGTGAGCTTCTCGTAGACCTCGACGTAGCGGGCCCGGGTCGCCTCGACGACCTCGGCCGGCACCTCGGGGGCCGGCGGCTGCTTGTCCCAGCCGCTGTCGGTGGCCCAGTCGCGGACGTACTGCTTGTCGTAGGAGAACTGGGCCCGGCCCGGCTGGTACGACTCGGCCGGCCAGAAGCGGGACGAGTCGGAGGTGAGCACCTCGTCGGCGAGGACCAGGGTGCCGTCCGGCGTCCAGCCCAGCTCGATCTTGGTGTCGGCGACCAGGATGCCCCGGTCGGCGGCGATCTCCGCGCCCCGCCGGTAGACGTCGATGGTGATCTGCCGCAACCGCTCGGCGGTCTCGGCGCCGACCTTGTCGACCACCTGCGCGTACGTGATCGGCTCGTCGTGCTCGCCCTTGGGCGCCTTGGTCGACGGGGTGAAGATCGGCTCGGGCAGGATGGACGCCTCCACCAGGCCCCGGGGCAGTTCCACCCCGGAGACCGCGCCGGTGCGCTGGTACTCGGCGAAGCCGCCGCCGGTCAGGAAGCCCCGGGCGACGCACTCGACCGGAACCATCTCCAGCCGCCGGCAGCGGATCGCCCGGCCGGCGAACTCCGTCGGCACGTCCGTCGCGGAGATCACGTGGTTCGGCACCAGGTCGGCGAGCTGCTCGAACCACCACAGCGACAGCGCGGTGAGCAGGCGACCCTTGTCCGGGATCGGGGTCGGCAACGCCACGTCGTAGATGGAGATCCGGTCGGAGGCGACCAGGATCAGGTCGTCACCGTCGGCGTAGACGTCCCGAACCTTGCCCGAGTGCAGAAGTTCCACGGCGCTAGTACACCATGGGAGCGGTGCCCCGCCCGGCGCGGCCACCGGCCCTCCCACCGGTTCCGGTCAGGGCGTACCGGATCGGGCGTTGACACCCCCACCCGGGGCCTGTGTAAATGGTCCGTCCGCCGCCGCCCGCCTCCAGGAGACCGCCCGTGCCCGCGCCGCAGCCCGCGTCCCGCCCCGGCCTCGACCGGCGACGGCTCCTCGGCGCGCTGGCCGGGCTGCCGCTGCTCGGCGGCGGGCTGGCCGGCTGCTCCCCGGAGGAGCAGACCCGGGTCGACGACGGGCCGATCGAGCTGTCGGTGTTCTGGTGGGGCGGCAACCAGCGGGCCGAGGCCACCGAGAGGGCGCTGCGCCGCTATTCCGAGCAGAACCCCCGGGTCCGGTTCCGGGTCACCTGGCAGGGCCTGACCGGCTACTACGACCGCCTGGCCACCCAGGCCACCGGGGGCAACGTGCCCGACCTGTTCCAGGTCGACGACACCATGCTGACCGAGTACGCCCGGCGCGAGATCGCCCTCGACCTCAGCAGGTACGTCGTGGACAACCGGCTCGACCTGCGCGGCCTGCCGGAGAACCTGGCCCGGTACGGCCGGGTGGACGAGCGGACCGTGGCCGTGCCCGCCGCGCAGACCAACGCCGCGCTGGTCTACAACCGCGACCTGCTGCGCCGCCTCCGGGTACCGGAGCCGCACACCGGCATGACCTGGGAGGAGTACGTCCGCTGGGCCGCCCAGGTCACCCGCGCCTCGGGCAGCCGGGTGGCCGGCACGATGGACCCCTCGGGCGACTACCGGGCGCTCTGGCTCTGGCTGCGCGGGCAGGGCGGAGAGCTGTACCAGGGCCGGCAGCTCGGCTTCAGCTCCGCCGAACTGCTCGACTGGTTCGAGTTCTGGGAGGTGGCCCGGTACGACCGCGCCACGCCGAGTGCCGCCCTGGTGGAGCTGGCGGACACCGGCGAGCCGTCCCGGCAACTGGTGGTCACCGGGCACACGGCGGCGTCCTTCGCCTGGTCGCACCAGCTCCCCGAACTCCAGCGCCTGACCCACGACGAGCTGGGCATGACCGCCCTGCCGGGCAGCCCGGCGGCGCAGTGGCCGCGGGCGTCGATGTACTGGGCCGCCTTCCGGGGGACCCGACAGCCCGCGGCGGTCGTCGACGTGATCAACTTCCTGACCAACAACGTGGCGGCCGGCCGGCTCCTGGGCACCGAGCGCGGGTTGAACGCCAGCCTCTCCGTCCGGCGGTTCGTCACCGACGGCACCACCGACCGCACCCAGAAGCGGCTGGTGGCCCTCGGCAACGAGCTCGCCGACCTGATGGGACCGGCGCCCGCTCCGCCACCCAAGGGTCACGCGCGGGTGCGTACCCTGCTCATCGCCGCCGCCGAGAGCATCCGCGCGAAGCAGTCCGGGGCCCGGGCGGCGACCTCGACGTTCATGGCGCAGGCGAACGCGGCGCTGGCCGAGTGACCGTCCGCCGCGGCCCGGGCCGGGCCGCGGCGGACGGGTCGGGTCAGCGCGGCGGGCCGCCGCGCCGGTTACGCATGAGCCGCAGCACCAGCAGCACGATCACCACGACCACCACGAGGCAGCAGAGCAGCCCGAGGAAGCCACCGCCGCCCCGCGACCGCCGCCGCGCGGCCTCCACCACCAGCTCGCCGGTGCCCGTGGACGCCCAAGCCGCGACCGGTACGAACACCGAGAGCGCGACCGCACCGAGGACCGCGCCGAGCCGTCCCCACCACCTGTTCCAAGCAGACATGCCCCCATCCTGGCCGAGCGGCGCAACCCGGGCGGGTGGACGGCGCGAACCGGGGCGGCTCCAGCGCTACCGGCCGACCCGGCACCGACATTTCTCATCACTCGACCAGGGCGAGATCGGCCCGGTCGGGGCCGGCGAGCTGGTCCAGGGAACGCACCTTCGGGATCGGCGAGGGGAGCAGCCAGAGCACGCACAGGGTCCCCCCGATCGCCGCGATCCACAGCGTCGGGCGTAGGCCGAGCCAACTGCCGAGCGCCCCGCCGGTCAGCGCACCCAGCGGCCGGATCCCGTAGTTGACCGTCGAGTACGCCCCGGAGACCCGGCTTCGCAGGCCGTCGGGGATGACGGTGGCGTTGAGCGCGTTGAGGTTCACGTCGAACAGCATCACGCCGACCCCGGAGAGGAACTCAGCCCCGGCGACCAGCGCCACCCGCGCCCAGAGCGGTCCCCCGGCGACGGCCACCAGGGCGATCGAGGCCGGGAAGACGACGGCGCCGAGCACGATGCTGCGGCCCACACCGATCCGGGCGGAGAGCCGCGGCGCGGCCACCGCGCCCAGCAGTCCACCGGCCGCGCCGACCCCGAGCGCGAGGCCGAGCAGCCCGGCGGGGAGGTCGAGCGTACGGCTGGCGAAGAGCACGAGCAGCGCGCTGAAGATGAAGCTGAAGTAGTTGACGGTGCTCGTGCAGCCGAGGCTGGCCCGGAGGACGGGGTGACCGAGGGTGAACCGCAGGCCCTCCCGGGCCCGCTGCCACAGCCGGTCGGGCGCGGCGTCGTCGGTGCCGCCGGCCGCCCCGGTCGGTCGGGTCCGGCCGATGCCGAGCGCGGACAGGAGGAACGAGACCGCGTCCACCAGGATCGCGATCGGTGCCGTCAGCGCCTGGACCAGCACACCGCCGAGGGCCGGCCCGGCGATGAACGACACCGACCGGCTGGCGCTGAGCGCGCTGTTCGCCGCCAGGTAGCGCGACCGGTCCACCAGCAGCACGAAGAAGGCCGGGTAGGTGGTGTTGAACAGCACCGAGGCGGCCCCGGTCAGCAGCGCCACGGCGTAGAGCTGGGCCATCGTGCCGGCGTCGAAGGCGAACGCGAGCGGCACCGTCACGAGCAGCGCGGCGCGAATCAGGTCGGCCGCCACCAGGAGGCGCATCTTGTTCGGCTGCCGGTCCACCCAGGCGCCGAAAAAGAGCGCGGCGAGGTTCGGCAGCCACACCAGGGCGGTCAGTACCGACACCTGGGCGGCGGTGGCGTCGAGGAGGAGCACCGCGAGGAGCGGGAAGGCCAGCTCGGAGATCCGGTCGCCGAACTGCGAGACGGTGTGCGCCAGGAAGAACGACCGGAAGCCGGGCTCCCGGAGCAGCGGACCTGGGCCGCTCACTGCTCCTTCGCCTCGGGCATGACGTACCGCATGAACCGCACGTGGCGGCCGTCGGACGGCTGCTCGACCAGGTCCCGGGTGACGTACGGCGCGAGCACCTGCTCGATCGCGGCGTTGACGGCGGCCAGTTCGGTGGCGGTCAGCCGGACGTTGGTGTTCGACACCCCGGCCTCCCGGCGCCACTCCGCGGCCAGGTGTGGCTCGACCTCGGCCATCCACCGTCCGGGAAGGTCCGCGTACTGGGTGAAGATGGCGCGGCTCAGCACCTGGCTGGCGGCCTGCCCCTCCGCGTCCTCGGGAAACGTGAACCGGAAGCCCCGGGCGGCCGCCTCCCAGTAGCGTTTCCGCGCGTCGCCGCCGGTCCCACTGTCCCGGACCAGGCCGAACCCGGCCAGGTGACGCAGGTGCCAGCTGGTGACCGAGGGCGTCGCGCCGACGTGCTCGGAGAGCTCGGTGGCGGTCGCCGGGCCGTGCCGCTGGAGCCGCGACAGGATGGCCAGCCGGACCGGGTGGGAGAGCGCCCGCATCGCCTTCGGGTCGGTCAGTTCGAGATCGCCGTACGGGTTGCCCGCGGCGTCCGGATTTCTGAGAGACATGTTTCGAAAGTATCCTCTCAGAAATCGCCTGGCAAGCCCCGCCCTGATCGACCTTGCTGATGAGCAAACCGGAAAACGGCGAAAGGCCCCGGAGCGGACTCCGGGGCCTTTCGCGACGAGTAGCGGGGACAGGATTTGAACCTGCGACCTCTGGGTTATGAGCCCAGCGAGCTACCGAGCTGCTCCACCCCGCGTCGGCTCGTACAGCCTATCGCATCTTCGCGGTGGAGATCAGCCGGGTCCCCGATCGCGGCGGTTCCCTGGGACGCGATGAAGGGCCGGACACGGCGAAGGGCCCCGGAGTGAACTCCGGGGCCCTTCGGGACGAGTAGCGGGGACAGGATTTGAACCTGCGACCTCTGGGTTATGAGCCCAGCGAGCTACCGAGCTGCTCCACCCCGCGTCGGCTCGTCCACCGTAGCGCACCGACCCCGGGGGGCGCAAAACGGGCCCTCAGCTCAGCCATTTCCGTACCGCCTCGGTCGCCCGTCCGCTGTCCTTCTCGAACTGCGGCCGGTCGGTGGGCGTGTTCTCGTAGCCCTGCTCCCAGAGCACGGTGACCACATCACCCACCCGGATCGCCCGGAGCAGGTGGATCTCGTCCTCGCCGGGCGTGCCGCCGCCGTAGCCGCTCGGGTACGGGGCGCGGATCTCGACCAGCACCGACTCGTCGCCGTACCCGCCATCGGCCAGCAATCGCTGCCGCTCGATCTCCCCTGCCCCGTTCGGTTCGTCCTGCCGGGGGCAGTCGCGCACCGCCTGCCGCAGCTCCCGGAGCGCGTCGTCGGCGCGCCCCGGGCGGTAGCTGGTGACGCTGTGCCGGTACAGGCCGTACGGCGCGACATCCGGCCCGCCGGACAGCGTGAAGGGCAGAATCCGCCCGCGACGCGCCACGACGTTGTCCCCGCCGGGAGTGGTGCCGCAGAGGGTTGGCAGCACGGGCCCGGAGACGAACCGGGGTCCCCCGCCGGCCTCGTTGGCGGGGGGCAGCGTGAAGAAGGCCCGGTCCGGGATGCTGGTCGGGGTGGTGGCGGTCGGCGAGCTGCCGGTAGTCGGCGCGGCCGGCGTGCGGGACGGCGTGGGCCCGGTACGACCGGGCGACGGCGGCGAAGTGGCCGGGCCGGACGGCGTGGGCAAAGCGACGGTCGGCCCGGCGGTGGGCGAGCCGGCAGGTGGCCTGGGCGGCCCGGCCGGCCCGGCGGCGAGCACCAGGTGCGTGCCGGCGGCAGTGCCGGCGACCAGGACGGCGGCAGTCAGCGCGCCGAGCGCGGCCCGGTTCCGGGCCCGGCGGTCGGCACCCCGGCGCAGCTGGTCCGGCGCCGGCAGCGCCCGCTCGTCGGTGTCGGCGGCCAGCGCCAGGTAGAGACGGCTCAGTTCACGCGACATCATTCACCTCCAGCTCCTCGGCGACCACACCGGGCAGCAGCTCAGCCAGCCGGGCCCGCCCCCGGGCCAGCCAGGACTTCACGGTTCCGGTGGGGACGCCGGCCTCCCGGGCGACCTCCTCGACCGACATGTCGAACAGGTAGTGCAGAGCGAGGGCCTGCCGCTGCCCGGCCGGCAGCTGCCGGAGCGCGCCCACCAGCAGCACGGTCTCCTCGCCCGGTGGCCGGACGTCGGCGGGCGGGCCGGTCCGGCTGGCCGCCAGCCGCCAGCTCCGCAACCGTCGCCAGCGGTCGGTGGCGAGCCGGCTGATCACCAGCCGCAACCACGCCTCCGGCGCCGGATGGGCGGCCAGCTTCGCCCACTGCCGCCAGGCCCGGGCGTACGCCTCCTGGACCAGGTCCTGCGCCTCGGCGGGCTCGCCCGCCACCGCATAGCCGTACCGCAGCGCCCGCCCGGACGTGCTGCGATAGAAATCGTCGAAGCTGTTCGCGTCCCGCATCGGCGAATCCGCCTCCCTCCGTTCACCTGTCCTGTTGACGGTGGAGCGGGGTGCCGGGTTGCGGGCGTTCCGTCCGGTACACGACAAGACCGGCCCGTGGCCCGGGACCGCTACGGGTTCCGGGCCACGGGCCGGCGTGCTCGGGTCGGCGTCAGCCGTTCGGCGAGGGGGATGGCGAGGTCGACGGCGACGCGGACGGGCTGCCGCTCGGCGCCGGGGCGGGCGAGGCGTTCGCCGCCGCCTGCGCCTCCTGGAACGCGGTCATCGCCTCGTCCAGCGCCTTCAGCGCCCGCCCGTACCGCTCGAAGTCGCCGGACGCCTGGGCGGCCTTGACCTCGCCGATCGCGGCCTGCACCCGGTCGGCGGCCTGGGCCAGCTCGCCGGTGAGCACCGGCTGGGTGGTGCCCCCGGAGCTGGGCGGAGTGGTGCCCCCGGAGCTGGGCGGGGTGCCGGGGGCGGCCCGCTTGCCCTGCTCGACGAGCTGCTTGATGCCGTCGGCGAGGTTGTCCGCCAGCACCATGTACGAGCCGCCGTCGCCGTAGGACAGCAGCACCTTCTGCAGCAGCGGGTACGCGTCCTGCTGGTTGCTCTTCACGTACACCGGCTCGACGTAGAGCATGCCGTTGCCGAAGGGCAGCGAGAGCAGGTTGCCGTACTGCACCTGTGCCTGGTTGGACTGGAGCAGGTTCAGCTGCTGGCGGATGTTCGAGTTGGTGTTGATCATCTGCTGGTGCACCTGGACCGGACCCGCGGTACGGGTCTGGTCGGGCAGCTCCAGCACCTCCAGCCGGGGCTGCCCGTCGACGTACGACCCGGAGATCAGCGCGGCCAGGTTCTGCCGCCCGTTCGGGGTGACCGCCGAGGTGAGCTGGAAGCGCGGCCCCTCCTGCTGCCCGGGGAACTGCGTGTAGAGGTAGTACGGCGGCTGCTTCTGCCCGCTGTCCGGCGCGTCCGGCACGTTCGGCACCTGCCAGAAGTCCTGGCCGGAGTAGAAGTCGCCCGGGTCGGTGACGTGGAACCGGGTGAGCAGGTTGCGCTGCACCTTGAACAGGTCCGCCGGGTAGCGGAAGTGCGCCGCCAACTCCGGCGGGATGTCCGCCTTCGGCAGCACCAGGTCGCCGCCGAACGCCTTGTTCCACGCCTTGAGCACCGGGTCGGTCTCGTCGAACGCGTAGAGCCGGACGGTGCCGTCGTAGGCGTCGACCGTCGCCTTCACCGAGTTGCGGATGTAGTTGACGTTCTCCCGGGCGAGCTGGAAGGTGCCCCGACCGGTCAGCTCGTCGGCGGTCTCGGCCTGGAGGTTGACCCGCTCGGCGTACGGGTAGGTCGCCGCCGTGGTGTAGCCGTCCACGATCCACTGGATCCGGCCGTTCACCACGGCCGGGTACGGGTCGCCGTCCACGGTGAGGAACGGCGCGACCTTCTCCACCCGGTCCCGCGGGTTACGGACGTAGAGCAGCTTGGAGTCCTTGTTCACCGCCTCGGAGAGGAGGAAGTTCGACTCCTGCTCCTTCAGCGCGTAGAGCAGCCGACGGGTGAACGAGCCGATCTTGACGCCGCCCTCGCCGGTGTAGGTGTAGTACTGCTCGCCGCCGGTCGAGGTCGGCCGGTCGAACTCGACGTTGCGGTCCCCGGTCTGCCCGACGATAGCGTAGTCGTCGGCCTCCATCCGCTCGCCGTAGTAGATCCGCGGCTGCTGGGCCGGGATCTGGTCGCTCGGCGAGGAGCAGCCCTGCGCCTCCTTGCCCGAGTCGCCAAGGAAGCCGGAGACGAAGTACGGCAGGCCGTTGCAGACCTGGTTGGCGGGGGCGGCGACCAGGCCGTAGCCGTGGGTGTAGACGGTGTGCCGGTTGATCCAGCCGCTCTGCTGCGGGGTCAGCTCGCCGTAGTTGATCTCCCGGACGCCGACCACGTAGTCGGCGGTCTTGCCACCCACCGTGTACCGGTCGATGTCCAGCTTCGGGCCGAAGTCGTAGAAGCCGCGGACCTGCTGGAGCTGGGTGTACGTCTCGGAGACCAGCTGCGGGTCGAGCAGCCGGACGTTCTGCACCACCGAGGTGTCGGTGGCCAGGCTGGCCGGCGGGGTCAGGTTGGTCGCCTGGTACCCGGAGGTCTTCGTGTCGGCCAGCGCGTACGCGGCCCGGGTCGCCTCGATGCTGCGCTGGATGTACGGCGCCTCCTTGTCCCGGGCGCTCGGCTTGACCTCGAAGGTCTGCACCGCCCACGGGTAGATGCCGCCGATCGCCACCGCGGAGACGCCGAGCAGGGCCAGCGCGATGCCCGGCCAGACCAGGTTCCGCATCACCGCGTTGGAGAACACGATGATCGCGATCGCCACCACGATCGAGATGTACGCCAGGATCTCCTTGGCCGGGAGCAGCGCGTTCACGTCCGCGTAGCCGGCGCCGTAGAGCTTGGCGCCCTCGTTGTACTCCAGCAGCATCGCCCGCCGGTCCAGCACGTACGCGACGGCCTTGAGCAGGACGAAGACGGCGACCAGAGTGCTCAGGTGGGCGCGCGCGGCGTTGGTCATCCGGTCCCCGACGCCCTGCAGCCGCACCCCGCCGAAGACGTAGTGCACGGCCAGCGCGCCGAGCAGGGCCAGCACCACCGCGGTGAAACCGACCCCGAGCAGGTAGCGCCAGAACGGCAACTGGAAGACGTAGAACCCGACGTCGACGCCGAACTCCGGATCCTTGACCCCGAAGCTGCCGCCGTTACGGAACAGCAGCCACTGGCTCCACCGGCTCTGCGCGGAGAGCCCGGCGAAGAGCCCGATCAGCGCCGAGACCAGCGCGATCCAGGTGCCGAGCCGGGGGGTCAGCAGCATCCGGTAGCGCTCGAGGGTGGCCTGCTCCGGGGAGTGCGGGCGCAGCTGCGGCCGCAGCCGGTAGGCCAGCCAGAGGTTGCCCGCGATGACCAGCGCCATGCCGAGCCCCACCAGGAGGAACAGCAGCAGCCGGGTGGCGAGGACGCCGGTGAAGACCTGGGTGTAGCGGACCTCGTCGAACCAGAGCCAGTCGGTCCACGCGTTGACCCCCCAGCCGAGCAGGGTGAAGAGCACGAACACCCCGATCAGGACCCCGATGGTGACGCGTCCGCGCCGGCTCATCCTCGGCAGGGGGCTGCTACGCATGACCACTGTTGGCTCCGCACGCTCGATGTGATCGGCTCCGACCAGGCACCCAGAGTACGGGGTGTTTCTGAACACGTCGGGTCAAGGTCACGTCACGATCCTCGCGCGCACCCGCAACCGGGCCCGCTCAGCAGCGGGTGGGCTGCCCGCCGGCGCGCAGGGTATCGAGCGCCTTCAGCGCGTCGTCCAGCGACGCCACCCTGAGCAACGGCAGATCGGGCTGCGGGTTGCGGACCGCCTCGGCGCAGTTGTCGGCGGGTACCAGGAAGACCTTCGCGCCGGCCTCCTTGGCGCCGACCAGCTTCTGCGCGATGCCGCCGATCGGGCCGACCCGGCCCTCGTCGTCGATCGTGCCGGTGCCCGCGATGATCTTCCCGCCGGTCAGGTCGGCGGGCTCCAGCTTGTCGACGATGCCGAGGGCGAACATCAGCCCGGCGCTCGGCCCGCCGATGTCCCCGAGGTCGATCTTGAGAGTGAACGGGTGCGGCTGCTGCTGGTCGATCTCGATGCCGATCCGCGGCCGGCCGTCCTGTTCCCGGCTGGTCACCGTGGCGGTGGCCGGCTCGCCGTCCCGGGTGTACCCGATCTTCAGGGCGGTCCCCGCCGGCTTGGCCCGGATCAGCTCGGTGAGCCGGGCGGCGCTGGTCACCTGCTGGCCGTCGACCGAGGTGAGCACGTCGTTGGGCTTGAGCACGTCGACCGACGGACCGCCCGGGGTGACCGCCTTCACCAGCACCCGGATCGGGTAGCCCAGCTCCCGCAGGGCGGCGGTCTCCGCGCTGGTCTGCGAGTTCTGGAAGTCCTCGGCGTTGCGCTTCTCGACCTCCTCCTGCGACTCGCCAGGCGGGTAGACCAGCTCGCGCGGCACCACCGCCTCGTCCTCGGAGAACCAGCCGGCCAACGCCGACCGGAGCCGCACGGTGGGCTGCACGCCGACCGTGGTGAGCCGCAACTGGCCCGCGGAGGTGGACGTCGCCCGCCCGGTGACCTGGATGATCTCCTTGCCGTCGGCGCTGCCGAGGGTGTTGACCGTCGGGCCGGGACCGAGCACCACGTACGGGATGGGCACACTCAGCACGCCGACGCTGAGCAGGGCGGTGAGCAGTGCACCGAGGAGGACGGTCACGCCGCGACGTCTCATGCGGCAGAGCGTACCGATCCGGGCGGAGACGTCCGGCGCGGTGACCGCCGGACTTCGCCCTCAGCGCAACGCCGACGGACGCGACCTGCGGCGGGGCACGCGTACCGTAGACGACGTGCCTGATATTCCGTTCGGATTCGCGCTCCCGGGTGGGCAACCACCAGACCCCAACGATCCCGCGCAGATGCAGCAGTTCATGTCGCAGTTGCAGCACCTGCTCTCCGCGCCGGGCAGCGGGCCGGTCAACTGGGACCTCGCCCGTCAGGTGGCCGCCAGCCAGCTCGCCGCCAGCGGCGACCCGGCGGTCTCGCCGTTCGAACGCAACGCGGTGGAGGAGGCGCTGCGGATCGCCGACCTCTGGCTGGAGCCGGCCACCTCGTGGCCCTCCGGCATCCGGACGTCGGTCGCCTGGAACCGCAACGAGTGGATCTACAAGACCCTCGACGTCTGGCGCAAGCTCTGCGACCCGGTGGCCAGCCGGATGGTGGGCGCGATGGGCGACCTGGTGCCGCCGGAGGCCCGCGCCCAGCTCGGCCCGATGCAGTCGATGGTCGCCACGCTGGGCGGCGCGCTGTTCGGCGGCCAGCTCGGCCAGGCGCTCGGCTCGCTCGCCGCCGAGGTGCTCTCCGCCGGGGACATCGGCCTGCCGCTCGGCCCGGCCGGCACCGCCGCGCTCATCCCGGCCAACATCCGGGCGTACGGCGAGGGCCTGGAGCTGCCCGAGGACGAGGTACGCCTCTACGTGGCCCTGCGGGAGGCCGCTCACCAGCGGCTCTTCCAGCACGTGCCGTGGCTGCGCGGACACGTGCTCACCGCAGTGGAGAACTACGCCGCCGGCATCCGGGTCAACCGGGAGGCGATCGAGGAGGCGATGGGCCGGGTCGATCCGACCGACCCGGAGTCGATGCAGGCGATCGCCCTGGAGGGCATCTTCACGCCGGAGGACACCCCGGCGCAGAAGGCCTCGCTGGCCCGGCTGGAGACGGTGCTCGCGCTGGTCGAGGGCTGGGTGTGCCACGTGGTGGACAGCGCCGCGGGCGACCGCCTGCCCAACGTCGTCCGCCTCGGCGAGGCGTTCCGCCGCCGCCGGGCCGCCGGCGGGCCGGCTGAGCAGACGTTCGCCGCCCTGGTCGGCCTGGAGCTGCGGCCCCGCCGGCTGCGGGAGGCCACCGTGCTCTGGGCGGCGCTGACCGAGCACCGCGGGATCGCCGGCCGGGACGCGATCTGGGGCCACCCCGACCTGCTCCCCTCGGACGACGACTTCGCCAACCCGGAGGCGTTCGCCGCGACCAGTAGCGACCTGGACGAGGAGCTGGCGAACTTCGACTTCACCGCCCCCGGCGCCCCGGAGGAGCAGACCCCGGGCGAGGACGACGACAAGAAGTCCTGAGCCGCCCCTACCGTCAAGATCCGCACAACGTCACGGAAACTGTGGCCTCGCGCTCGTGTCGAGGCTACGGTTTCGCGGAAGTTGTGCGGATCTTGCTGTGCCCGAGGGCGGTCAGCCCGAATGGCCGGAGAGCAGGGCGCGGGTGGCGTCCCAGCCCTCGACGGCCGGATCGAGGGTGGCCAGGTCGGCCGGGCCACGCAACCGGCGCCAGCCGGCGGTGACCGCCACGTCCCCCGGGCGGGGGGCGGCCGCACGCACCTCGCCCGGCGCGGCCGTGCCGAGGTCCAGCGCCGGCAGCCAGTCCGGAACGGGCAGCCGGGCGGCCACGCCGAGCAGCCCGGGACCGCCCCCCTCCACCGGGGCGACCGCGACCGGCCGGCTGGACAGCGGCCGGAGCAGCTTGCCGAGGGTCAGCCCCGGCACGTCCGGCGCGTCGGCGACCACCACCGCCGCCTGGTCGTACCCGGTCGGGCCGGCGCCGACAGCCGGCGCGTTCTCCGGGCGCGGCGCGCCCTCCCCGAGCGGGACGGCCGCTGCGGCCGGGACGGCCTCCGCGAGGGGCACGGCCTTCCCGAGCGGCGCGGCGTCCCCGGCCAGGGCGGCGAACACGGCGTTGACGGTGGGTTCCGGCACCTCGAGCACGGCGGTGCCCGGCCAGACGACCGCGTCGGCCAGCCAACGGTCCGTCGGCGTCACCGCGACCGCGGTCTCCACCTCGTTGAGCGTGGCCAGCAGGTCCACGACGTCCTCGGCGAGCGCGGTACGCCACCGGGACGGGTCGATCCCTGGCGGCGTCCAGGCCACCGGTCCGAGCAACGCCACCACCACACGTCGGGCCATGCCCGACCCTAACCCGTGGCCCATCACCCCACCCGCTCACCAAGATCCGCGCAAGCTCAGGGAAGTTGTGGCCCCAGCGCGCAGGGAGGCAGCACTTTCCCGGAGGTGCCGCCTCCGTCCGTGTGCCGCTCCGCGGGGCGTCGGGAGCCCGATGATCGACTCGTCCTGCCGTGAGGCGGTCGGTGGGCGGGCCGGGAAGGCGCGCCCTGGCGCATCCCGAGTGGATCTAGCCGGGCCGCCGGGGCCGGCGGCGCGATCAGTCGGCCAGGGGTACGCCGCTGGCGGCGGCGACGCCCTCCAGGTAGCCGCGGGCGCGCTCGGTCTTCGGGTACCGGCCGACCAGGGCCCAGAACGAGGCGTTGTGGCTGGGCACGATCAGGTGCGCCAGCTCGTGCAGGAGCACGTAGTCGACCACCCAGTCGGGCATGTCCTGGATCCGGTGCGAGATCCGGATGGTGCGGTCGGCCGGGGTGCAGGAGCCCCAGCGGCCGTTCTGGTTGGTGACCCAGCGGACGCTGGCGGGGGCGGCCGCGACGCCGTACTCGGTCAGGTAGAGGTTGATCAGCCGGGCGGCCCGGGCCAGCAGCTCGGCGTCGGAGCGGGCCAGCCGGCCCTCGCGGGCGGCGAGCCGGGCCAGCATCCGGTCGACCCACTCGCTCTCCTCGGCGCGGGAGAACTGGTCGGGGATGAGCACCACGACCCGCTCACCGTCCCGGTACGCGGACACCGTGCGTCGCCGGCGCTGACTGCGCCGTACCTCGACGACGGGCTTCCGCGTCGCGGCCATCACTGACCCGCGCAGCCTCGGATGACTGTCACGAGGGAAAGCTAATGCGTACTGACCAGGGGTCCGCAAGAGTCAACACGACGACACGCGCCCGGAAAATGGTGGTTGGTCGTCAGGAGTCCTGAAAAATTTCTTTGCGGAAGACCCGTAGGGCACTCCGGAGCGTCACCTCCGGGCCCGCCCACACGTTAGGTGATCTACGGACGCGCCGCCGCGCGGGGGCGCCCTGAAGGGGGATCTGAGCGCATTCACCCGGCGTGTCCCCGCCAAACTGACTTATCCGACGTAACTCGGCATGCACACTCTCGACGTCGACTAGCTCACAGAGTCGGCGCACAGCTGACATGGAACTGCCCAGACCTGGGTAGGGTCCGCCAACCAGCGGTCACGAGCGTGGCCGCCGATCCCGGCGCCGGCGCCCTCCGTGGCCCGCCGCAGGGAAACCCACCGGGACGGCGTGCCCGGCGGACGAGACGAGGAGGGCTACCGTGGCCGACCAGGCCCAGACCTACAACGGTTACTGCGTGAAGTGCAAGGAGAAGCGGGACTTCGAGGGGCACGTGGAGGTCTCGAAGACCGGCATGAACATGGCCAAGGGCAAGTGCCCGGTGTGCGGCACAACAGTGAACCGCATTCTCGGCAAGGCCAAGGTCTGACCCGTACGGGTCGCGCGGGGGGGGGGGGGGGGGGGGGGGGGGCCCCCCCCCCCCCCCCCCCCTCCCCCATTCGGCTCCGCCCTGACTGGCAGCTCGCCGACACCGGTTACCGGCTGGTTGTGGACAACCCCGCCCTTCCCTGTGGACAACCCTGGACAGGGACGGGCGCACCTGTGGACAACGATCGACGGAGAGCGCGGACACGGTCACGATTCGTGTCATGACCCAGCCGAGTCCGCTCCCCCGCCCCACCCTCTTGCCCGGCCTGACCCGCCTCTGGCGGGACCGGCACACCCTCCAGCTCGGGGTGGAGCCCGGCCGGGCGGTGCTGCTGGAGTTGGCGAATCCCCGGGCCGCCCACCTGCTCGACCTGCTGGACGGCAGCCGCAGCGAGCGGGCCGTCCTTGCGTACGCGGCCACGGTCCAGGTGGCCCCGGCGGAGGCCCGGCTCCTGCTCGACACGCTCCGGACCGCCGGTCTCGTCGTACCGGCGCACAGCCTGCTCCCCCGGGACCTCGCCGGGCCGATCCGGGCCCGGCTGGCCGACGAGGCGGACGCCCTGGCCCTGGCCGTGCCCGGACCACCCGTCACGCCGGCCCAGGTGGTGCGCCGCCGCCGCACGGCCCGGGTGCTGGTCACCGGGTCCGGCCGGCTCGGCGCGGCGATCGCCGTCGGGCTGGCCCAGGCCGGCGTCGGGCACGTGACGCCCGACCTGAGCGGACCGGTCCGCCCGGCCGACCTGGTCGGGACCGGGCTCACCGCCGCCGAGGTGGGCCGGCCGCTGGCCGCGGCGGTCCGCGGCGCGCTCGGGCGGTGCGCCCCCGGCACGGCGACCGCCCCGCTCCGGCGCGGCCGCGTCGACCTGGTGATCCAGCTCGGCACCGACCGGCCCGCCGCCCTGCTGGCCACCGGGTACGCCCAGCGCCGCCAGCCCCACCTCCAGGTCGACCTGCGCGGCGGCGTACCGGCGGTCGGCCCGCTGGTCCGGCCGCCGGTCGGCCCCTGCCTGAACTGCCTCGACCTGCACCGGGCCGACCGGGATCCGGACTGGCCCCGGCTCGCCGCCCAGCTCGCGGCCGACGCCGGCGAACGGGCCTGTGCCACGACCACCCGGCTCGCGGCGGTGGCGTACGCGGTCGCCGAGGCCCTCGCCCACCTCGACGGGGGCACCCCGGAGACCCTCGGCTGCGCGGTCGAGGTCGCCGGGGCGGGCCGCTTCCGCCGCCGCCAGTGGCCGCCGCATCCGTCCTGCGGGTGCTCCGGGCGTCGCCCGATCCGGGGCCGCCCCACCCGCTCCCGGCTTCGTAGCAGCAGCGGGCCCGCCGAGTCGGTAACAATGACCGGGTGACCGACATCCCGCGCCGGGCCGTGTCCCGGACCGCCAAGCTCGCCGCTCTGCCGCTCGGCTTCGCCGGTCGGACCGTCCTCGGCATGGGCAAGCGGGTCACCGGGCTCGCCTCCGACGTCATCTCCGCCGAGATCCAGCAGCGCACCGCCGAGCAGCTGTTCAGCGTGCTCGGGCAGCTCAAGGGCGGGGCGATGAAGTTCGGCCAGGCGCTGTCGGTCTTCGAGGCGGCGCTGCCCGAGGAGATCGCCGCCCCCTACCGCCAGGCGCTCACCAAGCTCCAGGAGGCCGCCCCGCCGCTGCCGGCCGCCACCGTGCACAAGGTGCTCGCCGAGCAGCTCGGGCCGGACTGGCGGGAGCGGTTCGTCGAGTTCAACGACACCCCGGCCGCCGCGGCCAGCATCGGGCAGGTGCACCGCGCGGTCTGGCGCGACCCCGGCTACAGCCCGAACGGCGGCCCGAACCATCGGGACGTCGCCGTGAAGATCCAGTACCCCGGCGCCGGCGACGCCCTGCTCGCCGACCTGAAGCAGCTCTCCCGGCTGGGTGGCATGTTCCGCGCGATCCAGCCCGGACTGGACGTCAAGCCGCTCCTGGTCGAGCTGCGCGAGCGGATCACCGAGGAGCTGGACTACGAGTTGGAGGCCGAGTCGCAGCGCGCCTTCGCCGCCGCGTACGCCGACGACCCGGACATCTACATTCCGGAGGTGCTGGACGCCTCGCCCCGGGTCCTGATCACCGAGTGGGTCGAGGGCACGCCGCTGGCGGACATCATCCGGGACGGCACCGAGGAGCAGCGCGACGAGGCCGGACGGCTGATGGCCGAGCTGCACCTGTCCGCGCCGATGCGGGCCGGGTTGCTGCACGCCGACCCGCACCCGGGCAACTTCCGGCTGCTGCCGGACGGCCGGCTCGGGGTGATCGACTTCGGCGCGGTGGCTCGGATGCCGGAGGGCACCCCCGAACCGATCGGCCGGATCGCCGCGCTGGCGATCCGCGGCGACGCGGAAGGGGTGGTGAACGGGCTACGCGAGGAGGGCTTCGTCAGCCAGACCGAGCCGATCGACGCCCAGGCGCTTCTGGACTACCTGCGACCGATGCTGACCCCGGTCGCCGAGGAGGAGTTCCGGTTCAGCCGGGCCTGGCTGCGCGCGGAGGCGGCCCGGCTGGCCAGCCCCCGGTCGCCGGCGTTCCAGCTGAGCCGACAGCTCAACCTGCCGCCGTCGTACCTGATGATCCACCGGGTGACGCTCGGCTCGATCGGGGTGCTCTGCCAGCTGGAGGCGAAGGCGCCGTACCGGGCGATCCTGGAGCGCTGGCTGCCCGGCTTCGCCCCGGTGGGCTGAGCCACGGACACGCCGAAGGGGCGGTGACCATCCGGTCACCGCCCCTTGCGATCAGGTAGGGATCTAGAGAACGCCCAGGTCACGAGCGGACTGGGCCCGGCTCTTCATCGCGACGGTACGGGCGGAACGGGTTGCCTCAGTGCTCGTGGTGGTGCGACCGGCCTGAGGCCGGGGCATTCGAGCCCGGGACAACGCTTCGTGGAGTAGTTGCATCTCAGTTCCATTCGGCAGGTGCAGCATCGGTTTCGACTTTCTCGCTCGGCCGGCGGTCACCGGCGGGACGTGTGGAACGGGGTTGTGTCAGGCTGCCAGCCGGACCGCGCTGCGCGACTCGGACAGCCCACTGGCCGCCAGTCGCGCCTCGGCCTCGACCCGGAGCTGGGCGTCACGGGCGAGGTCCTCCTTGCGCGGACGGCCACGGGGCCGCTTGCGCGGTACGACCGCGCCACGCTCGAAGATCTCGCCGCCCCAGACGCCCCAGGGCTCGGCCCGCTCCACCGCACCGGCCAGGCACTCGACGCGCAGCGGGCAGTCCCCGCAGAGCGACTTGGCCAGCTCGAGCTCGGTGGGCGAGTCGGAGAACCACAGGTCGGGGTCGAACTTCCGGCAGGGCAGGTTCGCCTCCACCTCGACGCTCACGTCGAGCGGGGCCAACGCCAGACTCATCCTCCGGTCACCTCTCTCTCACTTCGATCTCGTGGATCGCATTCCCGACGTACTTCGGCGGTGCAAAAAAACTGAGGCCGCGGATCCCGGTGTGCGGGTTCCGCGGCCTCGAGGTGAGCCGGTGGTCTGGTGGATCAGACCGGTCTACCTCGAGGTGGAACACCGCGGACATCCGTGCGCTTCTTGACGTCACCGATGCCCATGCCCGTGGAGCCACTGGTCCCCTCGACTCCGGCAATCGGCGCGACGGTCAGGTTCAGCTCGGCCTGAACCGGGACCTGGTGCACCTGCGGAGCCGACGGTCGAGCGGCAAGGGCCACCCGGACAGCCGACAGCGGAGCGCAGGCAGCTGGCATCGCCGCCGGACGCTCATAGGTGAAGATCTCCACGGGTGCCACCTCCCTCACGTTCCTCGTATCGACCATGGACTCATCCCCCGTGAGCAGCCAGAATGGCGCCGCTCGCGAGGTGTGTCCTGAGGCTATTCCTCGCCCACAGGCGAGGGCAAACGATTTACGGCTAGATTTCGAAACTTTTCTGCGGGCAGACCTCGTCGACCGTCGCCCCGCCCACCAGGGCCAGCACGGTATCCCCGTAAAGTCCCAGTTTGCGGGGGCCGATCCCGGCGATCGCGATCAGCTCCTCGGTGCGGCCCGGCTTCCGCTCGGCCAGCGCGGTGAGCGTGGCGTCGGTGAAGACCACGTATGCCGGCACCTTCTGCGCCCCGGCCACCCGCTGCCGCCACTCGCGCAGCCGCTCGTACAGCTCCTCGTCGATGTCGGACGGACAGGTCGGGCAGCGGCCCAGCTTCCGGTCCGCGCCGGCGAGCAGGGTGGCGCCGCAGATCCGGCAGGAGACCACCTGGGTGCGTCGTCGCTCGGTCCGCCGGGCCGCGCCGGCGCCGGCCCGCTCGGCGCCACCGCCGGAGCGGTCGAGCTGCGGCAGGAAGCGGGAGGGCCGCCGAGCCCGGCCCCCCGGCGAGCGGGCCGCCGCGTACGACAGCCAGAGCCACTCCCGGGCCCGGGTGATCCCGACGTAGAGCAGCCGCCGCTCCTCCTCCACCTGCTCCGGGGTCTTCGCGTACGCGGTGGGGAGGGTGCCCTCGGCGAGACCGACCAGGAAGACGGCGTCCCACTCCAGGCCCTTCGCCGAGTGCAGCGAGGCCAGGGTCACCCCCTCCACTGTGGGTACGTGCTGCTGGGCCGCCCGCCGGGCCAGCTCGTCGTTGAAGTCGGCGAGGGTCACCGGCCGCTCGACCGCGGCGGCCTCCCCGATCGGCACCACCTCCGGGGTCGCCGCGTACTCCTCGGCGAGCTGGACCAGGGCGGCGAGCGCCTCCCACCGCTCCCGCGCGGCGCCACCGGCCGGGGGCGCGTCCGGGGCCCAGCCGACCGCCGTGAGCCCCTCCACCACGGCCGCCGGCAGCGGGGTCTCCCCGGGGATGGACCGGGTGGCGGCCCGCAGCGCGACCATCGCCTGGCGCACCTCGGGTCGCTCGAAGAAGCGTTCCGCCCCCTGCACCACGTACGGGACCTCGGCCTCGGTGAGCGCCTTCTCGTACGCCTCGGACTGCGCGTTGGTGCGGAACAGCACGGCGATCTCGCGGGCCGGGGTGCCCGCGTCGACGAGTGTCCGGCAGCGGGCGGCCACCGCGTTGGCCTCGGCCGGCTCGTCGGTGAAGATCCGTAGCTCGGGCTCCTGGCCGGGTGGGCGCTGGCCGTGCAGCTCCAGCCGCAGCCGGGCCTCGGCACCCCGGGCCTGGGAGATCACCGCGTTGGCCAGCCCGACCACCTGCGGCGTGGAGCGGTAGTCGCGGACCAGCCGGACCACGGTGGCGTTCCGGTGCCGACGCGGGAAGTCGACCAGATGGGACGAGCTGGCCCCGGTGAACGAGTAGATGGTCTGGCTGGCGTCGCCGACCACGGTCAGGTCGTCCCGGCCGCCGAGCCACGCCTCCAGCAGGCGCTGCTGGAGCGGGTTGACGTCCTGGTACTCGTCAACGACGAAGTGCCGGTACTGGCCGCGTACCTGCTCGGCGACGTCGGCGTGCTCCTCGATCCCCCAGACGGCGGCCCGCAGCATGTCCTCGAAGTCGATCATGCCGTTGCCGCGCTTGAGCTTCTCGTACGCGGCGAAGACCTCGGCCACCTTCGCCGGCTCGTGCGGCGTCTCGCGCAACGCCTTGGCCGCGGCCACCACGTACTCCGCCGGCTCGACCAGCGACGACTTGGCCCACTCGATCTCGCCGGCCAGGTCGCGGGCGGCGGCCCGGTCGGCCCGCAGGCCGACCTTGGCGGCGGCCAGGGTGACCACCCGCACCTTGCTGTCCAGCAGTTCCGGCATGGCCCGCCCCTCCAGCAGCCGGGGGGCGAAGTAGCGGACCTGGCGCAACGCGGCCGCGTGGAAGGTGCGCGCCTGCACACCTCGCACCCCGAGCACGGTGAGACGGGCTCGCATCTCGGCGGCGGCGCGGGCGGTGAAGGTGACCGCGAGCACGTGCCGGGCCGAGATGTCCCCGGTGAGCGCGCGGTGGGCGATCCGGGAGGTCACGGCCCGGGTCTTGCCGGTCCCGGCGCCGGCCAGGATGCAGACCGGGCCGGCCGGGGCGGTCACCGCGGAGCGCTGCTCCGGATCCAGTCCGGCCAGCACCCGTTCCGCCGCTGAGTGAACCGCCACAGCCAGGAATCATCCCAGCCCCCGCCGATGTTGCAGCGGTTAGCCTGGCCTGACCCGGACCGGGTGCGAGCCATCCCCTTGGAGGACCTGACCATGTTGACGATGTATTCCACCCCGTGGTGCGGCTACTGCCACCGGCTGAAGTCGCAGCTGGACCGGGAGGGCATCGCGTACGAGGTGGTCGACATCGAGCAGAACCCGCAGGCCGCGGAGTTCGTGATGAGCGTCAACGGCGGCAACCAGACCGTGCCGACCCTGCGTTTCGCCGACGGCAGCGCCCTCACCAACCCCTCGATCACCCAGGTCAAGCAGCACCTCGCCGCCCTCCCCCGCTGACCCACCCCGTACCCCCGACGCGGGCCCCCCTCCCCTGGGCGCCCCGCTTTCGTTGATCATGAAGTCAGTGGCCCCGGCGGCGGGTCGCGGCGACGACCTCGTGATCGACGGCGGCCGGCGGGCGGCGGGGGGCCGGTATGCGGGCCAGCGCGGGCGTCGGTGGGGTGAGGCGGCGGCCGTGCCAGAGGTAGAGGCCGGCGGCGGTGATGGTCACCCCGACGAGGGCGAAGAGCAGGCGGAAGTCGGGGCGGCGCAGGACGGTGCGCATCGGGTTCCCTCCCGAGGGGACGGGCACCCCGGCCCCGGACCCTCGTCCGGTGCCGCGGGGCACCCCTCCACAGTCCTCTTTTTGTCTCGTGACACGCCCCCGCCGGAACCTCCGTCGCCGGCCTCGCCGTCCATACTGACCGTGGGGGGCGAATTTCATACAGTTACCGTCGCGCCCCGCGACGGTCGACGGAGAAGAGGACACCGTGCCTCCTACCGCACCAGGCCCGATCCTGCGCCGACGCAGGCTCGGCACTGAACTGCGCCGGTTGCGCGAGCGGGCCGGGCTCACCGGGGACCAGGTCATCGAACGGATCGGCTGGGCCTCCGCGTCCAAGCTGTCGCGCCTGGAGAACGGGCGCAGCCGCCCCGACCCCGACGACGTGGGCGTCCTGCTCGACCTCTTCGGCGCCGGCGACGAGCAGCGCGCGGAGCTGCTGGCCATCACGCACGAGGCCGGTGACATGCGCGGCTGGCTGCGCAACTTCCCGGTCATGACCGAGCAGCAGCGTGCCTTCGCCGAGCTCGAGGCGGGCTGCTCGGAGATCTCGGAGTACAACCCGGTGCTGGTGCCGGGGCTGCTCCAGACTCCCGGGTACGCCCGGCACCGGATCATCTCCGCCGCCCGGGTGGCGGAGCAGGCCGGCGACCCGGAGGGCGGCGAGGATCCGGAGAACGAGGTACGCGCCCGCCAGGCCCGCCAGTCCCTGCTGACCCGCCCGGACGCGCCCCGCTACACGGCGGTGCTGGAGGAGGCGGCGCTCGGCCGGCGGGCCGGCCCGCCGGCCGTGCTGCACGACCAGCTCATCCACCTGTGCGAGCTGGCCATGCTGCCGAACGTCACGCTGCACCTGCTGCTGCGGGACACCCGGGTCGGCGACTGGTACCTGCCGCCGACCGCCTTCTCGGTCTACCGGTTCGCCGACCCCCTCGATCCGGAGACGCTCGCCATCGAAGGTGGGTTCACCGACGTCATGTCGACCGAGGTAAACACCCTAAATCGCTATAAAGTGGTTTTCGAGTGGCTCTGCTCGGCGGCGCTCTCCGCATCGGACACCCTCTCCTGGCTCATCGAGGCGACGGGACGGCCCGAGACGGCGGTCGAGTCCACAGTGGCGTACGGACCGGCGGCGGCGCCGGCCCAGCGCCGCCGCGACTCGGGGCGTCTGACCACGGACCGGTGATCCACGCGGGACCGCCGGTCCGGCCCGCGGCGTCACTCGTCCCCATCGGAGCACTCCAGACCAGGAGCAGAACCATGAACGAGATCCACAACAGCTCGTCCGACCTCGCGCAGCAGCTCGCCGGCGCCGCCTGGCGCAAGAGCATCCGGAGCCAGACCTCGAACTGTGTGGAGGTCGCGCCCCTGCGTACCGGGCCGGCGGCGGTGGCGCTCCGGGACAGCAAGGACCGGGGCGGACCGGTCCTGCTGTTCAACCGGGCCGGATGGCTGGGCTTCATCGCCGGCGCGAAGAACGGGCAGTTCGATCTGAACTGATCAGGCCAACCTCGGGGCCGTCGGCATCGGGCCGGCGGCCCCTTCGCGTGTCCACCCCCGGCAACCGTGCTGACCTGGGCTCCCCCGATCGGTCTACGACCGCGAACAATCGTCGAGTTTCACTTGCTGGGACAACTCCCGGGCGTAACATGTCGAAAAAGTGACGTGGAAGTTCCAGCGCGTATCCGTCCGTCCGTACCCGGGGGACACCCATGCGGTTCCTGATCGTCCGCACCGAGATCCGTGCCGTCGCCGAGACCGACATCGCCGCCGCGTGGGCGGGCGGTGGCCGGCTGCGGGACGAGACCACCGCGCCGGAGCCACGCCGCCAGGTCGTCCACGCCGAGGACCGGGAGGCCGCGCTGCTGCTCGCCCGGGCGCTGGCGTCGGTGGGCGCCGTCCGCTGCGGCCGGCACCGGGTCAAGGTGCTCCCGATCGCGGACCCCGACCCGACGTACCCGTACTGCTGGGGCGGCAGTTGACCCGCCGCTGACGTCCGTCGTGGTCGGACCCGGCTCCCCCGCCGCGTTCCTCGCCTCACCCGGCCACGGCGGCCCGTGTTCCCGGCCCGTGACCGCCGCGGCAACGACGGTCACGGGCCGGGGCCGCGTTCCGACTCCGGCCCGGGCTGCCCGTCGTTCACCGCTGACCCGCCGGCCCCGCCAGATCGGCGAGGTGGCGAGGTGCGGCGGGTCAGCGGTGGGCGTCGAGCCAGCGGTGGACCAGGAACAGGGCGATCGAGGAGGGCGGTGGCAGCACCAGCCGGTCGCCGCCGTCCACCGTGACCGGCTCCCCGGCCAGCGCGGCGCCGATCTCCCGGCGGGTGAACCAGCGGGCGTGCGCGATCTCGGCGGGGTCGACCCGGATCGGTTCGTCGGCGTCGGCGCGGGCCAGGAAGCCGAGCATCAACGAGCCCGGGAACGGCCAGGACTGGCTCCCGGCGTACGCGATCTCGTCGACCCCGACGCCGACCTCCTCGCGGACCTCGCGGAGCACCGCGGCCTCGGCGGACTCCCCCGGCTCGACGTAGCCGGCCAGGCAGGAATAGCGGCGCTGCCCCGGGCTGCGCGCCCAGGTGGCGTTGTTGCCGAGCAGGCAGCGGCCGTCCGGGCCGGCGACCCCGTCGTGGATCAGCACGATCATCGCCGGATCGGTACGCGGCCACATCCGGTCGCCCATCGCGTCGACCCGGGACCAGCCCGCCTCGTCGGCCTGCGTGGCGTGCCCGCTCGCCGCCGAGTACCGGTGCCGCAGGTGCCAGTTCATCAGGGCCAGCGCGGTGGTGAAGATGCCCGCGTCCCGGTCGACCAGCAGATGGCCCACCTCGCGCAGGTTGGCCGGCCGGGTGCCGGGCAACTCCGGCAGGGGCCCGTCCACCGCGAAGACCGGTACGCCGTCCGGCTCGATGCCGAGGAACATCGGCACCGAGCGGGGCACCTCGGGCAGCTCGCCGGAACCGATCAGCACCAGCTCCGGCCGGGCCGACCGCTCCGGGCCGCGGACCAGCGCCCGGCCGTCGTCGGTCGAGTCGAGCACCAGCACCCGGGCCCGCTCCCACGCCGCGGCGAGCCAGTCCGGGTCGGTACGCCGGTGCGCCGCCCGGTCCAGCGTGGCGCGGGCCAGCGGCGGGGCGCCTTCGCCGGTCACGGCGCCGCCACGCTGCTGAGCCGGACGGTTCGCCCGCTCACGCCGACTCCGTCCGGACCGGGGCCAGCGCGGCGAGCGGGCCGGAGACCCGCTCGGCGTCACCGAGCACCACGGTGACCGCCTTCGCCGGGGCGAGGTAGCGGGCACCCGCCTCGGCCACGTCGTCCACGGTCGCCTTCGCCAGCCGGGCGGCGTGCTCGGCGAGGAAGTCCAGGCGTAGCCCGTTGCCGGCGTACGCGCTGGTCAGCGAGGCCAGGCCGGCCTGGGTGGACATGCCGAGCTGGAGCGTGCCGAGGGCGTACTGGCGGGCCTGCTCCAGCTCGTCCGGCTTCGGCGGCAGAGCGGCCAGGCGGCCCAGCTCGTACATGGTCTCCAGCAGCGCCGGGGCGGTCACCTCGGTGGCCACCTCGGCGGCGGCGACCAGCACCGACCCGGCGACCGAGTGCTCGACCAGCGAGTGCGGCCCGTACGTGTAGCCCTTGTCCTCCCGGATGTTCTCCACCCAGCGGGAGGAGAAGTAGCCGCCGAAGACCAGGTTGGCCAGTTGCAACGCGGCATGGTCGGGGTGGGTGCGGGGCACCGCGGGCAGCGCGATCCGCAACGAGGACTGCACCGAGCCGGGCCGGTCGACCAGCAGCAGCGGACCGGGCTCCAGCGGCGGCGCGGGCGGCAGCTCGGCCACGTGCCCGTCCCCGTTCCAGCCCGACAGCGCCCGCTCCGCGGCGTCCAGGGCGCGCTCCGGCTGCACGTCGCCGACCAGCACCAGTACCGCGCCGGCCGGGTGCACCCGCTCGGCGTGCAGCTTGCGCAGGGCGGGCGGCTTGACGGCGCGGACCTGCTCCGGCTCCGGGGTCTGGACCGCGTACGGGTGCCGGCCGTAGATCCGCTTGAGCAGCGCGGTCCGGGCCAGGTGCGCGGGCTGGCTCTGGGCGACCTGGATCCGGTCGACCAGCCGGTCCCGCTCGGTCTCCACCCAGTCGGCCGGGTAGGCGGCCCCGGTCAGCACGTCGGCGAGGATCTCCAGCATCCGGTCCAGGCCGGTGACCAGGCCGGCGCCGGAGAGCATCAGCCGGTCCGGGTCGACGCCGGCGGACAGGCCGCCGCCGACCTTCTGCAGCTCGGCGGCGATCTCGGTGGCGGTCATCGTCGCCGTGCCGGAGAGCATGGTCTGCGCCAGCATCGCACCCCGGGCGATGTGGGTCCGCCCGAACGGCATCCAGAGCCGCAGCTCGACCAGGGGCACGGCGGGCCGGCGTACGGCGATCACGGTGAGCCCGTTGCCGAGCGTGCGCTCGGCCTGCCCGGGCAGCTTGAGCCGGCGGTTCGGCCCGAGCGGCGGCAGCGGCCGGGTCCCGGTCTCCACGGTTGCCGTCACCGACCCTCCTCCGTTCGCGACTGCGGGGCTCGCAAACCCGACTCACTCCTCGCGCTCACCGGACACCTCCGGCAATGACCTCGATGGACGCGCGGCGCTCCGGCCGCAGGGCGGCGGCGGCGGCGCGGACCTGCTCCTCGGTCACCTCGCCGACCAGCCGGGGCAGCTCGTTGAGCAGTCCCGGCTCGCCGCGTTGCTGTTCGAGGACAGCCATCCGCAACGCTCGGCCGAGCACCGCGTCGGTGTCCCGCAGCAGGTGGGTGGCCATCCGCGCCTGGGTGCGGGCCAGCTCCCCGTCGGTCAGGCCGTCGGTGGCCAGCCGGTCGAGCTCCTCGTCGACGGTACGCAGCACCTTGTCCACGTCGCCGCCGGGCGGCAGGTGGGACTGGAGCAGCAGGGCGGTGGGGTCACGGACGTCGAACGGGTCGCCCATGAAGCCGAGGTAGCCGCCGACGCTGGTGACCGACCGGTCCCGCTGGACCAGCCGCTCGACCAGCCGGGAGGCGTCCCCGTCGGTGAGCACCTCGGCGAGCACCACGTACGGCAGGTAGCCGGTGAAGTCGGTGACCGGGTCGGGCACCCGCCAGGCGCTGGCCACCGCCGGCAGCGGGGCCAGCTGGTCGGTGTACGAGGCGCGCCGCTCGGCGGTCAGGCCGGGCTCGGCGAAGTCGGGCCGCTCCGGGGCGGGGCGGGCCGGCACGTCCCCGAAGTGCCGCTCGATCAGCGCGGTCGCCTCGGCCACGTCGATGTCGCCGCTCACCGCGAGGACCGCGTTGCCGCTGGCGTAGTAGCGGCGGAAGAAGTCGGCGGCGTCGGCGACGGTCGCCGACTCCAGGTCGTCGAAGGAGCCGTAGCCGTCGTGGGCGTTGGGGAAGGTGTCGAACATGACCGGCGGCAGGGTCAGCCAGGGGAACCCGCCGTACGGCCGATTGAGCACGTTGACCCGGATCTCCTCCTTGACCACGTCGACCTGGTTGCGCAGGTTCTCCTCGGTC
Organism: Micromonospora sp. NPDC051924; assembly: GCF_055586005.1. NCBI lineage: Bacteria > Bacillati > Actinomycetota > Actinomycetes > Micromonosporales > Micromonosporaceae > Micromonospora > Micromonospora sp. NPDC051924. Next base: position 46,874 of record NZ_JBVJJA010000036.1, read on the forward strand.
AGCCGGGGGCCGCGCATCCGGTCGGCCTCCAGGAAGAGCGCCCGCTCCAGGGCGTTGCTCGGCAGGGTCTCGAAGTAGTCGGTGTAGTCCAGGTGGGTGGAGCCGTTGAAGGTGCCGCCGGCCCCCTGGACGTGCCGGAAGTGGGCCAGCTTCTCCAGGTTCTCCGAGCCCTGGAACATCAGGTGCTCGAAGAGGTGGGCGAAGCCGGTACGCCCCTCCGGCTCGGACCGGATGCCGACGTCGTAGACCACCGCCACCCCGATCACCGGGGCGCTGCGGTCGGGGGTGAGCACCACCCGCAGGCCGTTGCCGAGCGTGAACCGCTCGACCGGGTACTTCGTCGCTGGAATTCTCGCTCTCCGCGTCGGCACGTGATCGACCCTAACGCGTCCGCACGGCCCGCACCCGTGGTGTGGCGCGGCACTCCCGGCGGCCCTCGTCCGGGTGGGCCGAGCGGCCCCGCTTACTCCACCGAACAGGTGGGAATTGCCGTGAATACCCGGCCGGCCGTTCCGGATCGTGGATGGGGGTTGACGCCGCTCCGCGCCTGCCCCACTCTTCCTACCAACTAAGTAGGAATACTGTGGATTGGACATCACGATGAGACGGCTCCCCTTCCGTCGGCTGGTCTCCCTCGCCACCCTCGCCGTGGTCGGCGCGGCCACCCTGGGCGGCACGGCGGCCTGCGGCGACGACACCGACGCCGCCGGCACGTCCGGTCCGGTGACGCTGCGCCTCGGCTACTTCCCGAACATCACCCACGCGCCGGCCGTCGTCGGCGTGGAGAAGGGCATCTTCGCCGAGAAGCTCGGCAGCGGCGTCAAGCTGGAGACGAAGACCTTCAACGCCGGCCCGGCCGCCATCGAGGCGGTCTTCTCCGGCGCGCTCGACGCCACGTACATCGGCCCGAATCCGACCGTGAACGCCTTCTCCAAGTCCAAGGGCGAGGCGGTCCGGGTCGTCTCCGGGGCCGCCTCCGGCGGTGTCGCGCTGGTGGTCAAGCCGGAGATTATCGCGGTGGAGCAGCTGCGCGGCAAGAAGATCGCCACGCCGCAGCTCGGCAACACCCAGGACGTCGCGCTGCGCTACTGGCTCAAGGAGAAGGGCCTGCAGACCACCAAGGAGGGCGGCGGCGACGTGAAGGTCGTCCCGCAGGAGAACGCGCAGACGGTGGAGACCTTCGGCAGCGGCGCGATCGACGGCGCCTGGGTGCCCGAGCCGTTCGTCTCCCGCCTGCTCAACACCGGCGGCAAGATCCTCGTCGACGAGCGCGACCTCTGGCCGGACAGGAAGTTCGTGATCACCAACCTGCTGGTCAGCACCAAGTTCCTCAAGGCCCACCCGGACGTGGTGAAGAAGCTGGTCGAGGGGCAGGTCGCGGCGAACGAGTTCGTGAACACCAGGCCCGACGAGGCGCAGCAGGCCATCTCGGACCACATCGGCAAGATCACCGGCAAGCCGCTGGACGTGAAGCTGATCAAGCAGGCCTGGCCGACCCTGGAGTTCACCAACGACCCGATCGCCTCCTCGCTGAAGACCGGCCTGGACCACGCGGTCGCCGTCGGGCTCACCCAGCCGGTCGACCTCAACGGTCTGTACGACCTGTCCTTCCTCAACGAGGTGCTCAAGGCGCAGGGCAAGCCCGAGGTCACCCAGCCGTGACGTCGACCACGACGACCCCGCGCAGAGCGACCGGCTCGGTCGCGCTGCGCGGCGTGACCAAGGTGTACGGCCAGGGCGGCAACAGCGTCCTCGCGCTGGACGGGGTCTCGCTGGACGTCGCACCCGGCGAGTTCGTCTGCCTGGTCGGCGCCTCCGGCTGCGGCAAGAGCACCCTGCTCAACCTGGTCGCCGGCCTGGACCGGGTCAGCGGCGGCGGGATCGAACTGGGCGACGGCGTCAACCCCGGCCTGATGTTCCAGGAGCCGGCGCTCTTCCCCTGGCTCACCGTCGAGGCCAACGTCGAGGTGCCGCTCAAGCTGCGCGGGCTGCCCCGGGCCGAGCGCCGGGCCCGGGTCGCCGAGCTGCTACGGACGGTCCACCTGGCCGACTTCGGCCGCAAGCGCCCGCACCAGCTCTCCGGCGGCATGCGCCAGCGGGTCGCGCTGGCCCGCACCCTGGCCCTGGACACCCCGGTGCTGCTGATGGACGAGCCGTTCGGCGCGCTCGACGCGATGACCCGGGACATCCTCCACGACGAGCTGGAACGGATCTGGTCCGAGCGGAAGCTGACCGTGCTCTTCGTGACGCACAACGTCCGGGAGGCGGCCCGGCTCGCCGACCGGATCATCCTGCTCTCCAGCCGGCCCGGCCGGATCATCTGGTCCACCCGGGTGGACGTGCCCCGACCCCGGCGGATCGACTCCCCGGAGATCGCGACCATCGCCGCCGAGGTCACCGACCGGCTGCGTACGGAGGTGGGCCGCCATGGCCAGTGACACGCTCGCCGGGTCCCCGCGTACCGACGCGGAGATCTCCGGACTGGACGCCCTGGAGATCGCCGGCCGGGAGAAGCCCCCGTCCCGGTTGCGTCGCGGCTGGTCCGCGCTCTGGCCCAAGCTCGCCGCGCTGGCCCTGGCCGTAGCCTGCTGGCAGGTCGTGGTCTGGAGCGGCTGGAAGGACCCGTGGGCGCTGCCCGGACCGGCGGTGGTCTTCGCCGACCTCGGCCACTACCTGGTCAGCTCGGCGCTCTGGGAGGGCCTGGCCACCACCGCACGCCGCGCCGCCGTCGGCTTCGCCGCCGCGGTCGCCGTCGGGCTGCTGCTCGGCCTGGCCGTGGCGCGGGTCAAGGTGCTCCGCGCCGCCCTCGGCTCGATGATCACGGCGTTGCAGACCATGCCGTCGATCGCCTGGTTCCCGCTGGCCATCCTGCTCTTCCAGCTCAGCGAGCAGGCCATCTTCTTCGTGGTGGTGCTCGGCGCGGCGCCCTCGGTGGCCAACGGCGTCATCCACGGCGTCGACTACGTGCCGCCACTGCTGGTGCGGGCCGGGCGCAACCTCGGCGCCCGCGGCCTCGACCTCTACCGGTACGTGATCGCGCCGGCCGCGCTGCCTGCCATCGTCGCCGGGCTCAAGCAGGGCTGGGCCTTCGCCTGGCGCAGCCTGATGGCCGGTGAGCTGCTGGTGGTCATCGCCACCCGGACCTCGATCGGCGCCCAGCTGACCTACGCCCGCGAACTGAGCGAGGCGCCCCGGCTGATGGCCATCATGATCGTCATCCTGGTGGTGGGGCTGCTCGTGGACGCCGCCTTCGGCGCGGCCGACAAGGCGATCCGCCGGCGGTGGGGCGTGCTGGACCAGGCCGGCAACTGACGCCGTGTACGTCTCCGCGCGCGCCGACTACGCCCTCCGGGCCATGCTCGCGGTCGCCGACGCGGCCGGGTCCCCCGGCTCCGGGGGACCCGGCGGCGACCTGGTCAAGGCCGCGAGCCTGGCCGAGAGCCAGGACATCCCGCTCAGCTTCCTCCAGGGCATCCTGCTCGACCTGCGCCGGGCCGGACTGCTGCACAGCGCCCGCGGCAACGAGGGCGGCTACGCCCTCACCCGCCACGCCGCCGAGATCACCGTCGGGGACGTGCTGCGCGCGGTCGGCGGGGCGCTCACCAGCGTCCGGGGTCTGCCCGCGGACCGGGCCGGCTACCACGGGGTGGCCACCGGGCTGCGCGACGTCTGGCTGGCGGTGGACGGCGCGATCGCCCTGGTCGTCGACCGGACCACGCTGGCCGAACTGCTGGTCCGGGAGGGTGGCACGACCATCGGCTGACCGGCCCGGGCGCCCCGCTTCCGGCGTCAACCGGTGGCGGCGCGGTGGGCTCCGGCCGAGCCGGTCGGCGCGTGCAGGCCGACCAGGCCGGCGGGTGCGGGGGCGCCGGGTGCCGGATGCCACGGCGCGAAGGCCGCGACCATGGCGAGCGCCAGCCCCGCCGCCGCGACCGCGAGCACCAGCAGCAGCTCACGCGTCGCCGCCGAGCCGACGTCGCCCGCCATGATCCCCCTCCCGCACGGCCGGCACACCCGACCTCATCTCCCCCGCCGCCAGCATCGCCAGCCCGGCGCGGAGAAACAGTCGGCAACCGGACCCACCCGTCGCTGATCCCCGACTCGGGAGTGCCGGCGGAGGGATCAGCGGCGGCGGGGGCGCCGGGAACGCGTGGGGCGGGGACCCGGCGAGGACGGCACGGGATGCGGCGGCGGCGCCACGGTCACCGGGACGCCGGACGGCTCACGGGCGCCGGTGAGCCGGCTCAGCTCCTCGTCGCCGGGACGTACCCGGGTGGTCCGGGGGTTGATCCCGGCGAGGTTCATCAGTCGGGACACGTCCTGACGCTGCTCGGGCAGGACCAGGGTGACCACCGTGCCGGACTCCCCCGCCCGGGCGGTCCGCCCACCCCGGTGCAGGTAGTCCTTCGCCTCGGTCGGCGGGTCGGCGTTGACCACCAGGTCGAGCCCGTCCACGTGGATGCCCCGGGCCGCCACGTCGGTGGCCACCAGCGCGGTGACCTGGCCGGTGCGGAACTGCTCCAGGATCCGGGTGCGCTGCGGCTGCGTCTTGCCACCGTGCAGGGCGGCGGCGCGTACGCCCTTGGCGAGCAGTTGGCGGGCCACCCGGTCGGCCCGGTGCTTGGTCGCGATGAACAGGAGGGTCCGCCCCTCGCGGGCGGCGATGTGGGCCAGCGCGGCCGGCTTGTCCGCCGCCTCCACGTGCAGCACGTGGTGGGTCATGGCGGTCACCGTGGCGGTGCCCGGGTCGACCGAGTGCGTGACCGGGTCGGTGAGGAAGCGACGGACCAGCTTGTCCACGCCCCCGTCCAGGGTGGCGGAGAAGAGCAGCCGCTGGCCGCCCGGAGCGACCTGCTCCAGCAGCCTGGTCACCTGCGGCAGGAAGCCCATGTCGGCCATCTGGTCGGCCTCGTCCAGCACGGTGATCGCCACCTGGTCCAGCCGGGCGTCACCCCGGTCGATCAGGTCGTGCAGCCGGCCGGGGGTGGCCACCAGCACCTCGGCGCCGGCGCGCAGCGCGTCCGCCTGCCGCCCGAGGGAGAGCCCGCCGACCACGGTGGCGCAGCGCAGCCCGAGCGCGCCGGCGTACGGGGCAAGGGCCGTGGTGACCTGCTGGGCCAGCTCCCGGGTGGGCACCAGCACCAGGGCGAGCGGTCGGCCGGGGCGGGCCCGGCGGCCGGCCGTGCGGTGCAGCAGCGGCAGGCCGAAGGCGAGCGTCTTGCCCGAGCCGGTCCGGCCGCGGCCGAGCACGTCCCGCCCGGCCAGCGAGTCGGGCAGGGTGGCCGCCTGGATCGGGAACGGTTCGGTGATGCCCTGCGCGGTCAGCTCGGCGACCAGCGCCGGGGCCAGGCCGGTGGCGGCGAAGGTGGGGATGGTCATGGTCATGCGGAAACGCCTTCCTCGACGCGGCACGTGTCGAGGAAGGGCGCCGGGGAGCGGCGCGTCACCGGCGGAACGACCCACCGGGAATCACAAGCACGAACCGAAAGGGTACGGGCCGGCCCGCCGCAGCGCGCCGCACCCGCTGTGAGCGGGTGGGTGGCGCGGCGGACCGGCCCGTCAGCGCGCCCGGAGGGCGCGATGGGTGTTACTGGGCGATCCGAGGATCAGAGCGGGCGGATGTTCTCCGCCTGCGGGCCCTTCTGGCCCTGGGTCACCTCGAACTCGACCCGCTGGTTCTCGTCCAGGCTCCGGTAGCCGGAGGACTGGATCGCCGAGAAGTGGGCGAAGACGTCGGCGCCGCCGCCGTCCGGGGTGATGAAGCCGAAGCCCTTGTCAGCGTTGAACCACTTGACGGTGCCAATAGCCATTTGTTTCGTCTCCTTGACGGAACGCTCGTCCCGCACCTGTTGCGGGCCGAAATTGAGTGCGTCGCGCGGAGGTGCGCGGTGCACCTGTCGCTGCTGGTCGCCCCGCCCGGAGAACTCCGGACACAACAAAGCGCGCCTGGGGCCACAATCCGCCAGGCGCACACAGAGTCTCTGGTAACCAAAACTGCAACGCGCCTAACCTATCACGAACTGTGCAACGCCGCGCCGTCCGTCGGAAATTCCGGCACGTCGGCCACCAGCGCGGTCAGCCCGTCGGCGTCGAGCAGGTCGGCGGGCCGGACGGTGGCCCCGTCCCGGACGTAGTGGAAGGCCGCCCCCACCCGCTCGACCGGCACGCCGGCCAGCTCGGCCCAGGCCAGCCGGTAGACGGCGAGCTGCACCGCCGCCGCCTCGGCCTCCCGCCCGGTGGGCTGCCGGCCGGTCTTCCAGTCGACCACGTCGTACCGGCCGCCGGGGCGGGCGAAGACGGCGTCCATCCGGCCGCGCACCACCACGCCGGCGAGCACCGTGGCGAACGGCACCTCCACCTCGACCGGCATCCGGTCGGCCCACTCGCTGGCCAGGAAGCGCTCCTGGAGTTCGGTGAGCGCCTCGTCCGGTGCGGCGTCGTCGTCCGCCGCACCAGGCAGCTCGTCCACATCCAGCAGCCGGTCGGCGCCGAAGCGCTGCTCCAGCCAGGTGTGGAAGGCGGTGCCCCGCCGGGCGTACGGGTTGGGCTCGCTCGGCATCGGCCGGCGCAGCGACCGGGCCAGGGCTGCCGGGTCGCGGCGCAGCGCCACCAGCTGGGTCACCGACAGGTGCCCGGGCAGCTCGACCTCGACCGCCTCCGCGCCGCGCAGCAGTTCGGCCCGCTCGGCGAGGAGCAGGTCGGCCTCCCGCCGCCAGCGCGCCACCTCCGGATCGTCAGCGGGCGAGGCGGTGCCGGCGGGTCCGGGGCCGCCCTCGCCGGCGGTCCTGAGGTCGACGGCCGCCGCGCCGGCGGCGAGGACGGCCTCCTCGCGGCGGGCCGCGTCGGGGTCGGCGAGGTAACGGCGGACCAGGGCGGCGGCCTCGGCGAGGGCCGGGCGGCGGGTGCCGAGCGGGTCGGCCGGCCACTCGGCCCGGAGCACCTGCTCGGTGGTCGGGTTGACCGCGTCCGGGGCCGGCTCGGGCGCCCACTCGTCGACCAGGTGCCCGTCGGCACCGTCCAGGCCGGCGTCGTGCACCTCGCGCAGGAACACCGAGGGGCCGCGAAACCTCTTCGTCCCCTCGCCCCACCAGTAGCCGGAGCAGAGCAGCAGCCGGCGGGGCCGGGTCGCCGCCACGTACGCCAGCCGGCGCTCCTCCCGCTCGTCGTGGGCCCGCCAGGCGTCGGTGAAGTCCTCCAGCGCCCGGGCCATCCCGCGCTGGTCCGCGACCCCGGCCAGGCCCAGCTCGGGCAGCCCGTCGGCGTCGCCGCGCAACGGGAACGGCAGCACACCCAGGCCGCCCAGCCAGTGGTCGGAGTTGCGGACCGGCCCCGGCCAGACCCCCCGGGTCAGCCCGGCGACCGCCACCACGTCCCACTCCAGCCCCTTGGCGGCGTGCGCGGTGAGGATCTGCACCGCGCCCTCCACCACCTCCACCTCGCCCGGGGTGAGGCCGCGCTCCTCGTCCTCGGCGGCCGCCAGGTAGGCGAGGAAACCGGCCAGCGTGGCCCCGGGCGTCTCACCGCTGAACCGGGCCGCCACGTCGCCGAGCGCGTCCAGGTGGCCGCGGGCCAGACCGGCGTCGCCGGTGCCGTCCCGGCCGGCCCGGACCGCCACCTCCACGTCCAGGCCGATGGTCCGCTCGATGTCCGCGATCAGCTCCGGCAGGGACTGGTCGAGCCGGTAGCGCAGCAGCGCCAACTCCATCCCGTACGCGCGCAGCCGGGCATACCCCTCCGCCGAGTACGCCTGCGCCGGCCCCAGGTCGGCCAGCGCCTCGACCAGGGTCGCCTCGTCCAGCGCGTCGACGGTGATCTCCGGCCCGTCCTCGCCGGCCAGCTCCCGGCGGCCCCGGGCGATGGCCTTCGCCCGCCGGTGCAGGGCGACCAGGTCCCGCGGCCCGATCCGCCAGCGCGCCCCGGTGAGCAGCCGCAGCAGCGCCGCCCCGTCCGTCGGGTCGGCGAGCACCCGTAGCGTGCAGACCACGTCCCGGACCTCGGGGGTGTCCAGCAGGCCGCCGAGCCCGACCACGTCGACCGGCAGACCCCGGGTGCGCAGCGCGGACTCGATCGCCGGGATCTGGCTGCGCAGCCGGACCAGCACGGCGGTCGTGGGACGCTGCGGCACCGGGATGTGCTCGGGCAGCGCGCCGGGCGTCCCGGCCGCGCCCCGCCAGGCCGCCAGCACGCCGTCCGCGATCCACTCGGCCTCGTCGGCGTACGTCTCCAGGAGCGCGCAGTGCACGGTGCCGGCGGCCCGGCCGCGCGGGCTGCGGTGCGGGATCGGCTCGCGGACGCTGAGCGCGGCGTGCAGCTCGGGCACCCGGGCGCCGGCCGCCCGCAGCGGCACCGAGAGCGCGTTGGCGACGCCGAGGATCTCCGGCCGGTTGCGCCAGCTCGTGGTGAGGCTCAGCACCTCGGCGGGGGTGCCGTCGGCGCGGGCGAACTCGGTGGGGAACCGGTCCAGCGTGCCGGCGCTGGCGCCGCGCCAGCCGTAGATGGACTGGCAGGGGTCGCCCACGGCGGTGACCGGGTGGCCGCCGCCGAAGAGCGCGTTGAGCAGCACGACCTGGGCGTGGCTGGTGTCCTGGTACTCGTCGAGCAGCACCACGCGGAAGCGGTCCCGCTCGATCACCCCGACGCCGGGGTGGTCCCGGGCCACCCGGGCGGCCCGGGCGAGCTGGTCGGCGAAGTCCATCGCCTCGAAGTCGTCCTTGCGCCGGGCGTAGGCGCGGACCAGGGGCAGCAGCTTGAGGCGGGTCCGCTGGAGCTGGAGCGCCTTCTTCACGTCCGCGTACAGCCGGCCGGGACGGGACTGCACGTCGGCGAAGAAGCGGCCGGTCCAGGCGGCCAAATCGTCCGGGTCGACCAGGTGCTCGTCCAGCTCCCCGGCCAGCGCCAGCACCGCGTCGGTGACGGTGGACGGCATCCGGTCCACCTCGGACATGTCCCCGTCGTAGTTGCGCACCAGCAGGTCGACGAGCTGCCAGCGGGACGCCTCGGTGAGCAGCCGGGTGGTCGGCTCGTACCCGGCGCGCAGCCCGTGCTCGGTGACGATCCGCCCGGCATACGAGTGGTAGGTGGAGACGGTCGGCTCGCCGGCCAGGGGGTCCTCGTGCGGATCCCGGCCCTGCCGCCCGAGCCGCCGGATGAGCTGGTCGAGCCGGGTACGCACCCGGTGCGCCAGCTCGCCGGCGGCCTTGCGGGTGAAGGTGAGGCCGAGCACCTGCTCGGGCCGGACGTACTGGTTGGCGACCAGCCAGACCACCCGGGCGGCCATCGTCTCGGTCTTGCCGGAGCCGGCGCCCGCGACCACCAGCAGTGGCTCGACCGGGGCCGCGATGATCGCCGCCTGCTCCCGGGTGGGCGCCGGCAGCCGCAGCAGCTTCGCCAGCTCGACCGGGGTGTAGCGGGGGCCGGCGTCGGCGGCGCGGGGCGCCGGGGTGACACCGGCGCTGAACAGTGTGGGCTGGGTCGTCACAGGTTCTCCGTGGGCGGCTCGACGACCTGGCGGCCCTGGCCGGACACCGGGCAGCTGGTGCGGACCGGGCAGACCCGGCACTTGGCGTTGGCGACCGCCGCGAAGGTGGCGGCGGCCATCGTGTCCGCGGTCCGCCGGACCAACGCGGTGGCCCAACCGGCCTCGGGCCCCTCCCCGGCGGCGGCCTGGGCCTGCTCCTTGGCGTCCTTCGCCCCGGTGCCGAGCTGCACCAACGCGGCGCCCCCGGACTCCTCGCCGAACTCGGCGAACGCCCCCGCCTCCACCGCCGCCTGGTACGCCCCGAGCTGCGGATGCTCGGCGACCTCCCGCTCGGTGACCGAGGTGGACTTACCGGTCTTCAGGTCGATCACCACGAGCCGGCCGTCCTCGTCGACCTCCAGCCGGTCCACCCGGCCGGTCAGCTCGATCGGCCGGGTCGGGTCGTCCAGCCGGACGGCGAACTCGTGCTCGATGGCGAGCAGCCGGCGCGGGTTGCCGGCGAGCCAGCGGAGCAGCTTGTCCACCATGGCCTCGGCGCGCTGCCGCTCGGGGCCGACCATCCAGCGGGCGGCCAGCTCGATCGCGTCGAACCGGGCGGCCACGTAGTCCAGCAGGGCGGTCCGGTCGACGCTGGCGTCCTCGGCCAGCATCGCGGCGGCGTGCACCAGGTTGCCGACGCCCTGCGCGGTGCTGGCCGGGCCGCTGCCGCCGTGCCGTTCCAGCAGCCAGCGCAGGCTGCACCGCAGCGCGCTCTCCATCGCCGACGGGGTGACCCGGACCGGCTCGCCCACCTCGACCAGCGGCCGGTCGTCGGAGAGGCCGCGCAGCCCCCACCAGTCGTCCGGGTGCGCGCCGGGCACCCCGGCGGCGGCCAGCCGGGCCAGCTCGGCCGCCGCCGCGCGCCGCCGGGTGACCGGCGCGGCCGGGTCGGTGACCGCGGTACGCAGCTCCGCGACCAACGCGGACAGGGTGAGCCCGCGCGGCGGCAGGGTGACCGGGAGTACGGCGGGCGCGGTGTCCGGCGGATCGTCGACGACCGGCACCGGCCCGTCCGACGTCACGGGAACGGTCAGCGCCGCGCCGTCACCCGGCCGGGCGGACCGCGCCGGCGTCCGCTTCCCGTCGCCGGCCGGACGCGGGTCCGGGTGAGCGTCGGTGGGGATGTGGCGGGCGCCCGGCCCGGCCCCGCCGGAACCGGTCGGGTTCGGCGTCGGGTCCGGACCGGCCGGCGCCGCCCCGCCCCCGCCCCCGCCCAGGGCCGGCGGCTCGGGGGCGGCCAACTCGTGCAGGAAGCGGCTGGGCTGCTCCTCGTGGTCGTCGCCGCCCACCGCCGCGGAGGCGACCGCGGTGACCAGCAGCCGGCGGCGGGCCCGGCTGACCGCCACGTGGAAGAGCCGACGCTCCTCGTCGAGCAGCGCCGAGGTCTGCCCGACCAGACTGGCCCGGACCCCGGCGCCGTCGGCCCGGCCGGCGAGCACGTCGACCAGCCGTTCCGAGCCGAGCAGGCTGCCACGCAGCCGCAGGTCCGGCCAGACACCTTCCTGCACCCCGGCGACCGCGACCAGGTCCCACTCCAGGCCCTTGGCGGCGTGCGCGGTGAGCAGGCGGACCGCCTCGCCCCGGTCGGCGCTCGCGGCGAGGGTGTCGGCGGGCAGGTCCTGGCCGAGCACGTGGTCGAGGAAGACCTCGGTACGCGCGCCCGGCAACCGGTCGGTGAACCGGGCCGCCGCGTCGAAGAGCACCAGTACGGCGTCCAGATCCCGGTCGGCCGCCTCGGCCCGCCAGCGCTGCGCGGTCTCGTGCTCGCCGGTCGCCGCCCGGCCCCGGGTGATCGCCCCGGCCCAGCGCTCGGCCAGACCGCTATCCCGCCACACCGCCCAGAGCACGTCCTCGGCGGTTGCGCCCGGGGCGGCGGCGGCCTGCCGCGCGGTCGCCAGCAGGCGGCCCACCGCCTGCGCCGGGGCCGCCCAGCGGCGCTCCACGGCGGCCAGCTCGGCCGGATCGCGCAGCGCCTCGACGATCAGCTCGCCGGAGGGGCGGCGGTCGCCGCCGGCCAGCGCGAGCGCGCGGAGCCCCTGGCGCAGCCGGCGTTCGGCGAGCGGGTCGGCGCCGCCCAGCGGCGAGTGCAGCAGCGCGACGGCCGCCTCCTCGTCCAGCCGGTCGGGTTCGAGGGCGCAGCGGAGCAGGAGCAGCAGCGGGGCCACCCCGGGCTGAAGGTGCAGCGGCAGGTCCTCGCCGTGCACCACGGTCGGCACGCCGGCGGTGTGCAGGGCCCGTTGCAGCGACGGCAGCTGCCGGCCGGTGGAGCGGACCAGCACCGCCATCCGGGACCAGGGCACCCCGTCGAGCAGGTGCGCCGCGCGCAGCGCGTGGGCCAGCCAGGCGGACTCGCTGGTGGCGGAGCGGAAGGTGCGTACCTCGACGGCGCCGGGTGGGGCGTCGGGCAGCGGGTGCAGCCGGCGGTGCGCCGCCGGGCCGCGCAGCCGGCGGGCCAGCCGGGCGGTCGCCGCCAGCAGCTCCGGCCCGGCCCGGTACGACGTGGTCAGCGTGACCTGCGCGGCCGGCGCCCCGGAGGCGGTCCGGAACCGGTGCGGGAAGGTGCTCACGCCGGCCGGGTCGGCGCCGCGGAAGGCGTACGTGGAGGAGTCCGGGTCGGCGAAGGCGACCAGGGACTTGCCGCCGCCGGCCAGCACCGCGAGCAGGTCGAGCTGGGCGGGGTCGGTGTCGGCGAGTTCGTCCACGTAGACGTGGGCCAGCCGGCGGCGCTCGGCCGCCAGCAACTCGGGGTCGTCGAGCAGCATGCCGGTGGCGGCCCGGACCAGCTCGGCCGGGTCGTACGCGATGGAGCCCCGGTTGCTGACGTCGCGCAGGGCGAGGACGGCGACGTACTCCCGGAGGAAGCGGGCGGCGGCCGGCCAGTCGGCGCGGCCCAGCTTCTCCCCCAGCCGGGCCAGCTCGACCGGGCCGACGCCCCGCTCGGCGGCCCGCATCAGCAGGTCACGGAGCTGCTGGGCGAAGGCCCGGGTACGCAGCGCGGGGCGCAGGTCCTCCGGCCAGCCGACCGGGTCGTCGCCCGGCTCCTCGCCGACCACGTCCAGCAGCTCGCGGATGATCAGGTCCTGCTCGGGACCGGTGAGCAGCCGGGGCGACGGTTCGCCCCGCTCGGCGGCGGCCCGGCGGAGGAGGCCGAAGGCGTACGCCGGGAAGGTGCGGACCAGCGGCTCGCGGACCACCCGGGCGGGCCGGGCCGCAGTGCTGCCGGCCGCCGACCCGTTCGTCCGGTGCCGGCCGGTGCCGGCGATCCGCGCCTCGATCCGGTGGCGCAGGTCGGTGGCGCCGCGCCGGCCGAAGGTGAGCACCAGGATGTGCTCCGGGTCGACGCCCTCGGCCACCCGGGCGGCGACCGCCTCGACCAGCGTGCTGGTCTTGCCGGTGCCCGGTCCGCCGACCACCAGCATCGACCCGTCGGTGTGCGCGACCACCTCGGCCTGCACCGGATCGGGCCGGTACGGCGGGTGCGCGTCATCGCCCGCCGACCCCCCGGATCGCGGCTCCGCACCGGCCGGCCCGTCGGACCGGCCACCCCCCTGCTGCCCCGCCCCGCCGGAGTGGCCGACCCCCGCCCCCACCCCACCGGACCGGCGCACCAACCGGTACGCCTCCATCACCGACATCCCACCACCCCGGTACGACAGCCGGAACACCCTGCCGCCCACGGCGCGCCCCAGCTCACGTCGATCATGAAGTTGACGGCACCAACGGAGATCGACTTCGCCGTCAACTTCATGATCAACCCCGTGGCGGCGGGTTGGTCAGGTGAGGTGGGTGTCGAGGAGGTCGAGGGCCGCCGGGACGGTGTCGGCGACGAGGAGGAGGTCCAGGCCGGCCGGCTTGAGGAAGTGGCGGTCGGCGAGGGTGTGCAGCCAGTCGAGCAGGGGGCGGTAGAAGCCGTCGGCGTCGACCAGCACCATCGGCTTGTCGTGCATGGCCAGGGTGGCGGTGGTCCACACCTCGAAGAGCTCGTCGAGGGTGCCGAGCCCGCCGGGCAGCGCCACGAACCCGTCCGACTTGTCGATCATCAGCGTCTTGCGGCTGGCCATCCCGTCGGTGACCAGCAGCTCGTCGGCGGCGAGGTCGGCGACCTCCAGGTCGACGAGCGCCTGCGGGATCACCCCGAGGGTGCGACCACCGGCGGCCCGTGCCCCGTCCGCCACCGCGCCCATCATCCCCACGCAGCCACCGCCGCTGACCAGCGTGTGCCCGCGCCGAGCCAGCTCCGCGCCGGCCTCGGTGGCCAGCTCCAGCCAGCGCTGGTCGAGGGTGCGGGAGGACGCGCAGAACACGCAGATCGCGGCCATGCCTCAGCGCTCCCCGACCCGTCGCGCCCCGGGACCCTCGGGGCCGGCGTCGGCGGCCGCCCGCTGGTCGGCGGCGACCCGGGCGACCGCCTCCTCGCGGATCGCCTCCTGCTCGGCGGAGAGCACCGCCTCGGCCTCCACGATGTGCCGGACCGCCTCGTCGACGTCGTCGGTGAGGCAGATCAGCTCCAGGTCGGTCGGACCGATCTTGCCGTCGGCGGCCATCGCCTCCCGCAGCCAGTCGAGCAGCCCACGCCAGTAGTCGACGCCCATCAGCACCACCGGGAAGCGGGTGACCTTGCCGGTCTGCACCAGCGTCAGCGCCTCGAAGAGCTCGTCCATGGTGCCGAAGCCGCCGGGCAGCACGACGAACGCCTGCGCGTACTTGACGAACATGGTCTTGCGGGCGAAGAAGTAGCGGAAGTCGATCGCCAGGTCGACCCAGTCGTTGAGGCCCTGCTCGAACGGCAGCTCGATGCCGAGGCCGACGGAGAGCCCGCCCGCCTCGCTGGCGCCCCGGTTGGCCGCCTCCATCACGCCCGGGCCGCCGCCGGTGATCACCGCGTAGCCGGCCCGGGCCAGCGCGCCGCCCAGCTCCTCGGCCATCCGGCACTCCGGGCTGTCCGGCTTGCTGCGGGCCGAGCCGAAGACGCTCACCGCGGGCGGCAGGTCGGCCAGGGTGTCGAAACCCTCGACGAACTCCGACAGGATGCGCAACGCCCGCCAGGCGTCCTTGGTCTTCCAGTCGCCCCTGCCCCGCGAGTCCAGCAGCCGCTGGTCGGCGGTGCTGGTGGGGATCGCCCGGTTGCGCAGGGTGACGGCACCGCGGTGCCGCTCCCCGCCCGGACCGCGGCCGGGCGGCCGCCCGTCGCTGTGGCTCATGCAGTCACCGTAGTGGAGGCACGGCGGGCGGGTGCGGCGGCGGGCGGGCCGACGAAATTCTTGACGATCTTGGGCAACTAATTCGGTCGCCCGTACGTCTTACTATTCACATACGGGGTATGCCCCGGCGCATTGCCTTCGGGGGAGGAGCAAGCGTTGATCAGCAACACCGAGATGGTCCGGATCCGCCGGCAGATGCAGCGGCGGATCCGCGACGTGGTGGCCGAGCGCCGCCGTGCCCGGATGATGGAAGCCCACCACACCGACCTCACCGGCGAGTCCACCGACACCGACGCCTCGCTGACGACGACCGTCTGACGGTCCGCCGGCACGGCTCCGGGGGGTCCGCGTCACCGACGCGGGCCCCCCGATCGCGTACGGGGTCAGGCCGAGGCGAGCCAGCGGTGCAGGGTGGCCGCACCGTCGCGGATCTTGGTCAGCTCGACGTGCTCGTCCTTGTGATGGGCCAGGTTGGGGTCGCCGGGGCCGAAGTTCAGCGCCGGGATGCCCATGGCCGCGAACCGGGCCACGTCCGTCCAGCCCAGCTTGCCGATCGGGGCTGCGCCGACCGCGCCCAGGAACTCCTGCGCCGGCGGGTTGTCCAGTCCCGGGGCCGCACCGGCCGCCGCGTCGGTGACCGCCAGATCGAACCCGGCGAAGACCTCGCGCAGGTGCGCCTCGGCCGCGGCCGGGTCACGGTCCGGCGCGTACCGGTAGTTGATCTCGATCTCGCAGTGGTCCGGGATGACGTTGCCGGCCACCCCGCCGGTGATCCGCACCGCGTTCAGGCCCTCGCGGTAGTCGCAGCCCTCGATGGTCACCCGGCGGGCCTCGTACGCGGTCAGCCGGCGCAGCACCTCGCCCGCGCCGTGGATGGCGTTCACCCCGTGCCAGGACCGGGCCGCGTGGGCCCGCTCGCCGTGCGTGGTGACGATCGCCCGCATGGTGCCCTGGCAGCCGGCCTCGACGATCCCGTACGTCGGCTCGAGCAGCACCGCGAAGTCGGCCTGGAGCCACTCGGGGTGCGCCTGGGAGACGAGGGTGAGGCCGTTGTACCGCGACTCGATCTCCTCGGCCTCGTAGAAGAAGTACGTGACGTCGTAGCGCGGTTCGGGCAGGGTCATGGCCAGGTGCAGCGCGAAGGCCACCCCGGACTTCATGTCGGAGGTGCCGCAGCCGTACATCAGGTCGCCGCGCATGGTCGACGGGAAGTTGTCGTTGAGCGGCACGGTGTCCAGGTGACCGGCGAGCACCACCCGCTGCGCCCGGCCCAGGTCGGTACGGGCCATCACGGTGTTGGAGTGCCGGAAGGTGGTCAGGTGCGGAACGCCCCGCAGCACGTCCTCGACACAGTCGGCGATCGCCTTCTCGTTCAGGGAGACGGACTCCATGTCGACCAGCGCGCGGGTGAGCGCCACCGGATCAGCCAAGACCTCGGGGGTCAGCGGGTTCTGCATGCTTCGCACGGTACCGTCAGCAGCGTGACGACCGCACAGTCTGCCTGGGGCATCGGCCTGGCCACGATCACCGCTGACGATCAGGTGCTGGACACCTGGTACCCGACCGGCAAGCTCGGCCTCGGCGAGTTGCCGCTGGTCCCCGGCGAGGACCAGGCCGACGTGCTCGACCTGCCGCCCGGCGCGATCGGCGAGCGGCCGCTGCCCGGCCTGCGTACGGTCCAGGTGGTCACCGTGATCGGCTCGCTCGACGACCCGATCAAGGACGCCCCCGACGCGTACCTGCGGCTGCACCTGCTCTCCCACCGCCTGGTGCGGCCCAACGAGCTCAACCTCGACGGCATCTTCGGCAAGCTGGCCAACGTCGCCTGGACCTCGGCCGGGCCGTGCCCGCCCGAGCGGGTGGACGAGTTGCGCGTCATCGAGCGGGCCGCCGGCCGCCACCTGGCCGTGTACGGGGTGGACAAGTTCCCCCGGATGACCGACTACGTGGTCCCCTCCGGCGTGCGGATCGCCGACGCGGACCGGGTCCGGCTCGGCGCCCACCTGGCCGCCGGCACCACCGTGATGCACGAGGGTTTCTGCAACTTCAACGCCGGCACGCTGGGCACCTCCATGGTCGAGGGCCGGATCGTGCAGGGCGTGGTGGTCGGCGACGGCTCCGACATCGGCGCGGGCGCCTCCATCATGGGCACCCTCTCCGGCGGCGGCACCGAGAAGGTCCGGATCGGCGAGCGGAGTCTGGTCGGCGCGAACGCGGGCATCGGCATCTCGCTCGGCGACGACTGCGTGGTGGAGGCCGGCTGCTACGTCACCGCGGGCTCCAAGGTGACCCTGCCGGACGGGCGGGTGGTCAAGGCCCGCGAGCTCTCCGGCGTGGACGGGCTGCTCTTCTGGCGC
Organism: Micromonospora sp. NPDC051924; assembly: GCF_055586005.1. Taxonomy (NCBI): domain Bacteria; kingdom Bacillati; phylum Actinomycetota; class Actinomycetes; order Micromonosporales; family Micromonosporaceae; genus Micromonospora; species Micromonospora sp. NPDC051924. Next base: position 63,949 of record NZ_JBVJJA010000036.1, read on the forward strand.
AACTCGGTGACCGGCGCGCTGGAGGCGAAGCCGCGGACCGGCCGGGGCATCGAGCTGAACGCGGCGCTGCACGCCAACGACTGACGCGGACCCGGTCGGGGCGTGGTGCCCCGGCCCGTCCGCCGCCCCGTCCGCGGCGGGGAGACCGCGGCAATCGGAAGTCGCCGAGCGGACAGATTCGCGGTCGATCCGGGGCATGATCTGCCGGTGACCTCCATGAAGGAACGCATGCTCGCGGGCGAGCTCTACCTCGCCGACGACCCCGAGATCATCGCCGACCTGGACCGGGCGGCCCGGCTCACCGAACGGTTCAACACCAGCTCCGCCGACGACCCCGACGGACGCCTCGCCGCGCTGCGCGAGCTGCTCGGCTCGGTGGGTGAGGGCGCCTGGGTCCGGCCGCCGTTCCACTGCGACTACGGCTGGCACACCCACCTCGGACCGCGCACCTTCGTCAACTTCAACGCGGTCTTCCTCGACGTCGCCCGGATCACCATCGGCGCCGACGTCCAGATCGGACCGAACGTCCAGCTCCTCACCGCCACCCACCCGGTCGAACCGGAGGCCCGGCGCGCCAAGTGGGAGGCGGCGAAACCGATCACCATCGGCGACAACGCCTGGCTCGGCGGCGGGGTCATCGTGCTGGCCGGGGTCACGGTCGGGGCGAACACGGTGGTCGGCGCCGGCGCGGTGGTGACCCGGGACCTGCCACCCAACGTGGTGGCGGTCGGTAACCCTGCCCGCCCGGTCCGTTCCCTGGAACAGGCCACCTGACCTGCTAGACCGACGTCACCCGGGCAGGGGGTCGGCTAGCCGGACCACCAGGTCGGCGTGCTCGGCGGTGCCGGCGACCCGGGCGGCGTTCGCCTCGTCGCTGCCCAGCGCCCAGGCACGCGCCTGCGCCGGAGTCTTCCCGTACGCCTCGTGCCGGGCGGTCAGCCGGCGCACCCGCAGCTCGGCGTCCAGGTCCAGGAACCAGACCTCGTGCACCAGCGTCCGGATCTCCTCCCACGGGTCGTCCCGCAGAAGGAGGTAGTTGCCCTCGGTCACCACGAGCCGCACCTCGGGCGGCACCTCGATCGCCCCCGCGACCGGCTCCTCCAGATCGCGGCGGAACAGCGGCGCCCACACCGAGGTCGGCTCCAGCCGCCGCAACCGGCGCAGCATGGAGACGAACCCGTTGACGTCGAAAGTGTCCGGCGCGCCCTTGCGCCCCTCCCGGCCCAGCCGGACCAGCTCCGCCTGGGCCAGGTGGAAGCCGTCCATCGGCACCAGCCGGGCGAGCGGTCCGACCTCGGCGACGATCCGCTCGGCCAGGGTGGACTTGCCCGCGCCCGGCGCGCCGGCGATGCCGAGCAACTGCCGCGGCCCGGCGTCGGCCAGGGCACGCGCCCGGGCCACCAGGTCGTCGAGGGAGAGCTCCAGGGCGGGCGGCATCAGCCGAGCACCGGCTCGCTGATGGTGAACCGGGCCTCGACCGCCGCCTGCACGGGCTGTGGCTGCGGATCCAGCTCCAGCTCGGGTGGGGCGGCGCCGGGAGCGCCCTTGCCGAACGCCGCCCGGGCCAGCATCGGCGGCGCGGCGGCCACGCCGGTGTCGGCCAGCTCCAGCAGGGCGGTCACCCGGGCACCGAGCGCCTCCGCGTACTCCCGGGCCCGGGCCAGCGCGTCGGCGATCGCGGCATGCCGCGCCTCCCGGTAGGCCGGGCTGTCCGGGCGCAGCGACCACCAGGGGCCGGCCACCTCGACCTGGTCCTGGTCGGCCAGGCGGAGCATCAGCTCGCCGAGCGCGGTGAAGTCGTGGACGGTCACCGTGGTGCTGACGGTGCCGTGGTAGGCCACCACCCGCTCGCCGGACCGCTTGGTCTCCGGCCAGACGCGCAGCTGGCCGGTCTCCCGCCGCTCCACGGCCGGGCCGGCCTCGTCGAGCAGCACCCGGACGGCAGCGGTCCGCTCGGCCAGCCGGGCCAGCGTCGCCTCCCGGTCGCGGTCCCGGGCGTTCGCGGTCACCGCGAACCGGGCCAGCTCGGGAGCCACCTCCCGGTACGCCTCGCCGCGTACCGCCACGACCGGTGCGTCCACCATGCCCCCAACCCTAGGCCATGGCTGGGCCCGGTCCGGGCGCGCTGCCGCTCGCCCCGCTCAGGCCGGATCGGGCGTACGCGGCAACTGCCCGGTGTACGTGACCGCGCCGCCGCTCGTCCGGCAGTCGGTGAGGTGGCCGCCGGCCGCCCCCAGCTGGCGCAGGTAGGCCAGCTCCCCCGCGTGCTCGACGGCGGCGGGGAACTCCCGCCGGTGGGCCTCGAAGGTCCGCTCCCCCAGCGTGGCGCGGGCGGCCCGCCCCTCGTCCAGCCGCGCGGTCAGCGTGGTGGCGTCACCGGCCCCCAGCGCGTCGGCCAACTCGTCGAGCACCGCCCGGACGGACGCCAGACCGGCGAGCACCCGCCCCCGGTTGCCGAGCAGCATGTTGGCGGTCCGCTGCGGCGGGCCGCCGGCCACCCGGGTGCCGTCGGTGAAGCTGCCCGCGGCGAGGGACAGCACGGCGTCGCGCAACGCCGACCGCTGCACCGCCCCGGCCAGCGCGCCCGCCAGCAGGTGCGGCACGTGCGAGCTGAGCGCGGCCGCCGCGTCGTGCTCCGGCGCGGACATCGGCACCACCCGGGCCCCGAACACCTCGATGAGCAGCGCCGCGAGCCGGCGGAACGCGGCCAGCCCGGTGGGGCCCGGGCAGAGCACCCAGGCCGCCCCGGCGAGCAGCCCGGGATCGGCCGCCGCCGGTCCGGCCCGGTCCGCGCCGGCCATCGGGTGGCCGGGGACGAAGCGGTGGCCCAGCCCCTGAGCGGTGGCGGCGGCGGCGACCTCGGCCTTCGTGCTGCCCACGTCGGTGAGCACGCAGTGCTCCGGGGTGGCGGCGGCGACCTGGGTCAGCAGGCTCGGCAGGGTGGGCAGCGGACCGCAGAGGAACACCACGTCCCGGCCGGTCACCGCCGCCTGGACGGCGTCCGGACAGGCGACGCCCCACCGGCGTACGTGCCCCCGGGTGGCCGGGTCCGGGTCCCATCCGGCCACGTCGAGCCCGGCGTCGCGCAGCCGCAGCAGCAGCGAGCCGCCGATCAGCCCGGTGCCGAGCACCGCGGCGCGGACGCCCGCCACCGGCGGGTCGACGGTGGACGGGCCGTCCCGTCCGGTCCCACCGTCGGTCACCGCCGCCGCCCCGAGGATCAGTCGCGCAGCCGGTCGGCGACCGCGGCGACGTGCTCGTCGGACTCGGTCAGCGCCACCCGGACGTGCCGGGCGCCGGCCGGGCCGTAGAAGACGCCGGCGGCCACCAGGATGCCCCGCCGGGCCAGCCGGTCGACGGTCTCCCAGCAGTCCTCGTCCCGGGTCATCCAGAGGTAGAGCCCGGCCTCGGAGTGCTCGACGGTGAAGCCGGCGCCGGTGAACGCGGCGCGTAGCCGCTCGCGCCGGGCCCGGTACCGTTCCCGCTGCTCGTCGGCGTGCGCCTGGTCGCCGAGCGCGGCCACCATGGCGGCCTGCACCGGGGCGGGCACGATCATGCCGGCGTGCTTGCGGATCTTGAGCAGCTCGGCGACCAGCGCCGGGTCGCCGGCCACGAAACCGGCCCGGTAGCCGGCCAGGTTGGAACGCTTGGAGAGCGAGTGCACGGCCAGCACGCCCTCGTACGACCCGCCGCAGACCTCGGGCGAGAGGATCGAGACCGGCTCGGCCTCCCAGCCCAGCGGGAGGTAGCACTCGTCGCTGGCGACCACCGCGCCGCGCTCGCGGGCCCAGTCGACCACCTTGCGCAGGTGGGCGGCGGGCAGCACCCGGCCGGTCGGGTTGCCGGGCGAGTTGACCCAGACCAGCCGCACCCGGGGGTCCGGCCCGAGCGCGGTCAGCGAGTCGGCGCGCACCGTGGTGGCGCCGGCCAGCCGTACCCCGTCCTCGTAGGTCGGGTAGGCGATGGACGGCACCACGACGATGTCACCGGGGCCGATGCCGAGCAGCGTGGGCAGCCACGCCACCAGCTCCTTGGAGCCGATGGTCGGCAGCACGCCGAGCCCGTCGACGCCCGCGCCGCAGGCCCGGGCCACCCACGCCGCGATGGCGTCCCGCAGCGCGGGGGTGCCCGCGGTCGGCGGGTAACCGGGGGCGTTGGACGCGTCCGCCAACGCCTGCCGGATCACCTGGGGGACCGGGTCGACCGGCGTGCCCATCGACAGGTTGATCAGACCACCCGGGTGCGCCGCGGCCGTCGCCGCCGCGGCGTCCAGGGTGTCCCAGGTGAAGTCGGGCAGCCGCGACGAGACCGGCGCGGGCCGGTTCAGTGGCCCTCTCCGCGCGGCGGCTGGGCGGCCACGAACGACGCGTCCTTCTCCACCTTGCCGATCTTGGAGGCGCCGCCGGGCGAGCCCAGGTCCTCGAAGAACTCGTAGTTCGCCCCGGTGTAGTCCTTCCACTGCTCCGGGACGTCGTCCTCGTAGAAGATCGCCTCGACCGGGCACACCGGCTCACAGGCACCGCAGTCGACGCACTCGTCGGGGTGGATGTAGAGCATCCGGTTGCCCTCGTAGATGCAGTCGACCGGGCACTCCTCGATGCAGGCCTTGTCGAGCACGTCCACGCAGGGCTCGGCGATGATGTAGGTCACCGGTCTTCTCCTCCGCAAGACTCGTCGCGATCACCGCGACCGGTAAGAGCCTAGTATCTCGGCGGGGAGGAGGTCGATCGTGCTCCGACAGCAGGACGTGGGACACCGGATCGTGGTCCGCCGTATTGTGGGGATTCGCGAAGGCCGGCCGCTGTTCACCGACGCCCTCGGTGATCTCGTCGAGCTGAGCGAGAGCCATATCACTCTCGCCACCGACAGGGGTCGGCTCCGGGTCCCGATAGGGGAGGTCCACCGGGCCCGGCGGGTGCCGGCGGCGCGCCGGCCGACCGCCGCGGCGGTGGTCGCCCTGGAACTCGCCGCCGACGAGGCGTGGCCCGCCCCGGTACGCGGACGGCTCGGTGACTGGCTGCTGCGCAGCGCGGACGGCTGGACCGGCCGGGCCAACTCGGCGCTCCCGGTGGGCGACCCGGACCGCCCGCTGCCCGCCGCGATCGACGCGGTGCAGCGGTGGTACGCCGAGCGCGGCCAGCGCGCCATGGTCAACACCCCGCTGCCGCTCGCCGCGCCGGTCGGCGCGGAACTGGACGCCCGCGGCTGGGGCGAGGGCCGGCCGCTGGTGCTGGTGCAGACCGTGCCGCTCGCCGCGCTGCCGCCCGCTCCGGCCGGGCGGGCGGACCTGCCACCCGTGGAGCTGGCCGATGCGCCGTCCGAGGAGTGGCTGGTGCTGGCCGCCGGGCGCAAGGGCGGCCTGCCGGACGCCGCCCGACACGTGCTCACCGCCGTGGACCGGATCCGCTTCGCCCACGTGTACGCGGACGGCCGACTGGTCGCGGTCGGCCGGGGCACGGTGACCGGCCAGGGACGCTGGCTCGGCCTGACCCTGATCGAGGTGGTGCCCGAGGCGCGCCGGCAGGGGCTCGCCGGCCGGGTGATCCGCTCGCTGGTCGACTGGGCCCGCGCCGAGGGCGCCACGCACGCCTTCCTCCAGGTCGAGCAGCGCAACACCCCGGCCGTGGCCCTCTACCGCGGCCTCGGGTTCACCACCCACCACACCTACCTGACCCGGGTCGCCCCGGACTGACCCGCGTTGCGGCAAGTCGGGGCATCCCTGTCCGGGGACACCGCGACCTGCGGCAACACGCGCCCGCGAGCCGCCCGGATCAGCGGCGGACCACCTTGCGGGGCTTCGCGGCCTTCAGCTCGGCGTACCGCTTGAGCTGCTGGGAGCGGTAGTCACGGCCGAGCGCGGTGAGGGTCAGGAAGCCGACCAGCACGCCGGCCGCCGTGGCCGCCAGGTAGAGCCAGATCTGGGCGAAGAAGAACCCCGCGCCGTCGGCGAACGGGCTCTTGCCGACCAGCAGCGGACCGACGAACAGGGTCAGCGCGAGCGCCACCGCGACGGCGGCGGTCAGGTCGCCGGCCCACCGCCCCACCGGGCGGTCCCGGCCCCAGCGGAACGCGAGCACGGCGAGGACCAGCCCGATCACCACGAACATCAGCAGGGTGATCCGGTCCGTCGCGGTGTCGTTGTCCGAGAAGGCGAACCTGTTCACCAGCCGCGCCGCCACGTTGACCAAGAACAGCGCCGCCGCCAGCACGCCGATCGCGCGCCACCGCTCTTTCATCGCACGCCTCCCGCCGTCCGCCCGCCCCCACGGCAGGCTCCTGGCAGGAATATTTACCACCGCGGCCGGTGTGCCGTCTGCCCTCAGCCTTCGGGCGGGGCCACGAGTTGCCGGAAGCCGAGCACCGCGAAGGTGACCGCGCCCGCGACCACCAGACCCAGACCCAGCACGTTGTCGCCGGTCAGCGCGAGGTCCCCCTCGGTGGTCCGGAAGCCGCCCGCGACGATCACCACGAACCAGGGCACGGCGGCCAGCGCCACCGCCCACCGGGTCCCGACGGCGGCGTGCGCGAACCAGGCCAGCAGGACGGTCAGCGCGACCACCCCGGCGACCCCACCCACCGTGGCCGAGATGCCCACCAGCGCCTTGGCGGCGCCGCCGGACCGGCCCTTGACCAGCTCCCAGGCCCCGGCGGCGAAGATCAGGTCCAGCATCGCGGCGAGCACCCCCGCCCAGACCACCACCACGCCGCCGGCGATCCGCAGGGCGAGGTCGAGGGCCCGCGACGGCCGCTCGGGCGGCGCGGCGGGCTGCTGCTCGGGAGCGACCGACATCGGTACGGCCGGCAACGTCACCGGAGGCCGGCCGCCGCGACCGGGGACCGGTCCGGCCCGTCCAGCGCCACCCCGGCGAAGAGGTCGTCCTCCCAGCCGTACGGGCCGTTGCCCGGGCCCTTCCCGCCGACCGCGAGGGTGAAGTACTCCACGCCCATGAACTCGGCCCCGAAGTTGCCGGCGATCGAGTAGAGCCAGGAGGTGGCCGGGATCTGGGTGGCGTGCGCCCGCATCGCCGCCTCCTTGGCGGCGTGCTGCTCGGTGGCGTCGATCCGCGCGGCGATCTCCGGGTCGGGTGTGCCGAAGGGCAGCTCGTCCGCGCTGTCGATGCCGGCGAAGGGGTTGTCCGACGACTCCACGAAGTGGTTCAGCCCGGCCTCCAGCACGCTGCGCGGCATCGCCGTCCAGTAGACCTTGGCCAGGGCGATCCCCTCGGCGTCGGCCAGCTCCACGGCACGCATCGCCACCCGGTGCGCCTGGATGTGGTCGGGGTGGCCATAGAAGCCGTTCGGGTCGTAGGTGACCAGGACCTGCGGGCGGACCTCCCGGATGACCTCGACCAGGTGGCCGGCGGCCTCGTCGAGGTCGGCCTGCCAGAACGCCCGCGGGTGCTCGTTGGTGGCCAAGCCCATCATGCCGGAGTCGCGGTAGCGGCCGGCGCCGCCGAGGAAGCGGTGATCGGTGACGCCGAGCGCGGCGCAGGCGGCGGCCAGCTCGCCGATCCGGTACCCGCCGAGCTGGTCGGCCTCAGCCGCCGCGAGCTGGGCCAGCTCCGGTACGTGGATCTCGCCCTCCTCGCCCAGCGTGCAGGTCACCAGGGTGACGTGGGCGCCGGTGGCGACGTAGTGGGCCATCGTCGAGCCGGTGCCGATGGACTCGTCGTCGGGGTGCGCGTGGACCAGCAGCAGGCGTCGGTCGGGCAGCGTCGTCACGACCGTCACTCTAACCGGCGGTCCTGTCCCACCAAGGGTTACGCGTCCGCGCAGGTCGGCCACATCACGCTCGGCGCGCGCCTACGATCCGAGACGTGGACTTTCCCGAGCTGGCCGCCCGTACCCGCCGGTTCAGCCACGGGGCGCCGCGCGCCGTCTCCGTCGCGGACGACGGCTCCCGGGTGATCTTCCTGCGCTCCTCGGGACCGGAGGACCCCGCCGACGCGCTCTGGCTGCTGGACGTCGCCTCCGGCGAGGAGCGGCTGGTGGCCGACCCGGCGGTGCTGCTCGGCTCGGACGGCGACCCGACCGCGCTGTCGCCGGGTGAGCGGGCGCTGCGCGAGCGGCTGCGGCTGGCGTCCGCCGGCATCGGCTCGTACGCCCTGGACGCGGCCGGCCGGGTGGCCGCGTTCGCCCTGGCCGGCCGGCTGTTCCGGGCCGACCTGGTGCACGGCGACGTGATCGAGGTGACCGCGGTCGGCCCGGTGATCGACCCGCGTCCCGACCCGACCGGCGAGCGGCTGGCGTACGTCACCGACGCCGCCGAGGGGGTCCGCCGGGGTCAGTTGCGGGTGGTGGAGCCGGACGGCACCGACAACCTCCTCGCCGGTGAGGACAGCGGCGTGACCTGGGGGCTCGCCGAGCACATCGCGGCGGAGGAGTTCCACCGCTACCGGGGCTACTGGTGGGCGCCGGACGGGCGCTCGGTGCTGGCCGCCCGGGTGGACGAGTCACGGCTGATCCGCTGGCACCTGCACGACCCGGCGGACCCGGAGAGCCCGCCGACGACCGTCGCGTACCCCCGGGCGGGTGGACCGAACGCACAGGTCAGCCTGCATCTGCTCGACCTCGATGACGGCTGGGTCGACGTGCACTGGGACCGGGAGACCTATCCGTACCTGACCTCGGTCGACTGGGCGGACGGCGGCCCGCTGATCACCGTGCTGCGCCGGTCCCAGCAGCACGGTCTGGTGCTCGCCGTGGATCCGCGGACCGGGGAGACCCAGGTGCACGCCGAGCTGGCCGACCCGCGCTGGGTGGAACCGATCCCGGGCACGCCGGCCCACCTGCCCGACGGCCGGGTGCTGGTCGGCGGCGAGCTGGCCCACGACGGGTACGACGCCCGCTGCCTGTTCGCCGACGGCACGCTGCTCACCCCGCCCTCGCTCTACGTACGCCGGGTGGTGGGGCGGCTGCCCGCCGGCCCGAACGGCCCGGCGGACCTGCTGGTGGAGGCGAGCGAGGGTGAGCCCAGCCAGCGGCACCTCTACCGGGTCCGGACGGTGATCGGCGGCGGGATGGACGCCCGGCGGATGGGCAGCGACCCGGGCTGGCACACCGCCGCGATCGGCGGCGCGACGCTGGTGGTCGGGACGGCCTCGCTGGAGCATCCCGGCACCCGCTGGCGGGTGTGGCACGGCGACCGGGAGGTGGGCGAGCTGCGCTCGCTCGCCGCGAACCCGCCGTACGCGCCCCGGCCGCTGCTGGTCCGGGTGACCGACCGGCGGCTGCCGAGCGCGGTGCTCTACCCGACCGAGCATGTGAAGGGCACGAAGCTGCCGGTGCTGCTGGACGTCTACGGCGGGCCGGGGCACCAGGAGGTGGTCGCCGCGCGGGCCGCCTGGCTGGAGCGGCAGTGGTGGGCCGACCGAGGCTTCGCGGTGGTGACCGTCGACAACCGGGGCACCCCGGGCATCGCCCCCTCGTTCGAGAAGGCGATCCACCGGCGGGTGGCCGACGTGATCCTCACCGACCAGGTGGACGCCCTGACCGCGCTCGCCGGCAAGCACCCGGACCTGGACCTCGCGCGGGTGGCGGTGCGGGGCTGGTCGTTCGGCGGCTGGCTGGCCGGGCTGGCGGTGCTGCGGCATCCCGAGCTGTTCCGCTGCGCGATCGTCGGCGCCCCGGTCACCGACTGGACCCTGTACGACACCGCGTACAGCGAGCGCTATCTGGGGATGCCGGACGACGGGATGGACGTGTACGCCCACCACTCGCTGGTGGAGCTGGCCGCCGAGCCGGTGGGCGACCCGGCGCAGGCCCGACCGATGCTGCTGGTGCACGGCCTGGTCGACGACAACGTGGTGGCCGCGCACACGCTGCGGCTGTCGGCGGCGCTGCTGGCCGCCGGCCGGCCGCACGCGGTGCTGCCGCTGACCGGGGCCAGTCACATGGCCGCCGGCGGGGTGGCCGAGCGGCTGCTCCGGCTGGAGCTGGACTTCCTGCGCCGGCACCTGTGAACGGGGAAGGCCCCGGTCGACGCCGTTGTCGACCGGGGCCTTCAGCTCAGTGCCGGGTCACTGCTTCACGTAGGCGTTGATCAGTGCCGGGTAGCCGAAGATGCTGGACAGGTAGATCCCGCCGACCTTGGAGCCGTGCAGGTAGTAGCCCTGCTCGACGAAGAGCGGCACGGCCGGGGCCAGCTCGGTCATGATCCGCTTGTCGAGCTTGGCCCACTCCTTGCCCTGCTCGGCGGCGGGCATGGCGAGCACCCGGTCGAACTCCTTGTTGATCTCGTCGCTGTTGACGTACGAGGTGTTGCTGTTGCTCTCGGCCTTGATGGTGCGGCCGTCGTAGAGCACCGGCAGGATCGCGGCGCCGCTGGGCCAGTCGGCGGCCCACTGGTCGGTCCAGAGGTCGTACGGGTTGTCCTTCTTGCTGGTCTCGTCGAGCTTGGCGTCGGTCGGGATGGTCTTCACCGTGATCTTGAAGCCGGCCTTCTCCAGGTTGGCCTTCAGCTGGGTGGCCAGCTCCGGCGAGTCGTCGCTGATGCCGAGCACCAGCTCCGGGGTCTTGCCGGCGAGCAGCTCCTTGGCCTTCTCGACGTTGCCGCTCGGGCCGGCCGGGTAGGCGTCGTAGTTCTCCCAGCCGATGGTCGACGGCGGCATCAGGGTGGTGACGGCCTTGGCCGAGGCCTCACCGCCGTACGCCTTGATGAAGCCGTCCCGGTCGATCGCGTAGTTCAGCGCCTGGCGCACCGACAGGTCGGTGACCCGCTGGGTGTTGATGGTGAGCCGCCACAGGCTCGGGGTCTGGCCGCGCACCGAGCGGTCCTTGAGCGACGCGTCGCCGGTGACCCGGGCGACCAGCGCGGAGGGGACGCCGTTCCAGGCCAGCGCCGTCTGGTCGTCACCGTTGTCGGCGATCACCCGGTTGGCGCCCGCCTCGGCGTCCGGGCCGAAGTTCCAGACGATCTTGTCCGGGTACGCGTGCCGCACCGGGTCGGTCTTCGGGTCCCAGTTCTCGTTCCGCTCCATGACCACCTCGACACCGGCGGTGTTCTTGGTGATCTTGTATGGCCCGGAGGAGAAGGGCTGGTTGTCCAGGTTGACCCCGGTGTCCTTCTCCGGCTTCAGCGGCGCGGTGTACGGCAGCGACGCGGCGAACGGCAGGTCGCAGTGCGGCTTGGCGAACTCGAACTTCAGCGTCTTCGCGTCCGGCGTGCTCAGGCCCGGCGGGAGCGAGGTCTTGTTCGCCTTGAAGTTCCACTTGGTGTCGTACTGCGGGTCGTTGGCGAGCCACTCCTGCAGGTAGGTCGGGCCGCCGGTGAGGTCGGGGTCGAAGGAGCGGGCGATGCCGTACGCGATCTCCTTCGAGGTGATCGGGCTGCCGTCCTCGAACTTCACCCCGTCCTTGATCTTGAATTCCCAGACCTTGCAGTCCTTGTTGACGTCGGTGCCCGGGGTCTCGGCGAGGTCGCCGACCAGGGTCACCTTGCCGGAGCCGTCGTCCTTGAACGTGGTCAGGAAGCGGCTGTAGAGCGGGGCGTTCATCAGGCCGGCGAACGAGTAGACCCGCTGCGGGTCCATGTGCGAGATCTTGGTCTCGCGGATCACCCGGAACGTGCCGCCCTTGGCCGCACCCGGGACCTCGGGCGCCGGGCCCAGCGAGTCCTTCGGGTCGGTGGCGATCGTGCCGCTCTGCACCCGGTCGGCGCCGGTGTCGCCATCGGTGCCCTTGTTCTCGCTGCACGCCCCCATCACCACGAGCAGTGCGAGTGCGCCGCCCGCGGCGGTTGCCCTCTTCAGGCGCATCTGCGCCTCCTCCCTATCTGGAGCCTCGTCAGACGACGTAGGAAAACTACGGTTTGTGTAGCAGAGAGCGGTGGATTTCTCCATGCCCCGATCCGGGCCGTTGCGCTATCGCAACCGGACCCGGGGATCGATGGCCGCGTAGAGCACGTCGACCACGATGTTGGCGATCACGATGAAGACCGCCGAGATCAGCACGGTGGCCATGATGGTCGGCAGGTCGCCCGAGCGGACCGCGTCCACCGCGGTACGGCCGAGCCCCTGGATGCCGAAGGTGGTCTCGGTGATGACCGTGCCACCGAGCGCGCTGCCCACGTCCAGGCCGGCGATGGTGACGATCGGGGTGATCGCCGCGCGCAGCGCGTGCCGCCCGTACACCTTGGGTTTGGCCAGACCCTTGGCCCGCGCGGTGCGGACGAAGTCCTCCGACAGCGTCTCCAGCATCTGCGCCCGGGACAGCCGGGCGTAGATCGCGGAGAAGAGGAAGGCCAGACAGATCCAGGCCAGGACGAGTCCGCTCGCCCACTTCACCGGGTTGTCGAAAATGGAGGTGTAGCTCGGGACCGGGGTGAGCCGCAGGTTGTAGGTGAAGATCAGCAGCAGCACCGCGCCGACGAAGTAGAGCTGCATCGAGGCGCCGGCCAGCGAGAAGCCGATGGCCAGCCGGTCCAGCACGGTCCCCCGTCTCAGCGCGGATATCATGCCCAGCCCCACGCCGAGCACCAGCCAGAGCACCGCCGCCGGAATGACGATGCTCAGCGTCACCGGCAGCACCCGGGCCAGGGTGTCGGTGACCGCCTCGCTGTTGACGTACGAGTAGCCGAGGCAGGGGGCGTCACACCGGCCGCCCTGGGAGCTGCCCAGGTCACGCCCGGTGACGATGCCCTTCATGTAGTTGGCGTACTGCTCCGGCAGCGGATCGCTCAGGCCAAGCTCCTGCCGGACCCGCTCCAGCCGTTCCGCGTTGCAGTTCTTCGGACACATGCCGCTGACCGGATCACGGGGCAGTCCAAAGAACATCAGGAAGCTGAGCACGCTCACCGCGAAGAGGGTGAGCACGGCGGCGAGCAGCCGGCGGACCAGGAATCGGCTCATGTAACACCCCTACCGGGACGACTTCGGGTCGAGCGCGTCACGCAGCGCGTCGCCGAGCAGGTTGAAGGCGAGCACGAGGATGAAGATCGTGACGCCGGGGAAGAACACGTACGCCGGGTCGGTCTGCAGGTACGGGATGCTCTGGAAGATCATCCGACCGAAGTCGGCGGTGGGTTCGAGGATGCCGATGCCGAGGAAGGACAGCGCCGCCTCCCCGGTGATGTACTGCGGGACGGCGAGCGAGAACGCGACCAGGATCGGCGCCCAGAGGTTGGGCAGGAGCTGCCGGAAGAGCATGTGCCCCAGCCCCGCGCCGCTGGCCCGGGCGGCCTCCACGAACTCCCGTTCGCGCAGCGAGATCACCTGACCGCGGACCAGCCGGGCGGTGCTGGTCCAGCCGAACGCGGCGAAGATGACGATGAGCACCGTCACCTGGAACGCCGGCGGCACCTCCTCCCGGGGGCCGTAGAAGCGCAGCGAAGCGGTCGGCACCACGGCGAGGGCGAAGATGAGGAACGGCAACGCCAGCGCCACGTCGGTGATCCAGCTGATCACCGTGTCGACGATCCCGCCGAGGAACCCGGCGAGGATGCCGGCCGCCACGCCGATCGCGGTGGTGACCAGGGCGGCGGCGAACGCGATGAACAGCGACGTCCGCAGGCCGTACACCATGCGGATGAAGATGTCCCGGCCCAGCCGCGGTTCCAGCCCGAACCAGTGGTCGCCGGTGATCCCGCCGACGTAGCCGAGCGGCATCCCGTTGCCGTCCAGGAGCTGTTGGAACTGCTCGTTCGCGCCGACCCCGTAGAGCTTGGAGACCAGCGGCGCGGCGAGCGCCAGCAGGGTGAGGAACAGCAGCACGCCGGCGCTCACCATCGCCGTGCGGTCCCGGCGCAGCCGGGCCCAGGCGAGCTGACCGGGCGAGCGACCGACGATGCCCTTCTCGGCGGTGGTGACCGGGTCGGCGGCGGGCTCGAGCTCGGCCCGCGCCGCGCCCTCGACCGGGGACAGGCTCATTGCGACACCTCCACGGACTCGCTGCTTCCGACGCCGACCGGCCCGCTCTCCGGGAAGTGACAGGCGGTGAGCTGGTTGCCGCCGTCCCGGGTGGTCAGGGCTGGTTCTTCGGTGGCGCAGCGGTCCTGTGCTTTCCAGCAGCGGGTGCGGAAGCGGCAGCCGGAGGGTGGGTTGAGGGGGGTGGGGACGTCTCCGGTGAGTCGGATGCGGCCGGCGGGGCCGAGGGTGGTGACGTCGGGGATGGCGGACAGCAGGGCCCG
>NZ_JBVJJA010000037.1:0-77876 GCF_055586005.1 Micromonospora sp. NPDC051924
AACATTTTCAGGGCCCCCGAACCCCCCCCCCCCCCCCCCCCCCCCCCCCCCCCCCCCCCCCCCCCCCCCCGCCCCCCCCCGCCCCCCCCCGGCGCCGCCTCCTGTCTAGAGGCCGGTGCAGGGGTTGCCGTCGACCGCGCAGCCCTTCGGCGCCTGGCTGAGCGGATCCGGATCCCGTACGTCGAACCGGATCGTCGCCGACCCGCCGGACGGGACCGCCGCCCCGGTGAACGTGACCACCTCGCCGTCCTGGGACGCCTGAGCACCGTTGACGTTGCCGACCGTGGCCCCGGAGCCGAGCGTGACGACCACCGTGAAGGTCTGCTTCGCCGCGCTGCCCGGGTTGCTGACCACCACCTCAGCCCGGTAGCCGAAGACCCGGTCGGAGACCGTCCGGTACGTGGCGGCCAGCGCCGCCGGCGACGCGCTCGCGGCGCGCGTGCGACCGGGCGAGGCCGTTGGAGTCGGGGCGGCGGTGACGGTCGCGGTGCTGCGGGCGGTCCGCGGCGCACGGGACGGGCCGGCCTCGGGCAGCTGGCTGCGGGCGCTCGGCATCACCAGCGGCGCCGTCGCCGGCGGCGGGGCGGGCGCCGGCTGCTCCGGGCCTGCCACCCACACCGCGACCCCGCCGGCCAGGGCGAGGCACACCACCACTCCGCCGACCAGCAGCGCCCACCGCCGGCCGGTCCCGGCCCGCGCGCCGACCATCGGCAGCTCGGCGGTCAGCCCGCCCTCGGCGCGACGCAGGTCGATCTGTTGGAACGCCAGCCAGTCGAGGATGGCGGGCAGCCGGACGGCGATCGCCTGCTGGTGGTGCTCGGCCCGGCGGTCGGCGTCCCACCCGCCCTGCTCCAGCGACTCGTGGACGGTCAGCCGGCAGCCGTGGCCGGTCGGGACGACGGTGGCGGTCAGGAGGCTCTGCCGCTCGCCCTCCCGCCAGCGCAGCACCAGCAGCTCCGGCGGCCGCTGCCGCACCACGTCGACCTCGACGTCGGCGTCGAACCCGGGCAGCCCGGCCGTCCGCAGCAGCAGCCGGCCCGGCGCGTCCGGCGCCGGCGTGGCCTCGGCGAACCACTTGGCGAGCAGCGCCCGGTCGGTCAGCGCCTGCCACACCGGATCGGCCGGGTGGAACAGCTCGACGTCGGTGTCGATCTCGATCACGCGGAGACTCTACGGCTCGCCCGCCCCGCCGTCGCGGACGGGCGACCGTCACTCGGTCGCCTGCTCCGGGCCGCCGCCGTGCCAGCGGGCGCGGAAGGCGGCCTCGCTGGTCTCCTGGTGCGTCTTCTCCTCGAACACCGTCCGGCGCAGCGCGTGCCGGGCGTCCGCCAGCATCACCAGCTCGACCGCGACCAGCGCGACGCAGATGGCGGTCAGCAGCCCGAGCGCCCCCAGGGCGGGCAGGTCCCGGGCCACCGGAAGCCCGGCCGCCAGCACCAGGAGCACGCCGATCCGGGTCCACGTCACGGTGCGCAGCGTGCGCCACTGGAACGCCAGGTCCGCGGCCAGGTAGATCATCACCCCGGCGAACAGCAGGGGCACCGCGGGTCCGTGTCCCCGCTCCGCGACCCCGCCCGCCGGGTCGGTGATGGTGCGGACCAGTTCCTCCGCGCCGATGGCGAACAGGATGACGCCGGCGATCATCGGCAGGTAGAGGTACGCGTACGCGTCGCGGCCCATGGACACCCGCGGGGTGCCCTGGGCGGCGTGCAGCGCGATCCGGGCGGCCGGGCCGATCATGTCGAAGTGCGCCCACCACAGGGCCGCAGTGAACAGGATGCCCAGCATCGCCGCCGGGATGGCGGGCCAGGTCACCGGCTTGCCGAGCAGATTGCCGCCGACGCCGACCGAGATCACCGACTCGCCCAGCGCGATGATGAGGATCAGGTCGTAGCGTTCCGTCCAGTGCTCCGCGGAGGTGATCTCCCACCCTTTGCTGCCGGCCACCAGCCCGCTGGCGTACTGGATGAGGACGACGGCGACCCACAGCCCGTCCCGCAGCCACAGCCCCGTCTCGGTGTCCTTGATCATCGGCGGGACCAGTGCCGCGACGAAGAGCAGGAGCGTCGTGATCACGATCTCGGGAATGAACTGGTACAGCTTGCGGCGGGCGATCGGGCGCCCTCGCGTGGCGTGTGCGTAGAGCGCCAGGTGCACGGCGCGGATCACCATGTAGCTGATCGTGACCAGGATCGGTCCGGCCGCGCCCTCGTGCAGGCCGCCGAAGGTCTGCGGCAGGGCCAGCGCGAAGGTGAACAGCGCCATCATGCCGATCACCATCAGCACCGGGACGAAGCCCTCGCCGAGGCGTAGCCGGCTGGCCACCACGCTGTGCACGATCCAGCACCACCAGAGCACGGCGAGTACGAGCAGCGCGTGCAGCAGCTCCCGCCAGGTCACGTTCGCCGCGGTGGCCCGGGTGATGATGAAGAAGGACACGACGAAGACGAGGTCGAAGAAGACCTCGAACTTGTCCACGCGGGCGGCCGGGGCGATCGGCACGGCGGGCCCGAGCCTGCCGCGCCGCTGCTCGCCCTCCACCGGACGAGTCTCCCAGCGGCGGGGCCGACGCGGGGCGGATTCGAACGCCATCCGTCCCGGCCACGGTGTCGTCAGGTGGTCGAGCGGCCCAGGTAGGTGAGCGGCCCCGGGTCGGGCACCGGGATCTCGTGGAAGCCGAGCCGGTCGTAGAAACCGCGCGCCCGCACGTTGGCCGTGACCATGCCGACGTGCAGGGCGGGCGCGCCGGCCCTGGCCGCGGCGGCCAGGAACGTCTCCAGCAGCCGCCGGCCGTGGCCGCGCCCATGGTGCTCGGGGAGCAGGTCGATGTGCAGGTGGGCGGGGTAGCCCGCCAGCTCGGGCAGGAGCAGTCGCTCGGGACGGTGGTGCAGGGCCACCATCTCCTCGTCCGGGGTGCGCGGCGCGGTCGTCGGTTCGGGGTAGCGGTGCGCCAGCCGGGGGATCCACTGCCGCCGGTAGGCGCGGGCGAAGGCGGGGGTGTCCGCCGTGCCGAGGACGTACCCGACGACCCGGCCGGCGTCCGCCAGGACGAACGCCAGCTCCGGTTCGAGGTGCAGGTAGGGGCCGGCGAACAGGTCGGGCATCAGGTCGTCGCTCGCGTACCGGCCGCGGGCGTCCCCGCCCGCGTCGGCGGTGCGGACGCAGATGTCGTAGACCGCGTCGTGGTCGCCGGGCCGGTAGGACCGGATGATCGACGTGGTCGGCGTCGGCGTGCTGCTCATGCCTGGACCGTACGGCGTGAGACCGTTCTCACCGAAGCCCGTGCCGGCCGCCGGCTCAGCTCAGTCGCCCAGCCGTTCGCGGGCGAGGAACTTCGGCACCACCATCCGCCAGGCCTCACAGACCAGCTCGGTCATCTGCTCGTGGTCGAGCTGGTCGAGCCGGCAGCACACCCAGTGGTAGCGCAGGTCGGCGGGTGGGGGCAGGAAGAACAGGTCCGGCTCGGCGGCGATCAGGCCGTCCCGTTCCTCCTTGGGATAGCCGAAGCCCATCGTCCGCTCGTCGCGCGAGAAGGCGACGTAGACGATCTGGCCGACCCGGAACTTGATCCGGTCGCGGATCAGGTGCTCGCTGGTGCGGGGGAGCGTCCGGGTGAGCGCCCGCACGTCGTCGACGGTGATCACACGGGGACGCTAACGCCGCCCTGCGACAGTTCAGCGCGGCGCGGCCCGCAGGACTTCCGCCGACGAGTCGTAGGCGGCGCGGGCGATCACCTCGTGACCCCGGGCGTTGGGATGGTCGCCGTCGTCGGCGAGCAGCTCGGTGGGGTCGGCCTCCCCGGTGGGGCCGCGGAACTCCGGGTACGTGGCCACGTAGGTCGCCCCGCTGCGACGCGCGGCCGCCCGCAGCGCCTCGTTCACGTACCCGGTGGCCGTGTCCGCCTCGGCGAGCCCGGCGGCGTCCGTGCTGTCCCGGGCGACCGCCCCGTCCCGGCTGACGTTCCAGTAGCCGAGCACCAGCACCGGCAGCGGACCGCCGTGCAGCGCCCGCAGCGCGCTGATCGCGGCGGCGACGTGCTCGCCCACCTGCGCCGCGGTGGCCCGGTACGCCGCCGCGCCGGAGCGCGACTCGACCAGCGGCACCATGTCGTTGGCCCCCGACATGATCAGCACCGCGTCGACCCGGCGTAGCGCCTGGCGCCCGACCGGCGACCGCAGCTGCCCGTCGAGGTCCGCCGAGGTGGTGCCGCCGAGGGCGAGGTTCACCGAGGTGGTGGCGGGGGCGAGCATCCGCGCGTACAGGTCGGGGAAGGGCGTGCAGCCGCAGGCCGTGCCGGCCGGGACCGAGTCGCCGAGGGCGACGACGGTGCCGGCGGGGGAGGGGACGGCGGTCGCCGGCCCGAGCGGGGAGGCGACGGTGAGGACGAGGGCGGTCCCGGCGGCGGCGAGCCCCGCGGCCCGTGCCGCCCTGGCTGCCCGTCGCCCGATCACGCCCGACATTCTGCACCCGGCGGAGGTGCTCCGCCCCGCCGACTCGTCCTGCGGCAGCTCGCGGCTTCCCGGGCGTTGGTTACCGCCCTTTGCGGCCGGCCGAGTGGCCGGCTGGACGGGTTGTCAGGAAGCGTTCGCGGACGGTGCGGGAGCGGCCTCGGCGAGGGCGGCTCGGAGGGTGTCGACCAGCGGCCCGTCCGGGTGTTCGAGCCAGTGCTGGACGGCGACCCGCAGGGTGGCCAGGAAGGTCGCCGCCAGGACCCGGGAGCGCAGCGCCGCCCCCGCACCGCCGAGCCGGCGGGCCAGCTCGCCGGCCAGCTCCCGCTCGATCGCGGTGTACGCGGCGACCTGGTGCGCGACCAGCCCCGGGTGCCCGTGCAGCTGGCGTCGCCGGGTGAGCCAGGACATCGCGGAGTCGTCGAAGACGTCGGCGGCGAGGGCCACGGCGGCGGCGCTCAGCGCGGTCCACGGCGGCTCGTCGGCGGGCCGCTCGTGGAGCAGGTCCAGCATCCGGCGCAGCCGCGCGGTGTCGCCGTGGAAGAGGGCCTCCTCCTTGCTGGAGAAGTAGTTGGAGAAGGTCCGGCGGGAGACGTTGGCCGCGTCGGCGATGGCCTCCACGGTTACCCGGTCCAGTCCCTGCTCGGCGGCGAGGCGCAGGGCGGCCTCATGCAGCGCGCGGCGGGTCGCCGCCTTCTTGCGCTCGCGCAGTCCGCTGCCCTCGGTCACCCGTCCAGCCTACGTGACGTGCTTCTCATTGCGCAAACTTGCCTACTGCGCAAGATTCGTTGATTATTGCTTGAGGCAACCAACGTCGCCCTGGAGGAGATCCGTGGACACCGCCACCCGGGAACTCGGCACGCGGCTGCACGACCTGCTGAAGGGCGTGCGGCTGCTCAAGCAGCGGCGTGCCACGGACCGGCCGACCATCCCGCTCGGCCTGGTGGGCCTGCTCCGGCACATCGACGCCGGTGCCGCCGGGTGCCACGCCCGGGACCTGGCCGACCGCACCCGGCTCGACCCGTCCACCGTCAGCCGTGCCGTGACCGCCCTGGTGGCGAACGGCCTGGTGGAACGGCGGGCCGACCCGACCGACCGGCGCGCCAGCCGGCTGACCGTCACCGACGCCGGTCGGGGCGCCCTGGCCGACACCCAGGACTGGTACGGCCGGGTGCTCATCCGGGCGCTCGCCGACTGGACCCCCGACGAGGTGGCGGCGCTGTCCGCCGCGCTCGGCCGGTTCACCCGCGACCTCGAGGTCGCCCTCGCACACCACGACAACCTGGAGGACGCGCGATGAGCGCACCCACCGCAACGGCGGAAGCCGCACCGATGAGCAAGCGGCAGACGCTGGAAGCCCTCAGCGGCCTGCTGCTCGTGCTGTTCGTCGCGATGCTCAGCGGCACGGTGGTCTCGACCGCCCTGCCGAAGATCATCGGAGCGCTGAACGGCTCGCAGACCCAGTACACCTGGGTGGTCACCGCCACCCTGCTCACCGCCACGGCGACCACGCCGATCTGGGGCAAGCTGGCCGACCTGTTCAACAAGAAGATTCTCATCCAGGTCGCCATCGTGGTCTTCCTGGCCGGTTCGGTCGCCGCCGGGTTCGCGCAGAACGCCGGTCAGCTCATCGGCGCCCGCGCCTTCCAGGGCATCGGGGTCGGTGGCCTGCAGGCCCTGGTGCAGGTCGCCATCGCGGCCATGATCCCGCCGCGGGAGCGCGGTCGCTACAACGGCTACCTGGGCGGCGTGATGGCGCTCGCGACGGTCGGCGGCCCGCTGCTCGGTGGCCTCATCGTCGACACCTCCTGGCTCGGCTGGCGCTGGTGCTTCTTCGTCGGCGTGCCGGTCGCCGTGATCGCGCTGATCCTGTTGCAGGTCACCCTGCACCTGCCCACGCTGCGCCGGGACAACGTGAAGATCGACTACCTGGGCGCGACGTTGATCGCCGCCGGCGTCAGCGTGCTGCTGGTCTGGATCTCGTTCGTCGACAACTCGTTCGCCTGGCTCTCCTGGCAGACCGCGGCGATGGTCGGCAGCGCCGTGCTGCTGCTCGCGCTGGCCGGCTGGGTCGAGTCCCGGGCCGCCGAGCCGGTGGTGCCGCTGAAGATCGTGCGGGAGCGCACCACCGCGCTGGCCATCCTCGGCAGCCTCGCGGTCGGCATGGCCATGTTCGGCGGCGCCGTCTTCCTCGGCCAGTACTTCCAGATCGGCCGCGGCTACAGCCCGACCGAGGCCGGCCTGCTCACCATCCCGATGATGGCCGGGGTGCTGCTCTCCTCGATCGTCGCCGGTCGGCTGATCACCGCCACCGGGCGGATCAAGCCGTACATCGTCGCCGGGTCGATCATCCTGGTCGCCGGCTTCGCCCTGCTCGGCACCATCGACCACGAGACCTCGCTGGTGCTGGTCGGCGCCGCCATGTTCGTGGTCGGGGTCGGGGTCGGCATGACCATGCAGAACCTCGTGCTCGCCGTGCAGAACACCGTCGCGCTCAAGGACATCGGCGCGGCCAGCTCCTCGGTGGCGTTCTTCCGGTCGCTCGGCGGCACCATCGGTGTCTCCGTGCTCGGTGCGGTGCTGGCCCGCCAGGTCACCGACCGGATCACCCACGACCTGGCCGCCGCCGGCTTCCCCACCTCCGGCGGCGGGGGCAAGAGCAACCTCAACCTGGACGCCTTGCCCGCGCCGGTGGAGCACATCGTCCGGGCCGCGTACGGCGACGCCACCGGGCACATCTTCCTGATCTCCGCGGCCATCGCGGTGGTCGGCATCATCGCCGCGCTCCTGCTCAAGCCGGTCACCCTGCGGTCCAGCCTCGACCTGCCCGACACCGGCCGGTCGGTGGCCGTGGCGGCCGACGCGGTCGACGGGGCGCCCGCCTTCGACGAGGTCGCCGTGGACCCGGTGACCTCGGATCCGGCCCGGCGCTGACGCCGGACCGCCCGTCCAGGGCCGTCGCCGTGACCCGGCGGCGGCCCTGGCCCGTGGGTCGCGCGGGCCGTCCGCCCGGCGGCCTCGACCGAATCGAGGAGCACGTGGACACGACCGAGGCCGGGGCGTCCCGCGCGGTGGCCCGGGTCCGGTGGACCGGGGTGGTACGCCGGGCGGCCCGGGAACTGGCGCTCGTCGCCACGCTGTTTCTCGCGTACAAGGCGGGCCGCCTCGCCGTGGCCGGCCGGACGTCCACCGCGCTGGCCAACGGGGAGGGGGTGTGGCGGCTGGAACGACTGCTCCACCTGCCCGGCGAGGCCGCCGTCCAACAGCCACTGCTCACCCACGACCTGCTGGTCCGGTTGGCGAACGGCTACTACGCCTACGTGCACTTCCCGGCCACCGTCATCTGCCTGATGTGGCTGTACGCCCGCCACCCCGGCCACTACCTCCGGCTGCGCCGGGCCCTCGCCGCGCTCACCGCGGCGGCGCTGGCCCTGCACCTGCTCGTCCCGCTCGCCCCGCCCCGGATGACCGCGCTGACCGGCCTGGTGGACACCGGGCGGCGGTACGGCCCGGCCGTCTACGGGTCACCCGAGGCGGACACCCTGAGCAACCAGTACGCGGCCATGCCATCGCTGCACGTCGGCTGGGCCCTGGCCGTCGCCGTGGCGCTGGTGGCGGTGACCGCCGGGCGGCTGCGCTGGCTCTGGCTGGCGCACCCGCTGGTCACCCTGCTGGTGGTGGTCGGCACCGGCAATCACTACTGGCTCGACGCCGTGGTCGCCACGGTCCTGCTCGTGCCGATCCTGGCGGTCCTGCCCCGACCGCCGGCCGTCCGACGCCCGGTGGCCGTACCGGCGCCCGCCGGACCCGTCCGGCCCCACCTGGTGGACACCCGCCGGCACGCCGGGCGCCGTCGACGGAACCGGGTGGGCTCCACCGGCGGCGCTCGCCGCTTCCGGCCGCCGGGCCGCGGGTGAAACCGGCGCGCGAGCTGAGCCATCGACGTACCAGAAAATTTCCGTGCCGGCGCCCCCGAACTCGAGGCGGCTTCGTCGGGGGCTTATTTTATAGACAGGCGTCTTTACTGTTAACAAGGTTTAATTTATGTTCGTGGCATCTCCTACCGCCCCACCGAAGGAGTTGCCGCCGTGCGTCGAAGAATCACCCTGCCGCTGCTCACCACCGGCGTGGTCGGTGCCACCCTGGCCGTCGCCGCGCCCGCCCAGGCCCATGGGTACGTCTCCGCGCCTCCCAGCCGCCAGGCGCTCTGCGCCCAGCACAAGGTCCCCGACTGCGGCCAGATCCAGTACGAGCCGCAGAGCGTCGAGGGCCCCAAGGGGCTGCGCAGCTGCCACGCCGGGATCGCCCAGTTCGCCGTGCTCAACGACGACAGCCGCGACTGGCCGGCCACCCAGGTCGGCAGCTCGGTCACCTTCACCTGGGTAAACACCGCCCGCCACGCCACCGCCAACTGGGAGTACTGGATCGGCGGCACCCGGGTGGCCGTCTTCGACGGCGGCGGCCGGCAGCCCGACGCGACCGTGTCGCACAGCGTCAACCTCAGCGGCTTCTCCGGCCGGCAGAAGCTGCTCGCCATCTGGAACATCGCCGACACCGCCAACGCCTTCTACTCCTGCGTCGACCTGCAGATCGGGTCCGGTGGCCCGTCGCCGAGCCCGTCTCCGTCCCCGACACCGTCCCCGACCGGCCCGTCGCCCAGCCCGAGCCCGACCGTGAGCCCGACCAGCCCCGCGCCGACCGGGACCTGGACGGCCGGCACCGCCTACCGGGTCGGCGACGTGGTCACCTACAGCGGATTGACCTACCGGTGCATCCAGGCGCACACCGCGCTCCCCGGGTGGGAGCCGCCGAACGTGCCCGCGCTGTGGCAGCGGATCTGACCGCCCGGGTGCGGCCACGCCCCGCGTGTGCCGCCCCCGGCACCCGCCCCGCCCCGGGGCAGCGCGGCCGTACCCGCCGCCTGCTCACCGCCGTCCTGCTGGCGCTGGTGACGGCCGCCGCCGGCTGCACGTCCGCGCCCGCCCGGCCCGGCCCGGCGGCCACCCCGGCCGGCGACAGTGCCACCAGCCCCATCGACCTGCTGTTCCTGACCATGATGGCGGCGCACATCGACCAGACCCGGCAGATCGTGCGGCTCGGCCTCGAGCGCACGACGGACCGGGAGATCCGTACCCTCATCGCGGCCGTCGAGGTGACCGAGGCCGACGAACAGTCCACCATGCGCGGCTGGCTGCGCGAGTCCGGTCCCTCGGCGGCGGCCGTCGCCGCCCACCACGACCACTCCGGACACAGCGACGCCGCCGCCGGCCTGGCGCGGCTGCGGGCCGCGCCGCCGGGCCGGGTGGACGCGGTCCTGCTGGACGTGCTCGGCACACACCAGCGCCAGGCCGCCGACCTGGCCCGGGCGCAGGTACGCGCCGGCACCAGCGCCCGCGTGCGCGAGCTGGCCGGGCGCATCGAACGGTCCCGGACCGCCGAGGTCGGGTTGATGGCCAAGCTCCGGGCGGCCCACCGGCCGTGACCACCCGGGCGCCGGTCAGCCGGCCGCCGACCGGGCGACCAGCAGCGCCCCGCAGAGGCAACCGAGGGCGGCGGTGTTCAGCACGGCCCGCGCCAGGTTCCCGCGCACCCAGGCGTCCTCGAACATCGCCCGCAGCTGGGCCGGGTCGGCCGACCGGGCGGCACCGGCCGCGAGCCGGTCGTTGAGCGGCACGTTCACCGTGGCCGTCACGGCGAGCACCAGCCCGTAGAGCAGCAGGGCGGCCAGCAGCCAGGGCAGCGGCGCGCGCCGGCCGTCCGGCAGGTGCAGCAGCACGGCGGCGAGGGTGGCGACCAGGGCGCCGCCGAAGCAGAGCGCGAACCAGCCGTTCAGGATGGCCTGGTTGACCGACCGCATGGTGGCCACGAAGGTCCGGTCGTCCACCCGGGCCAGGCCCGGCATCACCGCGTACGCGAAGCCGGCGAACAGCCCCGCCGTCAGGCCCGTGGTCAGCGTCGCCAACAGCAGCGCGCCGGTCCGCAGCGCGGTCACCGGGCGCCTCCTCGTCTCGTCATGCCCTCCATCGCACCCGACCGTGGCTGGACGGTCCATGGCCGGAAAGCCCGGAACCATACGCAGGCGTCTACGCTCGCCGGGTGGACGTGCTCGCCGAGGTGCTGCGGGGTCTGCGCGCCCGGGACGCCTTCCTGCTCCGTACCGTGATGGATCCGCCGTGGTCGATCCGGGTGTGCGACGCGGCCCCGCTGAGCGTCACCACGGTGGTCCGGGGCGCCGCCTGGGTGCTGCCCGACGGCGGCCCGCCGGTGGCGCTGCACCCTGGTGACGTGGCGGTGCTGCGCGGGCCCGACCCGTACACGGTCGCCGACCGGCCGGAGACCCCGCCGCAGGTGCTGATCCACCCGGACCAGCGGTGCACCACGCTCGACGGCCGCGAGCTGACCGACTCGATGGCGGTCGGCCTGCGTACCTGGGGCACCCGGCCGGACGCCGGCACGGCGCTGCTCACCGGCACGTACGCCAGCAGCGGCGCGGTCGGGGCGGGCCTGCTCGCGGCGCTGCCGCCCCTGGCGGTGCTCACCGCCGACGAGGGCGACCTGCCGGTCGTCCCGCTGCTCGCGGCGGAGCTGGACCGGGCGCGACCCGGGCAGGAGGTGGTCCTCGACCGGTTGCTCGACCTGCTCGTCATCGCCGCGCTGCGCGCCTGGTTCGCGCGCCCCGGCGACGGGCCGCCCGGCTGGTACCGGGCCTACGCCGACCCGGTGGTCGGCCCGGCGGTCCGGCTGGTCCAGCGTGATCCCGCTCACCCCTGGACGGTGGCCGGGCTCGCTGCCGCCGTCGGCGTCTCCCGGGCCGCGTTCGCCCGTCGCTTCACCCGACTGGTCGGCGAGCCGCCGATGGCCTTCGTCACCGGCTGGCGCCTCGCCATCGCCGCCGACCTGCTGCGGGACACCGGGCTGACGCTCACCGCGGTGGCCCGCCGGGTCGGCTATGGCAGTCCGTTCGCGCTCAGCGCCGCTTTCAAGCGGGTCCGCGGCATCAGTCCCCACGAATATCGGGCGACGGCCTGAGGCGTGCTCCGCGCCACGAGGCTTCGGAAACGGGAGGCCGAGCGTCGGAGGTGCTGGTTAGTCTGCGTGCGCACGCCCCTCGCCGCGCCTGCCCCCCTCCGGGGCGCGGTGCCGCCACCACCCCCACCGGATCGGAATCAGGAGACAACTCGTGACCCATCAACCCGTCGCGACGTCGAACAAGCTCGACGCCGCGGTGCTCAAGGTGGCGGGAGTGGTCGTGCTCGGCGCGATCATGTCGATCCTCGACGTGACGGTCGTCAGCGTGGCGCTGCCGACCTTCCAGAACGAGTTCGACGCGTCGTACGCCCGGGTGGCGTGGACGATGACCGGCTACACGCTCGCACTGGCCACGGTGATCCCGCTCAGCGGCTGGGCCGCCGACCGGTTCGGCACCAAGCGCCTCTACATGACCGCCCTGGCGCTGTTCACCATCGGCTCCGGGCTGTGCGCCACCGCCGACAGCATCACCGAGCTGATCGGCTACCGGGTGCTGCAGGGGCTCGGCGGCGGCATGCTCATGCCGCTGGGCATGACGATCATGACCCGGGCGGCCGGCCCGCACCGGATCGGCCGGCTGATGGCCGTCCTCGGCATCCCGATGCTGCTCGGCCCGATCGGCGGCCCGATCCTCGGCGGCTGGCTGATCGACACCGCGAGCTGGCACTGGATCTTCCTGATCAACCTGCCGATCGGTCTGATCGCGCTCTGCTACGCCTGGCTGGCGCTGCCGAAGGACGCCCCCGAGCCGTCGGAGTCGTTCGACTTCCTCGGCATGGTGATGCTCTCGCCCGGCCTGGCCCTGTTCCTCTACGGCGTCTCCTCGCTGCCGGAGGCCGGCACGGTCACCGACAACGCGGTGTGGCTGCCCATGCTGATCGGCGCCGTGCTCGTGGTCGGGTTCGTGCTCTACTCGTTCAAGCCGAAGCACCCGCTGCTCGACCTGCGGCTGTTCCGCAACCGCAACCTGGCCGTCGCCTCGGCGAGCCTGTTCGTCTTCATCATCGCGTTCATGGGCGCCGGCCTGCTCTTCCCGAGCTACTTCCTGCAGATCCGCGGCGAGTCGACGCTCACCGCCGGCCTGCTGATGGCCCCGCAGGGCATCGGCGCCATGCTCACCATGCCGGTCGCCGGGATGCTCGCCGACCGGGTGCCGGTCGGCCGGACCGTGCCGTTCGCGCTGGTGCTCATCGCCGCCGGCTTCTTCGCCTTCACCCAGGTCGACCCGCACACCTCGTACTGGCTGCTCTGCGGGGCGCTGTTCGTGATGGGTCTGGGCATGGGCGCCACCATGATGCCGATCATGACCTCGGCGCTGAAGACGCTGCACGCCGCCGAGGTGGCCCGGGGCTCCACGCTGGTCAACATCCTCCAGCAGATCGGCGGCTCGGTGGGCGCCGCGGTGATGTCGGTGATCCTCACCAACGAGCTGAACGGTTCCCGGGTCATCCCCGGTATGACCGACCCGGCGAGCGGCAAGCCCGTCACCGAGGCCTACCTGGCGATCACGGCCCAGCAGCACCCCGAGGTGACCCAGCAGTTCCCGGTGCCCCCGGCGCTGATCGAGCGCGGCCTCGACTTCGCCGCCAGTTCGTTCGCCACCACCTTCTGGGTCGGGTTCGCGCTGGTCCTGGCCACCTTCATCCCGGTCGCGTTCCTGCCCCGCCGGCGCGAGCCGTCGCACCTGCTCGACGGCGAGCCGACGGAGCAGCCGCCGATGCCGGTCGGCCTGCACTGACTGCCAGCGATGGGCCGCCGGCGATCCGCCGGCGGCCCGTCGCCGTCTCGGCCAACCGGATCCGCCGTTTGCCCCGGGACGGGACGGGTACCGGCGGGATGACCGGCGGACGAGGGGCGGCGCGTGATGAACAAGGATCGGCTCAGTGACCTGGTGGTCGGCGCGGCCGGCGACGTCGCGGGGACGGTGGTGGACCCGCGGGCGGGGCTGGCGCGGCTCCGCGCGGTGATCACGCCCCGCGTCCTGGTCACCGTGGCGGCGGGACTGGCCGTCGGTTTCCTGCTGGCCCGGGCCCGGCGACGCTGACCGGACCGGAACGGGATCACGGCCGGGACGCCGACAACAGCCGGCTGATCTCCGGCGCGGCGGGGTGCCGTGGGGCGACGGTCAGGAAGCGGCGCAGCGTGCCCGGCGCCTGCGCGGAGTGGGCCGCGCGCTGCGCCAGCCCCAGCACGAGCAGACCGTCCGGCGAGTCCGGGGTCCGCGCCAGGACGTCCCGCGCCGTCCGCTCGGCCGCGCCGGTGTCGCCGGACCGGAGCAGGGCGAAGGCGAGCCGTAGCCGGATGCCGTCGTCCGGCCGGTCCCGCAGCGCCTCCCGGTAGAGCTCGGCGGCCGCCGCGTACCGGTCCTGGTCCTCCAGGTCGCCGGCCAGCCGCACGGCCACCGCCACCGGGTCGGCCGGGGGCTGCCGCGCCGGCCGGTCCAGCCGGTCGGCGGCGACCGCGACCGAGGTCACGAGAGCCAGCAACCCGGCCGCGCCGGCCCGCCACGCCCGGCGCGCCGCCCGATCCCCGCCCACCGGCCGCGCGGCGGGCCGTTCCCCGCCCACCGGCCCCGCGGCGGCGGGCCGGACCGGGCCGGGCCGGGGGCGCAACGTACGCAGGGCGGCGTAGCCGGCGCCCAGCAGGGTGAGCGCGGGCACCGCCCACAGCAGCGCCCGCGCGCCCGGGTCGGGTGGATCGGTGAGGATGCCCGGGCCGTAGCGCTGGACGAACCAGCGGCGGATCTCCGCGCCCTCGCGTCCCTGGGCGAGCTGGTCGGCCACCACCTGCCGCATGGCGGCGGCGATCGGGGACCGGGAGTCCGCCACCGACTCGCCCTGGCAGGCCGGGCAGCGCAGTCCGGCGGCCACCGTGCGTACCCGGTCCTCGCCGCCGGTGTGGCCGGCGGAGCGCAGCACCCCGGCGGCGGCACCGGCGAGCAGCGCCGCGAGGACCAGGGCGCCCAGCGCCGCCCGCCACCTCATCCGGTCAGCAGCGGGGTCACCCGCTGATCCAGCCAGGCCCGGGTGACCACGCCCCGCTGGCGGTCCACGATCCGGCCGTCCCGGTCCACCAGGAAGGTCTCCGGCACACCGCGTACGCCCCAGTCGACCGAGCGGGTGCCCGCCGGGTCGGGCACCACGGTCAGCCCGGTCGCGCCGGTCTCGGTGAGCAGGGCCCGCACCGCCTCGGTGCCGTCCCGGACGTTGAGGCCGACCAGGCGCAGCCCGCGCGGCGACCAGCGCCGTTCGGCGTCGACCAGCACCGGCAGCTCGTCCCGGCACGGGCCGCACCAGGAGGCGAAGACGTTGACCAGCACCACGTGGCCCCGGGCGGCGACCAGGTCGAAGCGTCCACCGTCGAGCGTGGCGCCGGACAGCGCCGGGGCGGGCGACGGCGCAGTGGGGGCGTCCGGGTCGGTCGGCGGGGCGGGCGCCCGCAGGCCGAGGGCGATCAGGGCACCGACGGTGACGGTGAGCGCGAGCACCAGCGCGGGCCCCACGCGCGGTGTGGCGGACCGTCGGCGGCGCGGGCGGCTCATCGACCGGCTCCCGCGGCGACCGGTGCGGGCGCGGGTGGGTGGCGGACCGGCCGCCCGGACGGTCGCCGCCGGGACCGGGCCGCCCCGAGCGCCGCGGTGAGTCCACCGAGGGCGGTCAGCGCGCCACCGGCCCAGAGCAGCCCGACGAGCGGGTTCACGGCGAGTCGTACGGTGGCGCTGCCGCTGTCCGCGGCGACCGCGATCAGGGTGACGTAGGTGTCCCGCAGCGGTCCGGTGTCGATCACCGGCACGGTCACCGCGGTGTCCCGTGCGGGGTGGTAGCGCAGGGCCGGGGTGACCGTGCGGGCCGGGCCGTCCGCGCCGGTGAGTTGGAGCCGGGCGCGCACCCGCATGCCCGCGCCGCCGGCGCTGCGGTCCGCCCCGACCAGCCGTACGCCGACCTCGCCGACGCGCAGGGACTCCCCGGTGCGCAGCGTCGCCTCGGCGCTGCGGCCGTACGCCGAGGACCCGGCGATCCCCACCGCCACCAGGGCGATCCCCGCGTGCGCGACGACCGCCGCCAGGCCGACGGCGGGCCGGCGGGCGCGCAGCCGCTCGACCAGGTCCCCGGCCAGGCCGGTGAGCACGAACGCCGCCGCGCCGAACGCGGTGAGCGCGGGCAGGCCGGGTCGGCTGAGCAGGCCGACGAGGGCCACGGTGGCCAGCGCGACGCCGCCGGGCACGGCGAGCCGGCGCAGCGCGCGCGCCCGGTCGCGCAGCGCCGGGGCCACCCCGGTGAGCAGCAGCACCACGATGGCCAGCGGCACCGCCGTGCGCTGGTAGTAGGCCGGTCCGACGGTGGCCCGTACGCCGGTGAGCGGCCCGGTGAGCAGCGGGAGGATCGTGCCGATCAGCACCACCGCGGCGATGGTCACCAGCAGCACCCCGTTGACCAGCAGCGCGGTCGGGCGGGACAGCGGCGGGGCGGCCCGGCGGACGGGCCGGGTGGTCCGCCGTCCGCCCAGCAGGGTCGACGCCACCACGGCCAGCAGGACGAGGCCGAGCAGCATCGGCCCCAGTGGCGAGTCGGTGAAGGCGTGCACGCTGGTGACCGCGCCGGACCGGGTGAGGAAGGTGCCGAGCAGCACCAGCACGAAGCTCGCGCAGGCCAGCGCGGTGTGCCAGGCGGCCCGGCCGGCGGCCCGCCCGAGGGTGGTGTGCAGGAACGCGGTGGCGGTCAGCCACGGCAGCAGGGAGGCGTTCTCCACCGGGTCCCACGCCCAGTAGCCGCCCCAGCCCAGCACCGCGTACGACCACCAGGCGCCCAGCCCGATGCCGGCGGTCAGCGCCGCCCACGCCGTCAGGGCCCACGGCCGGGCGAGCCGCAGCCAGCGCCGGCCCTCCGGCCCGGCCAGCGGGGCGGCGAGCGCGAGGGCGAACGGCACCACCAGCCCGAGGTAGCCGGCGTAGAGCAGGGGCGGGTGAACCCCCATGGCGGGATGCTGCTGGAGCAGCGGGTTCGGCCCGGGCCCGTCGGCGGGGACCGGGTCGACCGCCCGGAACGGGTTCGCGGCGAACCGGGACAGCGCGAAGAAGAACACGGTGACCGCGCTGACCACCACCATGGCGTAGGCGTGCAGCCGCG
This sequence comes from Micromonospora sp. NPDC051924, assembly GCF_055586005.1. Taxonomy (NCBI): domain Bacteria; kingdom Bacillati; phylum Actinomycetota; class Actinomycetes; order Micromonosporales; family Micromonosporaceae; genus Micromonospora; species Micromonospora sp. NPDC051924. Next base: position 16,604 of record NZ_JBVJJA010000037.1, read on the forward strand.
CCGGGTACGGGCGTCGGGCCAGCAGCGCCGCGTACCCGCCGAGGACCAGCAGCCACAGCAGCAGCGACCCGTCCAGGGCGGACCAGAGGCTGGTCACCGCGTAGTAGGCGGGCACGTGCCGGCCGCCGTTCTCGGCGACGAAGCGGACGCCGAAGTCGTGCCGGAGCAGGGCCACCTCCAGGACCCCGCAGGCGCCGGCGGCGGCGGCCAGGGTCAGTGCGGTGCCGGCGCGGGCCGGGCCGGCGGGCGCGCCGAACAGGGCCACCCGCAGCCAGAGCAGGGCGGTGAGGGTGGCCCCGGCCAGGCCGACCGCGAGGCTGGCGGTGCCGAGGTCACCGAGCATCGACCGGTCCCGCCGGGGCGGTGGACGGGCGGTACTCGTTGCCGTGCCGGACCACCACGTGGTCGGCGTGGAACACCCCGTCCGTGCCGAGGGTGCCCTCCACGACCGCTCCCTGCCCCTCGCGGAACGTCTCCGGCGGCACGCCGCGCTGGGCCACGGTGATCTCGTGGCCGCCCTCGGCGAGCCGGAACACCACCAGGTCGCCGTCGTGGCGCAGCGATCCGGGCACCACGTCGCCGCCGAGGCGGACCCGCTCCCGGGCGGCGGCCGGGTCGGCGAGCAGCTCGCCGGGCGTGCGGTAGTAGGTCAGGGTGTCCCGCAGCGCGCTGGTGACCAGCAGGCCACCGGCGGCCAGCAGGACGGCGACGAGGGCGGTCCGACCCGCCCGGCGACGGATCATCCGATCCGGGCCGGCGTGCGTTCGCCGGTGCCGGTCGGCTCGACGGCCAGCCGCCGTTCCAGCCGGACCACCCGGTGCAGCAGGACGCCGAACGCGGCGAGCGTGGCGGCGGCCACCGCGAGCAGCAGGGCCGTGGCCATCCGCGGATCGATCGGCGGACGTTGCGGGGTGAGCAGGGTCGCCTGCTGGTGCAGCGACCGCCACCAGACGACGGAGAAGTGGACCACCGGGACGAGCAGGAAGCCGGCCATGCCGACGAGCGCCGCCGGCCGCGCCACCCGGTGGTCACCGCCGTCGCGGGCCCCGCCCCGCTCGGCCAGCGTCCGGCGCAGGGCCAGATAACCGGCGTACGCGAGCAGCAGCAGCGCCGTGGCGACCAGCCGGGGGTCCCACGCCCACCAGGTGCCCCAGACCAGGTGTCCCCAGAGCGCGCCGGTGCCGATGGCGGCCGCGGTGAACGTCACGCCGAGTTCCGCGGCGGCCCGGGCGAACCGGTCCCAGCGCAGGTCGCCCCCGATCAGGTACGCGCCGCTGGCGGCCAGCACCACGGCGAACGCCGCGTAGGCCACCCAGGCGGCCGGGACGTGCAGGTACATCAGCCGCTGCGCCTGGCCCTGCATCTCGTCCGGGGGCGCCAGCCAGCCGCCGGCCACCACGGCGGCGGCGCCGAGCCCGCCGGCGAGCCAGCCGGTCGTCCGGCGCGCGGCGGCGGCTCGGGCGGTGTCCGCGACCAGGTCCACCGTGGAGGCGCGCATGATCTCCCTGTCCGCGCCCAGAGGGGCGCTTGCCGGATGAGCAGAAAGCGGACCCACCATAAGCCCCATAAGCCGTGAGGCGGTTCTTATCGCAATAAAAGGCGCGTAAGGCTTCCGGTCGGTCTACCGTTCCGTCCGGTGGAGACCACAGCGCAGACGACGTGGAGTGCGGCCGGGCGGCGCCGGCGACCGCGCCCGGTCCTCACCGCGCTGTCCGCCGCGCTGCTGCTCGCCGGCTGCGCCGGTGACGCGCCCTCGACGCTGCATCCCGCCGGCAGCGGGGCGTCCCGCGTGGCGGGCCTGTGGTGGCTGCTCTTCTGGCTCTCCATGGCGGTGTTCGCCGAGGTCGTCGCGCTGCTGGCCTGGGCACTGCTGTTCCGGCGGGGCAACGCCCGGGTACGCCACGGCCAGCCGTTGCGCTTCGTCACCATCGCCGGCGCCGGGATCCCGCTCGTCATCCTCGTCGCCGTCTACGGCGTGGGCCTGCGCGACCTCGCCGCGCTCGGCGCGGCACCCGACCGGGACGCGCCCACCGTGGAGGTGACCGGCCACAAGTGGTGGTGGGAGGTGCGCTACGCGGGATCGTCCGGAGCCACCGCCAACGAGATCCACATCCCGGTGGGGGAGCGGGTACGGGTCCGCCTGCGCACCGACGACGTCCTGCACAGCTTCTGGGTGCCGCAACTCATGCCGAAGACGGACCTGATCGCCGGGGAGACCCGGGAGACCTGGCTGCGGGCGGAGCGGGCCGGCAGCTACCGCGGCCAGTGCGCCGAGTACTGCGGCACCCAGCACGCCCACATGGCGTTCCTCGTCGTCGCCCAGCCGCGCGCCGACTTCAACGCCTGGCTGGCCCGGCTGGACGCCCCCGCCCGGCAACCCGCCACGGACGCCGAGCGCCGTGGCCAGCAGGCGTTCGTGCAGGGCACCTGCGCCGCCTGCCACGCCGTCCGGGGCACCGGCGCGCAGGGCCGGGTGGGGCCGGACCTGTCCGACGTGGGCTCCCGGTGGAGCATCGGCGCGGGAGCCGTGCCCAACGACGCCGGACACCTCGGCGGCTGGATCGCCAACTCGCAGACGGTCAAGCCCGGCAACGCCATGCCGCCGCAGCCGGTCGACGCCGCCCGGCTGCCCGACCTGATCGCCTACCTGCGGTCGTTGGAGTAGGTGGCGGATGTCCACGACCACCGAGGCGGCCACCGGCATCGGCCGCGACGACCTGACCCGGCTGGCCGAGCACTGGGGTGAGCGGCCCTCGCTGCGGGCCTGGTTCGGCACGGTCGACCACAAGCGGATCGGCCGCCGCTATCTGGTGACCGCCGGGTTCTTCTTCGTCCTGGCCGGACTCAGCGCCCTGGCGATGCGTACCCAGCTCGCCCGGCCGGAAGCGGGCGTCGTGTCGCCGCAGCTGTACAACCAGCTGTTCACCATGCACGGCACGGCGATGATCTTCCTGTTCGCCACCCCGATGCTCTTCGGCTTCGGCAACTTCCTCGTCCCGCTGATGATCGGCGCCCGGGACATGGCCTTCCCGCGACTCAACGCCTTCGGCTACTGGGTCTTCCTCTTCGCCGGACTGTTCATGTGGGCGAGCCTGCCCTTCGGCGCAGCCCCCAACAACGGCTGGTTCGCGTACGCGCCGCTCAGCGGGGCAGCGCACAACCCCGGCCTGCACATGGACGTCTACACCCTCGGGCTGCTCTTCCTCGGCATCTCCACCACGTCGGGGGCGATCAACTTCATCGTCACCGCGCTGAAGCTGCGCGCGCCCGGGATGTCGCTGAACCGGGTGCCCTTGTTCGTCTGGGCGATCGTGGCCACCGCGTTCATGGTGATCTTCGCGTTGCCGGCGCTGAACGCGGACAACGTGATGCTCTTCCTGGACCGCCGGTTCCACACCCACTTCTTCGACCCGTCGGCCGGCGGGAACGTGCTGCTCTGGCAGCACCTGTTCTGGATCTTCGGTCATCCGGACGTCTACATCATCGTGATGCCGGCGCTCGGCATCGTCTCCGCGGTGCTGCCCGCGTTCACCCGCCGGGGAGTGGTCGGCTACCCGCTCATCGTGCTCGCCATCGTGTCGATCTCGATCATCTCGTTCGGCGTCTGGGTGCACCACATGTTCGCCACCGGCCTGCCGCAGCTGTCGTACAGCTTCTTCAGCGCCGCCAGCACGGTCATCACCATCCCCTCCGGGATCCAGATCTTCGCCTGGCTGGCCACCATGCTGCTCGGTCGGCTGGTGCTCCGGGTGCCGCTGCTGTACGTCATCGGGTTCGTGGTGACCTTCGTGCTGGGCGGCCTCACCGGCGCGATGTTCGCGCTGACCGCGTTCGACCAGCAGGTCACCGACACCTACTTCGTCGTCGCGCACTTCCACTACGTGCTGATCGGCGGCGCGGTCTTCCCGATGCTCGCCGGCGTCTACTACTGGCTTCCCAAGATCACCGGGCGGATGTACCACGAGGGGCTCGGCCGCTGGGCGTTCTGGCTGGTCTTCGCCGGTATGCACATCACGTTCTTCCCGATGCACCTCTACGGCCTGTTCGGCATGCCGCGGCGGGTCTACACCTACCGCAGCGAGCCGGGCTGGGACGGCTGGAACCTGGTCAGCACCGCCGGGGCGTACCTGCTCGCGCTCGGGCTGCTGCTGGTGCTGATCGGCGTGCTGCACGCGCTGCGTCGGGGGCGGCCGGCCCCGGCCGACCCGTGGCAGGGCGACAGCCTGGAGTGGTCCACCGCCTCGCCGCCGGAGCCGTACAACTTCCCGGTCGTGCCGACGGTGCACAGCCTGCACCCCACCTGGGACGAGCGGACCGCCGAGTCCACCGGGCCCGGCGCGACCCCGGACCGGATCCTCAGCGAGGGACGCCGCACGCTGGTCACCAGCGAACTGGACGCCCGCGTCGAGCGCGCGGTGGAGATGCCCGAGTCCAGCCTGAAGCCGCTGCTGCTCGCCGGCGTCCTGCTGCTCTTCTTCACCGCCATGCTCTTCGCCTGGTACCCGGTGGCGGCGGTCGCGGTGCTGGTGGTGGCGGCGACGATGGCGGTGTGGCTCTGGCCGCCCCGCCGCCCGGACGAGGAAGTCGGGGTGGCCGCGTGACGGGCCGGGGCGGGGTGGTGGCCGCGGCCACCGGCGCGCGGGCGCTGAGCACGGAGCTGCCGGTCGGCCGGCCGACCGGCTGGTGGGGCATGGTGATGTTCGTGGTCACCGAGGCCACCCTCTTCGCCTGCCTGCTCGGCAGCTACTTCTACCTGCGCTTCCAGTACGGACCGCAGTGGCCGCCCGACGGCATCGAGGCGCCGAAGTTGCTCACCCCGCTGGTGATGACGGCGGTGCTGGTGCCCAGCAGCCTGCCGGTGGTCTGGGCGGAGCGCGGGATCCGGCGCGGCCAGCGGTGGCGGCTGCGGGCCGGGCTGGCCGCCACCATGGTGCTCGGGCTGACCTTCCTGGCCCTGTTCGCCGGCGAGTACGCCGAGAAGCTCAGGCACTTCACCATGACCACCGACGCGTACGGCTCGCTGTTCTACCTGATCACCGGCTTCCACGGGCTGCACGTCCTGGTCGGACTGACGATGATCGGTTGGCTGCTCGCCGCCTCGCTGCGCGGCGGCAGCTTCGGCGCCCACCGCCACGAACGGGTCCGCAACGCCGCCATCTACTGGCACTTCGTCGACGCGGTGTGGGTCGCCATCCTGTTCACCATCTACCTCTCCCCGCGGCTGTGATGACCACGCGACCCGACGCACACGCCCGCCTCGCCGGTGGACTGCTGCTCTGGTACGGCGTGCTCGGCGGCGCCGTCGCCTGGGCGGTGCACCTGCTCGTCGCCTGGCCGCTGGACGAGTTGACCTGCGCCGCCGGGTCGGAGACCGTCGCCGCCGTACCGCTCTGGCAGGCCGTCGGGCTGGCCGTGGCGCTGCCCGCCGTGGTCACCGTGGGCTCCCTGCTGGTCGCCGTGCTGACCTGGCGGCGGACGGCGGCGGCCCAGGCGACCGGGGCGCGGGATCGGGCGTACGGGCGCGCCCGGATGCTCGCCGTGGTGGGCGTCTGGGCGAACCTGCTGTTCCTGACCATCATCGTGCTCGGCGGGATCGCCGTGCTGGTGCTGCCGCCATGCCAGCGCTGACCCTCGACCGGGCGCACGGGCCCGGCCAGCACCCGGTGGCCGACGGGCTGCTCACCATGCTCGCGGTCGCCACCGCCTGCCTGCTCGTCGCCGGCTACGGGCGTGGGGTGCAGGAGCTGTGGGCGCGTCGCGGTCGCGGCCGGGTGGTGCCCGGCGGTCGGGTGGCCGCCTTCGTCGCCGGGACCGTGCTGGCCCTGGCCGCCGACCAGGGGCCGGTGCACGAGCTGGCCGAGTCGTCGTTCGCCGGGCACATGGCCCAGCACATGCTGCTCCTGCTGGGGGCGGGGCCGCTGCTCGCGGCGGGCGCCGCGGGACTGCCGCTGAGCCTGGCCGCGCCGCCGTCGCTGCGTCGGCTGCTCGCCCGGGCCCGGGTGGCGCCGCCGGTGCGCCGGTTGCGCCGGCCCACCACGTACGCGCTGCTGGCCGGCGCGGCGCAGACGGCCGTGCTGTGGTTCTGGCACCTGCCCGGGCCGTACGTGGCGGCGGTCGACGACCCGGTGCCGCACGCGGTGGAACACCTGTGCCTGCTGGCCACCGCCTGGTGGTTCTGGGCGGCGGTGCTCGGCCCGGCCCGGCACCGCCCGCCCCCGCCGGTGACCGTCCTGCTGCTGGTCGGCACGATGCTGCCCGCCGCGGCGCTCGGCGCGGTGCTCACCTTCGCGCCGGCGCCGGTCTATCCGGCGCGGGTGCTTGCCGCCGACCCGCTCACCGACCAGCAACTCGCCGGGCTGCTGATGTGGGCGCCGATGGACCTGGTCGTGCTGGTCGTGGCGCTGAGCGTCTTCCTGCGCTGGCTGCGGCGGATGGCGCTGGACCGCCCCGACGGCCTGCGCACGGACCCGGTGCGGCCGGTGCCCGGGCCGGCGGCCGTCGACCTCGGATCGGAAGGGATGGCCCGATGACACCGACCCGTCGGCTCCGCGTGCTCGGTGCGGCCCTCGTCGGCCTGCCGATGGTCACCGTCGCAGGTTGCGCCTCGACCCCGCCGCCGCCCCCGGCGGAGTCGCGGGTCGGGCGGCCGGACCGGGGCGCGCAACTGATCGCCCAGTACGGCTGCGGCTCGTGCCACACCATCCCCGGCGTCGACCGCGCCGACGGCCTGGTCGGCCCGCCGCTGACCCGGTTCGGGGCCCGCTCCTACATCGCCGGTGAGCTGCCGAACAACGCCGACAACCTGCGCCGCTGGATCACCGACCCGCAGGCCGTGGAGCCGGGCACCGCCATGCCGAAGCTCGGCGTCAGCGCGATCGACGCCCAGGACATCGCCGCCTACCTCTACACGCTGGGCTGACCATGCCGCGATCACGTCCGGCCGTACGCCGGCCCGCCCCGCGCCCGCGCCGCGCCCTCGCGGTCGGGGCGGTGCTGGTGCTCGCCGCCGGTCCGGTGGCGCTCGCCGCGCCGGGCCCCGGCGGCGCGACGGCCGCCGCGCCGGTCCCGCCGACGGCCGGGGACCGGGGCACCCAGCTCTACCTCGAGCACTGCGCCAGCTGCCACGGCCCGCAGGGGCAGGGTGCGCAGCGCGGCCCGTCCCTGGTCGGCGTCGGGCCCGCCGCGGTGGACTTCCAGCTCTCCACCGGCCGGATGCCGGCGGCGACCGAGGTGCAGCAGGCCCGGCGCGGCGAGCCGGTCTTCTCGGCCGACGACATCGCCGCGCTGGTTGACCACGTGACCAGCTTCGGCGGCGGCGGGCCGCAGGTGCCCCGGGTCGCGCCCGGCAACGTCGGGTCCGGCCGGGACCTGTTCGCGGCGAACTGCGCGCCGTGTCACGGAACGACCGGCGCCGGCGCGGCGCTGACCAACGGGTGGACCGCCCCGCCGCTGTACGACGCCACCCCGACCCAGGTCGCCGAGGCGATCCGGGTCGGCCCCGGGCTGATGCCGGTCTTCCCCAGCCAGGTGCTCACCGACGCGCAGGTGAACGACGTCACCAGCTACGTGCAGCGGCTGCGCGGCGAGCGGGCGGACCGGGGTGGCGACCCGCTGGGGCGGCTGGGCCCGCTCGCCGAAGGACTGGTGGCCTGGCTGGCGGTGCTGGGGCTACTGGTGGCCGCCGTCCGCTGGCTGGGCCGGAGGGCGGGGCAGTGAGGGCCCGGCACCCCTCGGCGGCCGAGCGCCGCGCGAACCGTCGGATCGTCACCGCCTTCCTGACCAGCGCGGCCGGGGCGGTCGGCTTCGCGGTGGTCTACGGCCTGGACGCGGGCCCGCAGTGGGAGGGGGTCGCGCTGGCGATCGCCTTCGCCGGCCTGGCCGTCGGGCTGGCGCAGTGGGGGCGGCACCTGGTCCCGGTCGGCGGCTACGTCGAGGAGCACGAGGGTTTCCCCCCGACACCGGACGAGCAGGCCATGACGGCGGCGGAACTCACCGCGCCGGACAGCCCGGTCCGGCGGCGCGGCCTGCTCGCGGCGCTCGGGCTGGCGCTGGCCGCGCTCGGCGCCGCCGCGCTGTTCCCCCTGCGCTCCCTGCTCCCGTGGGACCGGGGCCGCCCGGACCGGGCGCGCAAGGACACCCCGTGGGGACCCGGGATGCGGCTGGTCACCGTCGACGGCCGCCCGGTACGGCCGGCGGACGTACCCGCCGACACGGTGCTGGCGGTCTACCCGGAGGGGCAGGTCGACGCCGGTGACGGGCCCGCCTTCGCGGTCCGGCTGGATCCCGGGCGCTTCATCCGGCCGCCCTCCGGGGGCCACCTCGACGGCCTGGCCGTCTGGTCGTCGCTCTGCACCCACGCCGGCTGCCCGGTCCGGCTCTACCTCAAGGGCACCGGGCGGGTGCTCTGCCCCTGCCACCAGTCCTCCTTCGACCTGCTCGCCGGCGCCCGCCCGCTCGCCGGACCGGCCGCGCGGCCGCTGCCGGGACTGCCGATCGAGGTCGGCCCGGACGGGTACCTGCGCGCCACCGGCGACTTCACCGCCCCGCCCGGCGCCGGCTTCTGGAGCGCACCGTGATCACCGACCGGCTCGCCCGGGCGCTGGACGACCGGCTCCGGCTCTCCCCGATCACCCGCCGCGCACTGGCGAAGGTCTTCCCGGACCACTGGGCGTTCATGCTCGGCGAGATCGCGCTCTACTCCTTCGTCGCGCTGATCCTGACCGGGGTCTACCTGACCTTCTTCTTCGACGCCAGCTCCGCCGACCGGGTCTACCACGGCCGGTACGCCCCGCTGGACGGCGCCACCGTCTCCGCCGCGTACGCCTCCACGGTCCGGCTGAGCTGGGACGTCCGGGCCGGACTGCTGATCCGGCAGACCCACCACTGGGCCGCGCTGGTCTTCGTGGCGGCGATCCTGCTGCACCTGACCCGGATCTTCTTCACCGGCGCGTTCCGCAGGCCGCGCGAGCTGAACTGGCTGATCGGCGTCACCATGCTCACCCTCGCCCTGGCCAACGGGTTCACCGGCTACTCCATGCCGGACGACCTGGTCTCCGGCCTGGGCCTGCGGATCATCACCTCGGTGGTGGAGTCGGTGCCCCTGGTCGGGACGTGGCTGGTGGCGCTGGGCCTCGGCGGCGAGTTCCCCTCCGACGCGATGATCCCGCGGATGTTCGTCACTCACGTGCTGCTGGTGCCCGCGATCCTGGTCGCCCTGCTGTCGCTGCACCTGGGCATCCTGGTCCGGCAGAAGCACAGCCAGTTCCCCGGACCCGGGCGGACCGAGCACAACGTGGTCGGCTCGCGGCTGTGGCCGAGCTACACGCTGCGGACGCTCGCCCTGTTCGCCTGGGTGCTGGCGGTGCTGTTCGCGCTCGGCGGGCTGGTGCAGATCAACCCGGTCTGGTTGTACGGGCCGTTCGAGCCCGGCCAGTCGACCTCGCCGGCCCAGCCCGACTGGTACGTCGCCTGGGGCGACGGGGCGCTGCGCCTGTTCCCGCCGTGGGAGATCCGCGTCTTCGGGCACCTGGTGCCCGCGCCGTTCGTGCCCGGCGTGCTGCTGGGCGGGGTCACCTTCCTCGCCCTGTACGCCTGGCCGTTCGTCGAGCGCCGGCGGACCCGGGACCGGCGCGCCCACCAGCTGCTCGACCGGCCACGGGACCACCCGGTCCGGCTGGCCGTCGGCGTCGCCGCGTTGACCTTCTACGCGGTGCTCGTGGTGGCCGCCGGGGACGACATCCTCGCCCGGCTGCTGGGGGTGCCGGTCTACGACCTGCTGAATGTGTTCCGGGCGCTGGTGCTCGTGCTGCCCGTGGTGACCGGGCTGGCCGCGTACCTGACCGCTCGGGCGCTGCGCCGTGGCGACGCCGCCTCCCTCGGTGAGCTGACCCGTGCCGACCTGCGCCGGGCCGGTCACCGGAACACCGGCCCGACGAGGGGGGAGGAGGAACTCGAGACGCCCGCCCCGGACCGGCCGGGCGAGCGGATCGAGCTGTGGCCGGAGGGCGATCTCTGGCGGTGGCGCTACCGGGACGCGGAGCGGCGGGTCGTGCTCACCGGGAACCGGGCGCTGCGGTCCGAGGCGGAGGCGGTGGCGGCGTCGCGGCTGGCGTACCCGGGGGTGGACCGGGTGGTGGTGCCGGGGCCGCCGCCGGCCGCGCCCCCCGGACCGCTGCGGGCCGCGCTGCGTCGTTGGGGTCGCGCCGCCGCCGCCGGATCGCTGCTGGCGGCCGCCCTCCTGCAGCGGCGGCGGGACCGCCGCCGCCCGCCGCCGGGGAGCGAGGTCGCGCCGCCGCCACCCGAGTCGGGCGACGCCGGGCCGCCGCCCGAGCCGGCGGAGGAACCGGCCACCGGCGGGCGGACGTGAGGGCGCGTCGGACGGCCCGGGCACCGGCGGCCGACGGGGCCCACGCCGGAAATCCGGCCGGATCGGATGTTTGCCGGCAATGGGCACGGGTAGCTGCCGAACCATCGGGGGACGCGCGGTGGACCGCCGGGCGGGCTCGACGCCCGCGCGCCCTGCCGCGGGCGGCCGGCGCGCCGCCCGCGCCGGCGGTGAGACGACCGGCGCCAGCGGGGGGCGGACAACGCGGAACTCCAGCTCAGGAGGCGTGACGTGCAGGAGATCGTGGGCGAGAGCCTGGCCCGGCGACTGGTGGAATGGGGCGTCGACACCGTCTTCGGCCTGCCCGGCGACGGCATCAACGGCCTGATGGAGGGCTTCCGCCGGCAGCGGGAGAAGCTGAACTTCGTCCTGGTGCACCACGAGGAGGCGGCCGCCTTCATGGCGACCGGGTACGCCAAGGCCACCGGACGGCTCGGGGTCTGCGTCGCCACCTCCGGCCCCGGCGCCATCCACCTGCTCAACGGCCTGTACGACGCCAAGCTGGACCACGTGCCGGTGCTGGCCATCACCGGCATGCAGGAGACCTCCGTGCTCGGCTCGCACTACCAGCAGGAGGTGCACACCGAGCTGCTCTACCAGGACGTCGCGGACGCCTACAACCTGATGGTCACCAACCCGCAGCAGATGCCCGGCGTGCTCGACATCGCGATCCGGCACGCGCTGGCCCGGCGCAGCGTCGCGCACCTGAGCTTCCCCAACGATGTGCAGGTCGCCGCCGCGGGGGACGACCCCTACCGGCACGTCAGCCCCGGCCAGCCGCCGGCCAGCAGCCCGGTGGTGTCGCAGCCGGCGGTGCCGGCGGAGCAGGCCGACTTGGCCCGCGCGGCGGAGGTGCTCAACGCGGGCAACAAGATCGCCATGCTGGTGGGGATCGGCGCCCGCCGCGCGCGGGACGAGGTAATCGCGGTGGCGGAGGCGTTGGGCAGCCCGATCGTCAAGACGCTGTCGGGCAAGATGGTGGTCCCCGACGACCACCCGCTCACCACCGGCGGCCTCGGCCTGCTCGGCACGAAGCCGAGCGAGGAGCTGATGGAGGAGTGCGACACCCTGCTGATGGTCGGCACGTCCTATCCGTACGGGAAGTACCTGCCCGCACCGGGGCAGGCGCGGGTGGTGCAGATCGACGTCGACGCCAGCCTGATCGGCCTGCGCCTGCCCGTGGACGCCGCGGTCACCGCTGACGCCGGGGTGGCGTTGCGGCAGCTCCTGCCACTGCTGCAGCCCCGCGCCGACCGGTCCTTCCTGACCGGGTACCAGCGGGAGCGGGATGCCTGGCGCGCCGACATGACCGCCCTGGAGGACGCCTCCCGTGACCCGATCGCGCCGCAGTACCTGATCAGTTGCGTGGACCGGGCGGCCACCTCGGACGCGATCCTGACCTGCGACTCCGGCACCATCGCCACCTGGGCGGCCCGGCACTGGACCATCCGGGACGGACGCGAGTTCTACCTCTCCGGCAACCTCGCCACGATGGCGCCGGGCCTGCCGTACGCGATCGCCATGCAGCAGGCGTACCCGGGCCGGCAGGTGATCGCCTTCGTGGGCGACGGCGGGTTCGCCATGCTGATGGCGGAGTTTCTCACCGCGGTGCGGCACGAGCTGCCGGTCAAGGTGATCATCAACAACAACAACTCGTACGGGCAGATCCTCTGGGAGCAGATCGTCCTCGGCTACCCCGAGTACGCGGTGCGCCACCGGCAGCCGGAGGCCGACTTCGCCGCCTGGGCCCGCGCCTGCGGCGGGTACGGCGCGAAGGTCACCGACCCGAAGGACGTACCGGGTGCGGTCCGCGAGGCGTTGGCCCACCCGGGCCCCGCGCTGGTGGACTGCGACGTCAATCCGAACGAGCCGCCGATGCCCGGCAAGGTCAAGTACGACCAGGCCAAGCACTTCACCGAGGCGTTCCTGCGCGGCCAGCCGCACAAGATGGCCACCCTCGCCACCGTCGCCCGCGACAAGATCAACGAGTTGCGGTCATGAGCCGCCGCGCCACCGGCACCGCGGCGCGGACCGCGGCGACCGTCGCGCTGCCCGATCCCGTCCTGCGCCCACCCGAACCGGCGTGCGACGTCGACCTGACCGCCCTCGCCGCCGCGCTGCGCGCCGAGGTGGACGGCGAGGTCCGCTTCGACGCCGGCTCCCGGGCGGCGTACGCCACCGGCGGTTCCAACTACCGGCAGGTGCCGCTCGGCCTGGTGGTGCCCCGGACGGTCGACGCGGCGGTGGCCGCGGTCGCCGTCTGCCGGCGGCACGGCGTGCCCGTGCTGTCCCGGGGCGGGGGCACCAGCCTGGGCGGGCAGGTCACCAACGTGGCGGTGGTCATCGACTGGTCCAAGTACTGCAACCGGCTACTGGCGGTCGACCGGGCGGCGCGGACCTGCCTGGTGGAGCCGGGCATCGTGCTCGACACGCTGAACGAGCTGCTGGCGCCGGACGGACTGGAGTTCGGGCCGCGTCCCTCCACCCACAGCCACTGCACCATCGGGGGGATGATCGGCAACAACTCGTGCGGGTCGACCGCGCAGCGCAGCGGCAAGACGGTCGACAACGTCGTCGAGCTGGAGGTGCTGCTCTACGACGGCACCCGGATGTGGGTCGGCGAGACCACCGACGCGCGGTACGCCGAGATCCAGCGCCGCGGTGGCCGCCCGGCCGAGATCCACCGGCAACTGCGGGCGCTGCGCGACGAGTACCTGGCCGAGATCCGCACCCGGTACCCGCACATTCCCCGCCGGGTCTCCGGCTACAACCTCGACAGCCTGCTGCCGGAGCAGGACTTCCACGTGGCCCGGGCCCTGGTCGGCTCCGAGGGCACGCTGGTCACCGTGTTGCGGGCCCGGCTCAAGCTGCTGCCGGTGGTACGCGCCAAGTCGATGGTGTTCCTGTCCTACCCGGACATCGGCGCGGCCGGCGACGACGTGCCGCGGGTGCTGCGGCACGACCCGATCGCGCTCGAGGGGCTCGACGACAAACTGATCAACTTCGAGAAGCGCAAGCATCTGCACCCGGTGGCCCTGCACAAGCTGCCCCCCGGCGGTGGCTGGCTGATGGTGCAGCTGGGCGGCGACACCGTCGAGGAGGCGGAGGCCGCCGCCACGCGCCTGATCGACGCCGTCCGCGGCGACGGCGGGCCGGGCGTGCACCGGTTCGACGACATGGCCGACGAGGAGCGGATGTGGGCGGTCCGCGAGTCCGGGCTCGGCGCCACCGCCCGGGTGCCGGGGGAGCGGGACACCTGGGAGGGCTGGGAGGACTCGGCGGTCCCGCCGGAGCGGCTGGGCGACTACCTGCGGGACCTGGCCGGCCTCTTCCGCGAGTACGGCTTCGAGCAGGCCTCGCTCTACGGGCACTTCGGGCAGGGCTGCGTGCACACCCGGATCCCGTTCGAGCTGGGGACGGCCGACGGGATCCGCCAGTTCCGCTCGTTCGTCGAGCGGGCCGCCGACCTGGTGATGTCCTACGGCGGCTCGTTCTCCGGCGAGCACGGCGACGGGCAGGCCCGCGGCGAACTGCTGGTGAGGATGTTCGGTGACCGGTTGATCCGCGCGTTCGGGCAGTTCAAGGCGATCTTCGACCCGGACGACCGGATGAACCCCGGCAAGGTGGTCGCCCCCTACCCGCTGGACAGCCACCTGCGGCTCGGCGTCGACTTCAACCACGGCGACGTGGCGACGACGTTCCGCTACCCCGACGACGCCGGCAGCTTCAGCCGCGCCGTGCTGCGCTGCGTGGGCGTCGGGCAGTGCCGGCGGGAGCACGGCGGGGTGATGTGCCCGTCCTACATGGTCACCCGGGAGGAGGAGCACTCCACCCGTGGCCGCTCCCGGCTGCTGTTCGAGATGCTCGACGGGACCGCCCGCGGCGGCACCATCGCCGACGGCTGGCGCTCCACCGCCGTCCGGGACGCCCTCGACCTCTGCCTGGCGTGCAAGGGCTGCAAGGCGGACTGCCCGGTCAACGTGGACATGGCCACCTACAAGGCGGAGTTCCTCTCCCACCACTACGCGGGCCGGCTGCGGCCCCGCGCGCACTACTCGATGGGCTGGCTGCCGGCGATGGCCGCGGCCGCCGGACGCGCGCCCCGCGTGGTCAACGCCCTGGCGCACGCGCCCGGCCTGGGCCGGCTGGCCAAGGTGGCCGGCGGCGTCGACCAGCGCCGGGACATCCCGGTCTTCGCCCCGCAGTCCTTCCAACGCTGGTTCGCCGGCCGGACCCCCGGCGGGGACGGGTCACGGGGCGAGGTGCTGCTCTGGCCGGACACCTTCACCAACCACTTCCACCCCGGTGTCGCCCGGGCTGCGGTCGAGGTGCTGGAGGCGGCCGGGTGGCGGGTGCGCGTCCCCGACCGGCCGGTCTGCTGCGGGCTGACCTGGATCTCCACCGGCCAGCTCGGCGCCGCCAAGCGGGTGCTGGCGCGGACCGTGGACGTGCTGCGCCCGCACCTGCGGGCCGGCACCCGGGTGGTCGGGCTGGAACCGAGCTGCACGGCCGTGTTCCGCGGCGACGCCCACGAGCTGTTCCCCGCCGATCAGGACGTCACCAAGCTGCGCGAGCAGACCGTGACGTTGGCCGAGCTGCTGCACGACCACAGCCCCGGCTGGGCGCCGCCACGGATCCCGGCACACGCCCTGATCCAGACCCACTGCCACCACCACGCCATCCTCGGCACCACCGCCGACCAGGCCGTGCTCGCCGGCGCCGGGGTGCGGGCGGAGTTCCTCGACTCCGGCTGCTGCGGGCTGGCCGGCAACTTCGGGTTCGAGCAGGGGCACTACGAGGTCTCCGAGGCGTGCGCCGAGCGGGTGCTGCTGCCCGCCGTGCGGGACGCCGCCGACCGGGACGTCATCCTGGCCGACGGCTTCAGCTGCCGTACCCAGGTGCAGCAGAGCGCGGCGGACGGCCGCACCGCGATCCACCTCGCCGAGCTGCTCCGCGCCGGCCTGCACGGCACCGGCGTGCCGCCCCGGCCGGAACAGGCCTGGGCGCAGCGGCCCGCGCCGCCGTCGCGGCTGTCCCGATGGGCCGCCGCCGGGCTGGTCGGGCTCGCCGCGCTCGCCCCGGCGGCAGCCGCCGTCGCCGCCCGGCTGCGCCGAGGCGGACGGTGAGGGCGTGCGGCTGACCGCGGCCGCGTACCAGGTGCCCACCGACGCGCCCGAGGGCGACGGCACCCTTGCCTGGGATGCCACCACGCTGGTCCTGGTCCGGGCCGAGGCGGGCGGGCACACCGGCCTCGGCTGGACGTACGGCCCGGCGGCCGTCGCGCCGGCGGTGCGCGACCTGCTCGCCCCGGCGGTGGCCGACCTGGACCCGGACGACGTGCCGGCGGCCTGGTCGGCCATGCGCCGCCGGCTGCGCAACGCCGGCCGGCCCGGGGTGGCCGGGCTGGCGCTCTCCGCCGCCGACTGCGCGGTCTGGGACCTCAAGGCCCGCCGGCACGGCCTGCCGCTGGCCCGGCTGCTCGGCACCGCCCGCCGGCAGGTGCCGGTGTACGGCAGCGGCGGCTTCACCACCTACGACGACGCGCAGCAGCACCGGCAGCTCGCCGGCTGGGTGCACGAGCAGGGCATCCCCCGCGTGAAGATCAAGATCGGCGAGTCCGGCGGCACCGAGGTGCCGCGCGACCTGGCCCGGATGGCCGCCGCCCGGCGGACCATCGGCGACGACGCCGAGCTGTACGTCGACGCCAACGGCGGATACCAGCGCAAGCAGGCCGTCCGGGTGATGCGGGCCGCCGCCGACCTGGACGTGCGGTGGTACGAGGAGCCGGTCAGCTCGGACGACCTGCCCGGCCTCGGACTGGTCCGCGACCAGGTCCTGCCCGACGTGGCGGCCGGCGAGTACGGCTTCGACCTCGTCTACTTCCACCGGATGGCCCCGTACGTCGACTGCCTCCAGATCGACGTCACCCGGTGCGGCGGGATCACCGAGTTCCTGCGGGCGGCGGCGGTGGCCGCGGCGGCCGGCCTCGAGGTGTCCGCGCACTGCGCCCCGCACCAGCACCTCGCGGTCGCCGCCGCCACCCCCAACCTGCGGCACGTCGAGTGGTTCCACGACCACGTACGGATCGAGTCGATGTTCTTCGACGGCGCGGCGCCGGCCACCGGCGGCGCCGTGCCCGTCCCGCTCGACCGGCCCGGCACCGGCCTGGACCTGCGGAGCGCCGACGCGGAGCGGTACCGGATCGGCTGAGCGGTCGATGGACCGCCGGGAGAGGAGGCCCCGATGCGGGCACGGGAGGTACGCCACCAGACCGGGCGGGTGCTGGTGGTGGTCTGCGACAAGGGGGAGGAGGCGGTCGCCGCGGTCGGCGCCGCGCTGCGCGAGCAGGGGATCCGCGCCGCCCGGGTGACCGCCGTCGGCGGGTTCGCCGACGCCGAGGTCGGCTGGTTCGACCGCGCGGCCGGCGACTACCGGCGCATCCCGGTGACCGAGCAGGTCGAGGTGCTCTCCCTGCTCGGCGACGTCGCCGAACACGACGGCGCGCCGGTCCTGCACGTGCACGCCGTGCTGGGCCGCTCGGACGGCGGCACCGTCGGCGGCCACCTGCTGCGCGGCCAGGTCTGGCCGACGCTGGAGGTGATCATCTCGGAGGTCTCGCCGGAACTGGCCAAGCGGGTCGACCCGGAGACCGGCCTGGCGCTGATCTCGGGCTCCTGACGTCCGCCGGATCCGCCCACCGAACCCCGGCCCGGCCGTCCCGGCCGCGGGCCGGGGCCCGGCTTCCTAGACTCGACCCGTGCCCCGGATCGTCCAGCTGCTGGCCTCGCCCGCCCACCGGTTCGTGGGCCGCCCGGCGGACGGCCCGGCACCCGCCCCGCCCGGCGAACTGGTCGACGAGGTGCGGATCCGGGCCGGCCTCGGCATCGTCGGCGACCGCTACTTCGGCCAGCCGGCGCATCGGGAGGCGAGTGTGACGCTGATCGCGCAGGAGTCGCTGCCGCCCGGCGCGGACCTCACCCAGGTCCGGCGCAACGTGCTGACCGCCGGCCTCGCCGTCGACGACCTGGTCGGCCGGGTGCTGGTGCTGGACTCCGGCGCCGGGCCGGTCCGGCTGCGGGTGCACACCCGGGCCCACCCCTGCGCCTGGATGGACGTCACCGTCGGGCCCGGCGCCTGGAAGGCGCTGCGGGGTCGGGGCGGCGTCCGCTGCGAGCCGCTCACCGACGGTCTGCTCCGTGTCGGCCGGCTCGCCGTCACGGTCGAAACGTGATCGTCCGCGTAGGCTGAACGGCGTGGATCAGGAAGACCGGATCGCGCTGTTCCTCGACTACGAGAACCTGGCGCTGGGCGTACGCGACCATCACGGCGGCAGGTCCTTCGACTTCCGCCCGATCGCCGACGCGCTCGCCGAGCGCGGCCGGGTGGTGGTGCGCCGGGCGTACGCGGACTGGTCGTACTTCGACGAGGACCGGCGCATGCTCACCCGCTCGCACGTCGAACTCATCGAGATCCCGCAGCGGATGGGAGCCTCCCGGAAGAACGCGGCCGACATCAAGATGGCCGTGGACGCGGTCGAGCTGGCCTTCGAGCGGGACTACATCTCCACCTTCGTGATCTGCACCGGCGACAGCGACTTCACCCCGCTCGTGCACAAGCTCCGCGAGCTCAACAAGCGGGTCATCGGCGTCGGGGTGGAGAAGTCCACCTCGGCGCTGCTCCCGCCCGCCTGCGACGAGTTCCTCTACTACGACCGGCTGGAGGGGATCGAGGTGCCCCCCCCTGCCGCCCGGCGGGGCCGGGCGGCGGCCCGGGCGGCCGCGCCCGAGGTGGAGCCGCAGCCCGAGGTCCCGCCCGTGGCGGAGGAGGAGGAACCCGCCCGGGACGTGGACCGCCTGGCCGTCCTCGTGGCGCAGACGGTGGCCGGCCTGCAGGGCAGCTCCAGCGGCGAGGTGACCGCTTCGGGGCTGAAGCGGACGCTGCTGCGGAAGGATCCCACGTTCACCGAGTCCGACTACGGCTTCCGCACCTTTGGCGAGCTGCTGCGGCACCTGGCCGAGCACAACGTGGTCGAGCTGGGGGAGGGGCCGGCCAAGGGCGACCCGGAGGTGTCGCTGCCGGAACGGGGCGATCGGGAGGCGGCCTTCGAGCTGCTCCGCGCGGTGGTCGCGGACCTGGCCGCGGATGGCGGGAGCGCGGCGCTGTCCGGCCTGAAGAACCAGCTCCGCCGGGCCCGGCCGGACTTCAGCGAGAAGAAGCTGGGCTACCGCAGCTTCCTCCAGTTCGTCAAGGCGGCCGCCACCAGCGGCGTGGTCGACCTGCGCTGGGACCAGGACGCCGACGACTACCTGCTCACCCCGCCGC
The DNA here is from genome assembly GCF_055586005.1 of Micromonospora sp. NPDC051924. Classification (NCBI taxonomy): domain Bacteria; kingdom Bacillati; phylum Actinomycetota; class Actinomycetes; order Micromonosporales; family Micromonosporaceae; genus Micromonospora; species Micromonospora sp. NPDC051924. The sequence goes on from NZ_JBVJJA010000037.1 coordinate 35,310, forward strand.
GCTCCTGACCGCCGCTCGGCGTTTCCACCCCGGTGGGCCGGGGTAGCGGTTCGGGCAGCCCGTTGATCGCCGTACCGGTGAGCGGACGGGCGCCCGCCGCACCCCACCTCACCGGAGGTCCCCGTGTCCCCATCCCTGGCCCTGCCGGCCGCGGGTCCCGGCTTCCTGAACCCCCAGTGGTTGATCTCCACGTTCGGGCTGGTCGGGATCCTCGCCATCGTCTTCGCCGAGTCCGGCCTGCTGATCGGCTTCTTCTTCCCGGGGGACTCGCTGCTGTTCACCGCCGGGCTGCTCGTCGCCGACGGCCACTACCTGCACCAGCCGCTCTGGCTGGTCTGCCTGCTGGTGGCGGTGGCCGCCGTCGCGGGGGACCAGGTGGGATACCTGTTCGGCAAGCGGGTCGGCCCGAGCCTGTTCCGCCGCCCCGACTCCCGGCTGTTCAAGCAGCAGAACGTGCAGCGGGCCAACGACTTCTTCGCGCGCTACGGCGCCCGGTCGGTGGTGCTCGCCCGGTTCGTGCCGGTGGTCCGGACGTTCACCCCGATCATCGCCGGGGTGAGCCGGATGCGGTACCGCACCTTCGTGGTCTACAACGTCCTCGGCGGCGCGCTCTGGGGCACCGGCGTGACGGTGCTGGGCTACTTCCTCGGCCAGATCGGCTTCGTCCGGTCGAACATCGAGTTCATCCTGCTCGGCATCGTGCTGGTCTCGGTGCTGCCGATCGGCCTCCAACTGCTCCGCGCCCGCCGGCACACCCGCCGGCACGCTGGCCCGGCGGACCACCGCACCGAGCCCACCGGCACGCCCCGCCCCGCCTCGACCGGCGACCGCTAGCCGGACCGCCGGCACCGCCGGGCGCATCGCTCGGGAACTTTCCCGCCCGCACCGCCGACCAACACGGGAGGGCCGTCGCCGCGGCGACGGCCGCCCGCGCCGGATGTGAGGTCGGAGGAGGACCGTGCGGATGAACCGAGCGAGGCCCCGCTCCGTACCGTCGATGGTGAGCGGGCGGCGGGGGAGGCCGGTCGGATGACGGCCGAGGCCGACGACGACCAGGTGACCCGCTGGGCGCAGCGGGCCGGGCGGGGTGACCAACAGGCCGCCGCGGCCTTCGTCCGGGCCCTCCAGGGCCCGGTGTGGCGGTTCCTCGCCCACCTGGCCGGGCCTGGCGAGGCCGACGACCTGACCCAGGAGACGTTCCTGCGCGCGCTGCGGAGCCTGCCCGGCTTCGCCGGCCGCTCCTCCGCCCGGACCTGGATCTTCACCATCGCCCGACGGGTCGCGGTCGACCACGTCCGGGCCGCGACGGTCCGGCCCCGGGTGGCCGCGCTGCCCGACTGGCAGAGCGCGGCCGAGGCGGCCGGCGCGGTCACCGCCGGCAGTGACGACACGGTGACCCTGCGGCACCTCGTCGCCGCCCTGGCCCCGGAGCGCCGGGAGGCGTTCGTCGCCACCCAGGTCGTCGGCCTGTCGTACGCGGAGGCCGCCGAGGTGTGCGGCTGCCCGGTCGGCACCATCCGCTCCCGGGTGGCCCGGGCCCGGGAGGACCTGGTCGCCGCCTGGCAGGACGGATCCCGCCCGGCCCGGGGCACCCGGGTGGTCTGAGCACGGGCATGGTCCGGCGCCGGTCAGGCGGCCCGGCGGTCGCGGGCCTGGGCGGAGTACGGCGGCAGCAGCCGCAGCGGCGCGGGCTCGGGCGGCTCCTCCAGCCGCAGTGACCAGCCGGGGCCGGCCGACCTTCCGCGCCGCGGCGGCGTGCCACCCGGCCGCCAGCGGGGCCGGGAGAGCACCATCATGACCGCCCACCCGACGAGCAGGAACCCGTGGCTGACCAGCCGCGACACCCCCACCTGGCCGGTGATCAGGTCGTTCACCGACAACAGCAGCAGCGTGGCGACGAAGGCGCTGAGCATCGGCAGCAGCCCGGCCGGGGTGGACCGGCGTACCGCGACGACCAGGAAACCGGCGCCGACGGCGACGTTCCACGCCGCGGACTCGTGCCACAGGTGCTGGCCGGAGGTGTGCACGTGGTCGACGACGGCGTCCCGGCCGACCTGGGCCAGCCCGAGCACCAACTGCACGGCGCCGAGCAGCCCGAGCAGGGTGCGCAGGCCGAGCGACACCCGGTCCCGCCAGGGCCGCCGCACCGGCGCCGGGGGCGCCGCCGCGAGCACCACGTCGACGAGGTCCGGCAGCTGCGGCACCGCGTGCGTCCGCGCCCGCCGGGTCACCGCCACCGCCGCGTCGCGCCAGGCCCGGCAGCCGGCGCAGCCGGCCAGGTGCTCCTCGGCCGCCGCCGCCTCGGACCGGGTCGCCTCCCCGTCCAGCTGCGCCGACAGGATCTCCCGCCACTGCTCACACGCCATGTACGGGTAGTCGTCGGCGCCGCCCGCCCGGTTCCCGACCGTGCCCGGAAACCGGTGGGGCGGGGCACCCCGCCGGCACCCGGCGGTGTGACATGGTGGTCCTCCGCCGAGCGAAGGGGACGTCGATGGATGCGGACCGGTCCGGCCCGTTGAGCGGCCTGCTGGTCGCGGACTTCTCCCGGATCCTCGCCGGGCCGTACGCCACCATGCTCCTCGCCGACCTGGGCGCCGACGTGGTCAAGGTGGAGGGCCCCGGCGGCGACGACACCCGCACCTGGGCGCCCCCGGTCCGCGACGGCGTCGCCACCTACTACCTGGGCGTCAACCGGAACAAGCGCTCGGTGGTGCTCGACCTCGCCGACCCCGGCGACCTGGTGCTGGCCCGCCGGCTCGCCGAGCGCGCCGACGTCATGATCCAGAACTTTCGGCCGGGCGCGCTGCGCCGGTTCGGCCTCGACCACGCCGGGGTCGCGGCCGCCAACCCCCGGATCGTGTACGCCTCGATCAGCGGCTTCGGCGCCGCGGCCGGCGCCGACCTGCCGGGGTACGACCTGATGGTGCAGGCGGCCTCCGGGTTGATGAGCCTCACCGGCGACGCCGACGGCCCGCCGTACAAGGCCGGGGTGGCGGTGTTCGACGTGATCGCCGGACTGCACGCCGCGGTCGGGATCCTCGCCGCCCTGCGCCACCGGGAGCGGACGGGCGTCGGCCAGCACGTCGAGGTGGACCTGCTCTCCTCGGCGCTGTCCGGGCTGGTCAACCACGCCAGCGCGCACGTCGCCGCCGGAGTGGTCCCGGCTCGGATGGGCAACGCCCACCCGAGCATCTTCCCGTACGAGCCGCTGCCCACCGCCGACGGCGAGCTGGTCGTGATCGCCGGCAACGACCGCCAGTTCCGTACCCTCTGCCAGGTGCTGGGGGTGCCGGAGCTGGCGGATGATCCCCGGTTCCGCCGCAACCAGGACCGCACGGTCAACCGGGACGCGCTGCGGCCGCTGCTGGTCGAACGGCTGCGGCGGCGCGGCGGCGACGACTGGTTCCGGGAGCTGCGGGCGGCCGGGGTGCCGTGCAGCCCGATCAACACCCTCGACCGGGGCGTCGCGCTGGCCCGTGACCTGGGCCTCGACCCGGTGGTCGAGGTCGACGGGGCGCCCGGGGTGCGGCACCCGGTCGGCTTCTCGGTCACCCCGCCGCGCTACCACCTGCCCCCGCCCGCGCTGGACGCGCACGGCGCCGAGATCCGCGCCTGGCTGGCGGAGTGAGGCTCGACCGGCCGGGATGCTTCCGGATGGGCACCGCGGTCGATAGGTTTACCCGGGCGACGTTTGCCGTTTGGCAAGCGCCCCTGGGCTCCGCGTCGTTCCCCGTCCCACGGGAGGATCCGTGTCCATCCGTTCCCACGCGCGCCGGGTGCTCACCGGCTGCGCCGCGCTGGCCGTCGTCACGGCCGTCGCCGTGCCGAACCCGTCGGCGGCCCTCGCGGCCGGCGACGCGCTGGCCGGCATCACGCACATCGTGGTCATCTACGAGGAGAACCACAGCTTCGACAACCTCTTCGGCGACTGGGAGGGCGTCAACGGCCTGGCCGGGGCCGACTCCGCCCACACCACCCAGGTCGGCGTCGACGGCACCGCGCTCGGCTGCCTGCCGCAGAACGACGTCAACCTGCCCCCGATCGCGACCGACTGCACCGGCGGCACCTTCCCCAACAAGCCGTTCGGCATCGAGGACTACATCAAGCCCGAGGACACCACCTGCCCGGTGCTGAACGGCCCGTACAAGCCGAACGGCTGGCTCGCCGGCACCGGCACGCCGGGCGGCTGCACCGAGGACCTCGTGCACCGCTTCTACCAGGAGCAGTACCAGATCAACGGCGGTGGGCAGAACCGCTACGTCACCGGCAGCGACGCCATCGGCCTCACCATGGGCCACTACGACACGAGGTCGCTGCCCATCTACCGGTACCTGCACGGGGCCGGCGCGCCGCGCTACGCCGTCGCGGACAACTTCTTCCAGGCCGCGTTCGGCGGCTCATTCCTCAACCACCAGTGGCTGATCGCGGCCCGCACTCCGGTGTGGACGGACAAGGCCACCGCCGCGGGCAAGAACGCCGTGGTGGGCCCGGACGGCATGCCGAGCAGCTACCCCCTGCACCCGACCGACACCACGCTCTATCACGACGGGGCGCTGACCCAGGCCCCCGAACCGGACGGCTCGTGCAAGGTCGCGGTCTGCGGCGACTACGCGGTGAACACCGTGCAGCCCTGGTACCAGCCGTACGCCCCGGGCACGGGGGACGCGAAGCGGATGCCCGCGCTGACCTACGACACCATCGGCGACCGGCTGTCGGCCAGGAAGATCGACTGGGCCTGGTACGCCGGCGGCTGGGACAACGCCGCCGGCAACGTCGGCGGCGCCGGCTGGACGAACGGCGCCGACGGCAAGACCTGCGCCGACCCGCGCACCATGACCGGCGCGGCCTACCCGAACTGCCCGGACGCCACCTTCCAGTTCCACCACCAGCCGTTCACCTACTTCAAGAAGTACGCCCCGGAGACCGAGGCGCGCGAGCGGCACCTGCGCGACGAGGTGGAGTTCATCGCGGCGGCGAAGGCGGGCAGGCTCAAGCCGGTCAGTTTCGTCAAGCCGGTCGGCGAGGAGAACGAGCACCCCGGCTACGCCTCCGAGGCCACCGGCAGCGACCACCTGGTCGAGCTGCTCAAGGCCATCGAGGGTGGCAAGCAGGCCAAGGACACCATGGTCATCGTCACCTACGACGAGTTCGGCGGCCAGTGGGACCACGTCTCCCCGCCGAAGGGCGACGTGTGGGGCCCCGGCACCCGGATCCCGGCCCTGGTGATCTCGCCCCGCCTGGCCACCCCGTTCAGCGTGGACCGCACCGCCCACGACACCACCTCGGTGCTCGCCACCATCGAGGAGAAGTTCCACCTGGCGCCGCTGACCGGCCGGGACGCGAAGGTCGCCAGCCTCGCCACCGCCTTCGGCGACGGCGGCGACGACCAGGGCGACGACGACCAGGGGGGCGCCGGCGGTGGCCAGGCTGCCCCGGGCGGTCAGGGCGGTCAGGGCGGCGGCCTGGCGATCACCGGCGTCGACGTCGCCGGCCTGGTGATCGCCGGCCTCGCGCTGGTCGCCGCGGGCGCGACCGCGCTGGCGGTCACCCGCCGCCGCCGGGCCGGCTGACCGATCGGGTACGCGCAGCGGGCCGGGACGCCTCGTCCCGGCCCGCTCCGTTTCGTGCGGTCCGGGCCCGAGCGCGTGGTTGGTTCGCCCGGCGGCAGGTCGCGGTGTTCGACGCGTCGCACGCCGTTGTTTGCGGCATGTGGAGTGGATCAGGCCGGGGTGTCCCCGCTGTCCGTCGGGATCATGCGGGCGGCGGCGGCCGAAGGGGCCGTGGCCGGCACGTTACCTCTTGTGGATCATTCGTCGAACAACTCGGGAAGAGCCGGGTCGCCCAGCCGATTCACAGCTGCGCGGGCAGACGGTGGGCCGTTCGGGCGCATACCCTTGTGCCGCTTGACCAACCCGTCCGCAGGAGGCAACCTCGTGCCGCACGCCCCCGTGCGTTCCGACCGACCAAACCGGCCGGACGCGCCAATCCCGCCCGCGCGGCCGGCGCGTCGGCGTGCCCCGCGCTGGGCCCGGTGGTGCGTGGCGGCCGGCGCGACGCTGATGACGCTCAGCGGTGTGGCGCTCGGCGGCAGCCAGTTCCTGCTGCACGCCGCGACCAGCAAGGTCACCCAGCAGAACCTGCTCGGCGCGGCGGCGGCCCCGCGCCAGCACCGGACGATCACGGGTGCGAAGAACATCCTGCTGGTCGGGGTCGACACCCGGCCGAACCAGGACCCCAGCCAGCTCACCCGGTCCGACTCGATCATCCTGGTGCACATTCCGGCCGACCACAGTCAGGCCTACCTGGTCTCGCTGCCGCGCGACTCGCTGGTGGACATCCCCGCGTACGAGAACGGCGCCACGCCGTACCGCGGCGGGAAGAACAAGATCAACGCCGCCTTCGCCTTCGGCAGCCGTGGCCTGAGCGGGCCGGCGGCGCTGTCGCACGGCTTCGAGCTGCTGGCCCTGACCATCCGCGACCTCACCGGGATCACCCCGGACGCCGGCGCGATCATCGACTTCCAGGGGTTCAAGCAGATCGTCCAGGTCCTCGGCAAGGTCTGCCTGTACGTCGACGAGACCACCACCTCGATCCACGTGGGGCACGACAAGAACGGCAAGCCGGCAGGGCCGTACAAGATCAATCCCGACGGCACGGTGAACCACCGCATCCCCGGGGTCACCCCGAACGTCTACACCAAGGGCAACCACTGCCTGAACCCGGCGGACTCGTTGGACTTCGTGCGGCAGCGGGACCTGCTGGCCAACGGCGACTACGACTACGGCCGGCAGCGCCACCAGCAGCAGTTCCTCCGGGCGGTGCTGCACCAGGTGATGACCGACGGCCTGAACTCGCCGACCAAGCTGCCCGGCCTGCTGACGGCCGTCGGCAAGACGATGACCGTCGACGACGGCGGCATCCCGCTGGAGGACTGGGCGTTCGCCATGCGCGGCATCAAGCCGGACGCGATCACCACCATCAAGACCAACGGCGGCAGCTTCAACAGCCGGTCGGTCCCGGGGGTGGGCAGCGCCGAGATCCTCAGCCCGACCAGCATGGAGCTGATGCACGCGGTCAAGGTGGACGACGTCGGGTCCTTCGTCGAGGCCCACCCGACCTGGGTGGCCGCCAACGGGCCGAGCACGACGGCCCACTGACCACCGCTGGTGGCCGGACCCGCCGGGTGGTGGTGGAGGAAGCCACCGGCGGGCCCGGCGCGGCGTCAGCCGACGGTGAGGGCGGTGTCGTCGATGACGAACGAGGTCTGCAGCGAGGAGTCCTCGGTGCCGGTGAACGTCACCGTCACGGTCTGGCCGAGGTAGCCGGAGAGGTTCACGCTGCGTAGGGTGTAGCCGCTGCCGGCGTTGACGTTCGACCAGCTGGCCACCGTCGTGCCGTTGACGGTCACGGTCAGCTTGTCGTACGCGGTGCTGCCGGTCTCGGCGGTGTCGATGTGCAACCAGTACGACAGGGTGGCCGAGGCGCAGCCGGCCGGGATGGTGACCGACTGGCTGAGCGAGTCGGTGGTGGTCGAGCCGTACCCGTCGAGCCAGGCGTCCCAGGAGCCGCTGTGCGGCGGCTCGCTGGCCGAGTTGGACACCACGCCGGTGGAGGCGGCCCACGGTGCGGCCGTGCCGGTCTCGAAGCCGGGGTTGCCGAGGAGCTGGGCCGCCGTGCAACCGCCGGTGCCGCCACCGCCGGAGCCACCGCCGGCCAGCCACTCGGTGGCGTTCAGCGCCAGCGCGGCGTCGGTGCCGGCCGGGTCGGTCCAGCCGTTGTAGAGGGTGTTTCCGGACTGGCCGGTGCCGTCGTCGATCGGGGAGCTGTCGCCCCACACCGCCACCCGGCCGGAGCCGAACGTGGCGACGGAGAACTCCGCCCCGGTGTTGCCGTTGTAGCCGACCCGGTAGACCAGGCCCTTCACCGACGGGTTGTCGGCCGGGTGCAGGGTCTGGGTGCTGCCGTTGCGGATGATGCTGCCGGTGACCGTGCCGAACGGGCCGTGCAGCACCGGGTCGGTGGCGTCGCTGATCGCCTTCGGGTTCTCGTTGGCGATGTTGTTGACGTCGACGCTGATGCCGAACGGGTCGGTGTTGTCCACGCCGTTGTTGCTGAACAGGTCGTTGGCGATGCGGACGGAGTCCCAGCCGTCGTTGTTCCGGTCGCTCTGGGTGTGGTCCACGACGAGGAAGAAGCCGCCGCCGTTCTGGACGAACCGCATGATGGCGCTCTTCTCGGCCGCGCTGAGCGGGGAGTTCGGCTCCGGCATCACGAACTCGTCGAAGTTGGCGAGGTCGAGGCTGCCACCGCCGCCGTACGTGATGGTGCTGCCGGCCGGCAGCGTCTTGAGGCTGTACCGGCCGGTCCGCTGCAACGCCACCCCCCAGGCCGAGATGGCGCCGGTCCAGGAGGTCTCGGTCGTCGGGTTGGCGTTCTGGTTCAACGGATCGGGCTGGCTGGTACTGATGATCCAGTCGGCGTTGCCGGCCGTTTCGGCCTTGCTGTTGTCGAACAGGACCCGGTGCACGGTGGTTGCCGCGGCGGCGGGGGTGGCCGGCGCGGCGAGGGCGGGAGTGAACGCCAGCAGGAGCGCGGCCAGGATTCCCGGGCTCCGATGGCGGATAGGTACGGACATGAGCGGCACCGTACAAGGAAGATCATGAATATGAAATGCCGCCGTCGCGACGGTCCTGTGACGCACCGGCGTCCAGCGGGCGACGCCGGCGGAACCGGCGTCCGGCGCGGAAATGCCTTGGCGTACCCGCCGGCCCGGCCTATGGTGGCCGCATGGTCCGGGCCGGTCAGTCGACCCCCACCGCGGTCGCCGCGGTGGCGCCGGCCGCTGCCTGTGGCCTCCGGGCCGCCGTCGCGCCCGTGCACGGCCTGCCCAGTCCGATCCCCACGGACCGTGGCCCGCCCGGAGAACCGCATCCCACTCCGCGAACGGCCACCAGGGCGAAGCCATCCGGCTTCGGCCCTTTTTCTTTTTCCGAGGAAGGATCCGACATGGGCACCGACATTCGAGAGAGCATCGACCAGCAGTGGCTCGCGCGGCTGCGGGCCACTCTCACCAGCGAGTTCGAGACGCAGACCGCCCGGCTGACCGAACTGACCGCGGACACCGGCGACCCCGGCGAGGCGCACACCCGCGCGGCGATGATCGCCACCACGCGGCAGAGCCTCGGGCAGATCGGTGACGCGCTGCGCCGCATCGCCGAGGGCGCCTACGGCACCTGCGAGCGGTGCCGGACGCAGATCCCGCCGGAGCGCCTGGAGGTGCTGCCGCACGCCCGCTTCTGCGTACCCTGCCAGCAGAAGCAGGGCTGACCTCGCTCACGCCGGGCCGTCCGAGGGCGGCCCGGCGTCATCCCGCGGCGTCGAGGTGGCCGGCGAGCCAGTCGATGCGGGCTGACGCTGTCCACGGTGTCGCCCTCGTGGAGGGTGGGCGCGTGGTCGCAGCCGATCAGTCGGGCCACGGTCAGGTCCGCGGGCGGCTAGGGTCGGCGGGATGCCCGATCGCCCCCTGCTCTTCCTCGACGTCGACGGACCCCTCATCCCGTTCGGCGCGGGTGCGCCCGTCCCGGCCGGCGGCCCGGGGAATCCGTTGCTGGGCCGCCTCGATCCGCGGCACGGTGTCCGCCTCTGGGCGCTGCCCGGCGACCTGGTCTGGGCGACGACCTGGATGGCCGAGGCCAACCGCGTGGTCGGCCGCCGGCTCGGGCTGCCCGAGCTGCCGGTGGTCGACTGGCCCGACGTCGACCCTCCGCCCGACGGTCTGCACTGGAAGACCCGGGCGCTGTCCGACTGGGCCCGGCGCCGGCCGTTCGTCTGGATCGACGACGAGATCGGCGTTGCCGACCGGGCGTGGCTGGCCGCGCACCATCCCGCCCCGGTGCTCGCGTACCGGGTGGACCCGCGCCGGGGCCTCACCGACGCCGACTACGCCGCCGTCCGGGACTGGTTGGCCGGGCGGTGACGCGGGGCCCCGCGCGCCTGCGGGGCCCCGCCGGCATCACCGGCCCTGGAGAGCCCTGACGTTGTCGCCGAAGGTCCAGCCCTTCGACCCGTCCCAGTTGATCGACCAGGTCATCAGCCCCTTCAGGCCGCCCTGGTACGTGTTCCACGCCTGCGCCACGGAGGACGGGCTCAGGTACCCGCCGCCGGCCCCGGACTGGGCGGGCAGACCGGGCACCTGCTTGTCGTACGGGACGCGGATGGTGGTGCCCTGCACGACCAGCCCGGTGTTCAGGCAGTTGGTCTGGGCGACGAAGCCCTGCACCGTGCCGGCGGAGTACGAGTCGCCGGCGCAGCCGTACATGCTGCCGTTGTAGTACTGCATGTTCAGCCACCAGAGCCGGCCGTTGTCGACGTACCGCTTGACGATCGGCAGGTACGCGCCCCAGATCGAGCCGTAGGTGACGCTGCCGCCGGTGACGTACGCGGTCTCCGGGGCCATGGTGAGTCCGAAGCCGGCCGGCATCTGGGCCAGCACCCCGTCGATGATCCGGACCAGGTTGGCCTGCGAGGTGGAGAGCTGGGTGATGTTCCCGCTGCCCGTGAGTCCGGTCTCGATGTCGATGTCGATGCCGTCGAAGTTGTACCTCTTCAGGATCGGCACCACGGTGGCGACGAACCGGTCGGCGACCGCGCTGGAGCTGAGGTCGATGCCGGCGGTGGCCCCGCCGATGGAGAGCAGGACGGTCAGCCCGGCGGCCTTGGCCTGGCACATCTCGGTGGGGGTGGGCACCTTCACCCCGGCGTCCATGCCGTCCTCCCAGAGCACCGTGCCGTCGGAGCGGATCACCGGGAAGGCGGCGGTGACCACGTTGTAGCCGTGCCCGGTGATGCGCGCGTCGGTGATCGGGGTCCAGCCGAGGCCCGGGTGCACCCCGTTGGCGGCGCCGTCCCAGTTCTCCCAGTAGCCCTGGAGCACCTTGCCCGCCGGCCGGGGCTTCGGCGCGCAGGTGGTCCCGCCCGGGGACGAGGTGGGTGTGGGCGACGGCGACGCCGTGGGGGTGGGTGACGTGGTGGGGGAGGGGGACGTGGTGGGCGACGGCGTGGGGGAGGGCGAGGACGTGGTGGGGGTGGGGGACGGGGTGCTCCCGCCGTCGCAGGCGCCGAGGTCGGTCCAGAGCGCCGGGGTGGCGGGCGGGGTCCAGCCGGCGCCGACCGGCGGGGTGTTCGTCTGCAGCGCCTGGTAGAGCCGGTTGGCGTAGGTGGCCTTGCTGCCGGCGGTCCAGGTCACCCCCTCGGCCCAGGCCGGCACGCCGGCGCAGGACACCAGCGCGGTGGTGCCGGCGGTGGCGGCCAGGCCGGTGGCGGCCGGCAGGGCGGTGCCGACGGCGAGCAGCACGGCGCCGCCGAGCAGGGCGGTCAACCCGCGTCGAAGTCGCATGACATACCTCCTCATCGATGCGCCGGAGGTTATCAGTTAACTTTGTTAAGTGTAAATGCGCAGTACTCTGTCACCACTTGCTTCACGGAGTGAATGCGGCCGCCCGCAGGGCGGTCGGGGAGAGGACGGCGCGGGACGTGGACGCCAGACGCACCACGGTGCGCGACATGCGCCGGGCCAACCGGTCGGTGCTGCTCAGCCGGATCTGGCTGGACGGCCCGCTCAGCCGCCACGAGCTGGGGCAGACCACCGCGCTGAGCCTGGCCAGTGTGAGCAACCTGGTCGGCGAGATGATCGGCGAGGGGCTGGTCGAGGAGGCCGGTTCGGTCGACTCCGACGGCGGCCGGCCGCGGGTGCTGCTGCGCGTCGCACCCGGCTACGGCTACCTGGTCGGCGCCGACGTCGGCGAGACCCGGGTCCAGGTCGAGCTCTTCGACCTCGCGATGACCGCCCTCGCCAAGGCCGAGTACCCGATCGCCGCCGCCGACCCCGACCCGCAGGACGTGGCCCGCCACCTGCTGCACGGCCTCGACGCGGTGGTCGAACAGGCCGGCGTCGACCCGGCCGCCGTGCTCGGCTTCGGCGTCGCCGTCTCCGGCACCGTCGAGCGGACCGCCGACGCGGTCGTGCACGCGCAGACGCTCGGCTGGGAGGGTGTGCCGCTCGGCGCGATGCTGCGTGCCGGCACCGACATCCCGGTGCACATCGACAACGGCGCGAAGACCCTCGGCCAGGCCGAGATGTGGTTCGGCGCAGGCCGGGGCGTCCGGCACGCGGTGGTCGCGCTGGTCGGCTCCGGCGTCGGCGCGTGCGTGGTCGCCGACGGCGTCGGCTACCGCGGCGCGCACAGCAGCGCCGGCGAGTGGGGCCACACCACCATCGTGTACGGGGGCCGCCGCTGCCGCTGCGGCAACCTCGGCTGCCTGGAGGCGTACGTCGGGGCGGAGGGCGTCCTGGACCGGTTCCGCCAGGCCAACCGCGGCCGCCCGGCGGCCGGCGGCGACGAGGAGACCGCCTTCGGCGAGCTGCTCCGGTCGACCGGCCGCACCGCCGCCAAGGTGCTCGACGAGACGGTCGGCTACCTCGGCGCCGGGGTGGCGAACCTGGTCAACCTCTTCAACCCCGAGCGGGTGGTGCTCGGCGGCTGGGCCGGCCTCGCCCTGGGCGAGCGCTATCTGCCGCAGATCCGCGAGGCCACCGCGCGGCACGCGCTGCGCCAGCCGTACGCGCAGACCTCGATCGAGCTGTGCCGGCTCGGACCGGACGCGGTCGCGATGGGCGCGGCCACCCTGCCGATGGCCCGGCTGCTGCGCGACGGCGGCGTGCCCCGCGAGCCGGTCGTCCGGGTGGCCCCGCCGACGCGGCCGGCGCGCGCCACCGCCGAGCCGCCGGGTGCGGGCCCGCTGCGCCGGCGGTCGCGGACCACCTGAGTCCCGGGGCGCGCACCCGCTGAGCCGCCGGGCCGGCGGGGAGCCGCCGGCCCGGCGCCGGGTTCAGGACGGCAGCGTCCACTTCTGGTTGGCGCCGCCGGTGCAGCTCCGGATCTGCGTCTTCGTGCCGTCGGCCGAGGTGTTGCCGGTGACGTCGAGGCACTTGTTGGCCTGCGGGTTCACCAGGTCCCGCCCGGACGTCCAGACCCATTGCTGGGCCGCGGTGCCGTTGCAGGTCCACAGCTGCACCTTCGTGCCGTCGGCGGTGCCGCCGCCGGCGACGTCGAGGCACTTGCCCAGCGACCGGAGGGTGCCGTCGGCGGCCCGGGTCCACTGCTGGTTCGGCCCACCGAAGCAGGTCCAGATCTGGATCGGCGTGCCGTCGGCGGTGGCGTTGTCGGTGACGTCGAGGCACTTGCCGTCGATGCCGGTGATCAGGCCGCTCGGCGTGCCCCCGCCGGACTGGGTGCCGGACCAGGTGAACGTGGCGGTGGTGCGGGCCGGCAGGGTGTAGGTGAAGGACTGCCCGCCCCACACCATCTTCACCGACTGGGCCGAGGTGCCGCCGTTGTGTGCGATCAGCGCCTTGGAGCCGTCCGGGTTGCGGTAGGCGACGTTCTGCACCGTCGCGTTGGCGGTGGAGGCGATCCGGTACGCCCCGGGCTTGACGAACTTGGTCAGGTGGCCGGTGGTGTAGTACTCGATCGTGTAGTCGACCTGCCCGGCCCGGGAGTCGCCCTCGTGCACGGTGATCAGGCCGGTGCAGGTGCCGCAGCCGCCGTTGTGCGGGCCCATGTTCTGGTTGACCGCGAGGCTCCACTTGACGACGCTCCGGCTCCAGTTCCGGGCGTAGTTCACGATGTCGGCCATGTCCTCGTTGTGCTGGTTGGCGATCCAGGTGCCGCCGGAGTGCTCGGTGCTGAACTGCGGCACCGCCGGGTACTGGTCGTGCACCTGGCTGCCGACCGCCGGGTCACCCCAGTAGCCGTGCCAGGCGATCCCGCCGAACAGCGGGTCGGTGCGGACCGCGCTGTCGGCGAGCAGCCCGGAGCCGATGGTGCCGTAGTCGCCGTAGTTCCAGTCGTGCACCAGGACCTTGGTGGTGATGCCGGCGTTGCGGAACGCCGGGTAGACGAAGTTCTTGCTCAGCTCGACGAGGCCGGAGGAGTTCCAGTTCATCCCCGGGTAGTCCATCGCGGTGGGGTTGCTCGCCTGGCAGCAGTTCGGTTCGTTCTGCAGCGACACGTAGTCGACCGTGACACCCCGGGCCGCGTACGCCTGGATGGTCTTCACGAAGTACTGGGCGTAGGTGGCGTAGTACTCCCACTTGAGCCAGCCCATCTGGTCCATCCGGCCGTTGTCCTTCATCCAGCCGGGCGCGCTCCACGGCACCACCATCACCCGCAGGCCCGGGTTGAGCTGCTTCGCCTGCGCGGTCAGCAGCTCCACGTTGGTGTCGTACCCGTTGGCGCCGAAGTCGTTCAGGTCGCAGCAGGTGTCGTCGAGGGAGACGTTGCCGGGACGGGACAGGTCCGAGGCGCCGACCGGGTTGCGCACGTACGACAGGCCGATGCCGTCGGTCGGGCTGAAGAGCCTGCGCATCACCTCGTCCCGGGTGGCCGCGCTGACCGGCCCGCCGCGCAGCAGGTAGGCGGTGGTGTCGGTGATGGACGCGCCGGCGCCCTCGAACTGCTGGTAGCGGGTGTTCTCGTCGATCGTCACGGTGTGCGTGGCGGCGGCGCTGGACGCGGCGAAGCCCAGCGGGCTCTGCTGCTGCAGGCCGCGGGTCACGGTACGGCCGCCGGAGTCGGAGGTGGTGGTGAGCCAGACGTTGACGGTCTCCCCGGCGGCGTGCGCGGCCGGGGGCGGGGACAGGGCGACGGTGCCGGCGGCCAGGCAGAGCGCCAGGGCGACCCGGCCGGCGAGCCGGGGGGCGGTGGTGGGGGACACGGATGCTCCCTTCGCAAAATCGACATCCGTGAATGAGAAAACCCCTCGCACCTGCTTATGTCAAGACATGAAAAAAGCGCCCCGGCAGGGCGCACGGGCACGCCGGGACGGCCACCCGGGCAGCGCCCGCGCGGCCGTCCCGGAGCGGGATCAGGCGTCCCCGCGCACCCGCCGGACGGTGTCCCGGTACCAGTGGGCGCTGCGCTTGAGCGTGCGCCGCTGGGTGTCGTAGTCAACCCGGACGATGCCGAACCGCTTGTCGTAGCCGTACGCCCACTCGAAGTTGTCCAGCAGTGACCAGGCGAAGTATCCGCGCACGTCGGCGCCGGCCTGCCGGGCCCGGGCCACCGCCCGCAGGTGCTCGGCCAGGTACGCCACCCGGTCGTCGTCGGCGACGTACCCGTCGGCGTCCGGCCGGTCCGCGAAGGCCGCGCCGTTCTCGGTGATCACCAGCGGCACGCCCGGGTAGTCCCGGTGCAGCCGGACCAGCAGGTCGGTGAAGGACTCCGGCACGATCTCCCAGTCCATCGCGGTGCGCGGCAGGTCCCGGGGGACCACGCGGCGCACCGGCCGGCCCTGCTCGTCCCGCTCCCGCCCCTGCTCGTCCACCCCGGAGTGCAGCTGCCCGAAGTAGTAGTTCACCCCGAGCACGTCGACCGGGGTGGCGATGACCGCCAGGTCGCCGTCCTCGACCGGGATGCGGACCCCCTCGGCGGCCAGGTCGGCGACCACGTCCTCCGGGTAGCGGCCGTGGACCAGCGGGTCCAGGTAGATCCGGTTGGCCAGGCCGTCGGCGGCCCGGGCGGCGTCCCGGTCGGCCGGGGAGTCGGTGGCCGGGTCGGCGGGGGCCAGGTTGAGGGTGATGCCCAGCTCGATCGGCGTGCCGGCCGCCGCGCGCAGCCGCTGCGCCGCCAGCCCGTGGCCGAGCAGCAGGTGGTGCACGGCGGCGATCCCGTCGCCCAGGTTCCGCCGGCCCGGCGCGTGCTGGCCGTACGCGTAGCCGAGCATCGCCGAGCACCACGGCTCGTTCAGCGTGGTCCAGGTCTTCACCCGGTCGCCGAGCGCGGCGAAGACCAGCTCGGCGTAGTCGGCGAACCGGTACGCGGTGTCCCGGTTCGGCCAGCCGCCGGCGTCCTCCAGTTCCTGCGGCAGGTCCCAGTGGTAGAGCGTCACCCACGGGTCCACGCCCCGGCCCAGCAGCTCGTCGACCAGCCGGTCGTAGAAGCCCACCCCGGCCGGGTTCGCCGGGCCGCGCCCGCCCGGCTGCACGCGGGGCCAGGCCACCGAGAACCGGTACGTGTCCAGGCCCAGGTCGGCGATGAGCGCGACGTCCTGCGGCATCCGGTGGTAGTGGTCGCAGGCCACGTCGCCGGTGTCGCCGTTCGCCACCGCCCCGGGGACGCGGCAGAACGTGTCCCAGATGGACGGCGTGCGGCCGTCCTCGGCCACCGCACCCTCGATCTGGTACGACGAGGTCGCCACCCCCCACCGGAAGGTCGGCGGCAGGGTGTCGATCGGGTCGGCCTGGCCGAGGCTTGGGCTGGTGAGGTCGGTGTCCATGGTTCTCCTCGCGAGTCGTGCGGGTGGTCGGTCGGGCGGTGGTGGTCAGCGGGACAGCGGCATGGCGGCCGGATGCAGCCAGCAGGCGACGCTCCGCCGCGGGTCCCCGTCGCCGGGTGGGCCGAGCGGCGGCAACTCCTTGTCGCACGGGTCGAACGCTTTCGGACAGCGCGGGTGGAACGCGCACCCGTCCGGCATGGCTCGCAGGTCCGGCGGCGAGCCGGGGATGCCGGCGAGCTCGCGGCGCGCGCCGCGCAGCGCGGGGAAGGAGTGCAGCAGCCCGTCGGTGTACGGGTGCAGCGCCCGCCGGTACAGCTGCGCGGCGGGCGCCTCCTCGACGATCCGGCCGCCGTACATGATCGCGATCCGGTCGGAGAACTCGACCAGCAGCGACAGGTCGTGGGTGATGAACAGCACCGCGAAGCCCAGCCGCTCGCGCAGCTCGGCGAGCTGCCCGAGGATCTGCCGCTGCATCACCACGTCCAGCGCGGTGGTCGGCTCGTCCATGATGACGACCTGCGGCTCCAGCGCCAGCGCCATGGCGATCATGACGCGTTGCCGCATTCCGCCGGAGAGCTGGTGCGGGTAACTGTCCAGTCGGTCGGCGGAGATGCCGACCAGGCGCAGCAGCTCGCGCGCCCGGTCCCGCCGCGCCGCCGCCGTGCTCCGCGGCTCGTGCGCCTTGATCACGTCGAGCAGTTGGGTGGAGATCCGGTGCACCGGGTTGAGCGAGTTCATCGCCCCCTGGAACACGATCGAGGTCTCCGCCCAGCGGAACGCCCGCAGCTGCGCCGGGCTCAGGGCCAGCACGTCCACCGGTGGCCCGTCGACCGGGTGGTAGATCACCTGGCCGCCGCTGACCACGCCCGGCGGGGGCAGCAGCCGGGTCAGCCCGTACGCCAGGGTGGACTTGCCGCTGCCGCTCTCCCCGGCCAGCCCCAGCACCTCGCCCCGGTGCAGGGTCAGGTCGACGTCGCGGACCGCGTGCACCGCCGCGTCGCCGAGGCCGTAGTCGACGCGCAGTCCCCGGATCTCCAGGACGGGATCGCTCATCGCGCAACCTCCTTGCGGGGAGCCGGGACCGTGCGGGCCGGCGCCAGCACGGGGGTGAAGCCGACCCGCATCCGGGCGGTACGCCCGTCGGCGGTGCGGATCCGGGTCCGGCCGCTGCTGCGCAGCCGGGGGCTGACGAACTCGTCGATGCCGAAGTTGATCAGCGCGAGGGCGGTGCCGAGCAGCGCGATGGCCAGCCCGGCCGGGACGAACCACCACCAGGCGCCCTGTGCCAGGGCCTGCTGGCCCTGTGCCCAGAACAGGATGGTGCCCCAGTTCCAGGACGAGACCGACGAGATGCCGATGAAGGCCAGGGTGATCTCGGACATGACCGCGAAGATGACCGTGCCGACGAAGCCGGACGCGATGATCGCGGTCAGGTTGGGCAGGATCTCGAACAGGATGATCCGCCCGGTCCGCTCGCCGGTGGCCCGCGCCGCCTCGACGTAGTCCCGGCGGCGCAGCGACAGCGTCTGCGCGCGCAGCACGCGGGCGCCCCACGCCCACGACGTGAGGCCGATGATCAGCGCGACCAGCGTGTCACTGGCCTGTTCGACGATCGACGTGACGATGATGATCAGCGGCAGCGCGGGGATGACCAGGAACACGTTGGACAGGGCCGACAGCCCCTCGTCGGCGGCCCCGCCGAGATAGCCGGCCGTCACGCCGATGAGGATGGACAGGATCGTCGCCAGCACCCCGGCGATCAGGCCCACCACCATGACGCTGCGTGCGCCGACCAGGATCTGGCTGAAGATGTCCTGACCGAGGTGCGTGGTGCCGAACCAGTGCCGGGCCGAGGGCGCCTGCAGGACGTCGCCGCTGCGGGCGTCCGGGTCGTACGGCGCCACCCACGGCCCGATGACCGCGAAGAGGCAGTAGCCGGCCAGGATCACCACGCCGGTCGCGGCCTTGGCGTTGGCCAGGAAGCGGAACCGGCGCCGCTTCGCCCGGCCCGGCACGGCCGACGGCTGGGCCATCGCCCCCTGGCCGGGGATGACCTGTTCGATGCTCGACGGTGAGATTGCCATCGCTCAGCTCTTTCGGGTGCGCGGGTCGAGAAGCAGGTACGCGACGTCGGCCAGCAGGTTCGCCACCAGCACCGAGATCGTGATGATCAGGAAGATCCCCTGCATCAGCGGGTAGTCCTTGTAGCCGACCGCCTGGAAGAGCTGGTAGCCGAGGCCCGGGTAGGAGAAGACGATCTCCACCAGGAGCGTGCCGCCGACGATGAACCCGAGCGACAGCGCGAATCCGGAGACGTTGGGCAGCAGCGCGTTGCGGGCGGCGTAGCTGAGTGCGACCCGGCGCTCCGGCAGACCCTTCGCGTGGGCGACCGTGATGTAGTCCTCCGACGAGACGGTGACCATCATGTTGCGCATGCTGAGGATCCAGCCGCTCATCGAGGAGACCAGGATGGTGGCGGCGGGCAGGACGCTGTGCTGGATCGCGCTCGGGATGAAGTACTGGTCGAACGCCGGCACCAGTCCCGGCTCGTAGCCGCCGGAGGACGGGAAGAAACTCCCCGGCCCGGTGAACACCGCGATGGCGACGAGACCCAGCCAGAAGTACGGGATCGAGGACAGGAACGTGGTGGCCGGCAGCAGCGCGTCGATCCATGAGCCGCGCCGCCAGCCGGCGCCGACGCCGAGCGCGGTGCCGAGCAGGAAGCTGACGATCGTGGTGATGCCCACCAGACACACCGTCCACGGCAGGCTGTCGCCGATCACCGTGGACACCGGCGTCGGGAAGAAGGTGAACGACAGACCGAGGTCACCGTGGAAGAGTTGCCGCCAGTAGTCGAGGTACTGCTCCCAGACGTTCTCGTTCTTGTCCAGCCCGAACAGCACGCGCAACGACTGGATCGCGTCGGCGCTGATCCGGCCCTGGTTGCGCGAGATCAGCGACTGGACCGGGTCTCCCGGCACCAGCCGCGGGATGAAGAAGTTGAGCGTGATCGCCGCCCACGCGGTGAACAGATAGAAGATCGTGCGTTGCAGGAGGAATCTCATCGTGCCTCACCCAGGGTGGCGGCGCCTTCCTGCGCGGCCGGCGGTGGCGGCACGGTCGGGTCGGCGTCGGGAACGGCGGAGCCGGGCACGTCGGCGGCGACGGCGGCCGGGTCGTAGAGCCAGCACGCCGCCCAGTGGCCGGGCCGGTCGGCGATGGTCAGCCGGGGCGGCAGGTCCGCGGTGCAGCGGGGCATGGCGTGCGGGCAGCGGGGGTGGAACCGGCAGCCGGTGGGCGGGCGGATCAGGCTCGGCGGCTCGCCCTGACCGCGGTCCTTCCCGGCGGTCTCGTCGGCATCGTCGCCGGTGATGCGGTCGGGGTCGGGCGCGGACTCGATGAGCAGCCGGGTGTACGGGTGGGCCGGCTGCTGGGTGATCGTCTCGCTGTCGCCGCCCTCGACCATGCGGCCGGCGTACATGACGATCGTCTCGTCGGCGAAGTAGCGGGCCGAGGCGATGTCGTGGGTGATGTAGAGGATGGCGAGGTTGAGCCGCTCCTTGAGGTCCTGGAGCAGGTTGAGCACGCCGAGCCGGATCGAGACGTCGAGCATGGAGACGGGCTCGTCGGCGAGCAGCACCTCCGGGTTCGCGCCGAGCGCCCGGGCGATGGCGACGCGCTGCCGCTGGCCGCCGGAGAGTTCGTGCGGGAACACGTCCAGGAAGCGCTCGGGCGGGGTGAGGCGGACCCGGGTGAGCAGGTCGGCGAGGGCCTGGTCCAGGTCCGCGTCGGTCCGGCCCGCGTTGCCGTGGATCCGCAGCGATCGGGTGAGGTGGTAGCGGACGGTGTGCACCGGGTTCAAGGACGCGAACGGGTCCTGCAGGATCAGCTGGACCCGTCGTACGTAGGCCCGGAACGCCCGGCCGCCGCGCACCCGGGTCGACCTGCCGTGCAGGCGGACGTCGCCGGCGGTGCGCGGGTAGAGCTGGGCCAGCAGCCGGGCCACGGTGGACTTGCCGGAGCCGGATTCCCCGACCAGCGCGGTCACCTGGCCACGACGCAGCGCGAACGTCACGTCGTCGACGGCGTGCACGACCGCCGGCGTACGGGTGAAGAGGTCACGCAGCCGCCTGCGGACGGGGAAGTGCTTGGTCAGGCCGACGGCCTCCAGCACCACCTCGTCGGCCGGCGCCGCCGCGCTGTCGCTCAACGTCATGCCGAGTTCCTGTCTGGGGTTGCCATGTGATGGAGGTGGCCACCGCCTCCCCGGCCGACCGCGGCCGGGGAGGCGGTGCCGGGTGTCAGCCGTTGGCGGGCTTGAGGTGCAGGACCACGTCCAGCGCGTTCGGCTGGGTGGGCTGCAGGGCGCCGTACGGGTTCGAGTCGTCGGGCCAGCCGGTCCAGTTCTTGGTGCTGTACGCGCCACCGATGTTGTCCGCGCCGACCGGGATCATCGGCATCTGGTCGACGAAGACCTTCTGCAGCGTGTTCATCGCGGTGGTACGGGTGGCGTCGTCGGTCGCGTTCGCGTAGGCGACCAGGGCGTCGGTCGCCTCCTTGCTGTTGAAGCGGCCGAAGTTGCCGGCGGGGGAGGCGGTGCCGATCGGCTTGAGCTGCCGGCCGTCCATCACCGTCCGGTAGATGTCGTACGGCGTGGCGCCGCCCTCGGTCCACCGGAAGGTCGCCTCGAAGTTGCCCTGCTCGACGTTGCGGAACCAGGCGTCCTGGTTGGCCTTGTCGACGGTCGCGGCGATGCCGATCTTCGACAGACCGTCCTTCACGATCTCGAGGCTGGTCTGGTAGTCCGACCAGCCGGCCGGGTCGGTCAGCTTGATGGTGACGGCCTTGCCCGCCTTGTCCTTGAGGGTGTTGCCGTCGAGCTTGTAGCCGGCGCCGGTGAGCAGCGCCTTGGCGCCCTCGACGTCGACCTTCTGCTCCTGGCCCTTGAACTCGGGCGCCACGAACGCGTCACCGGCCGGGCTGGGCAGACCGGTCACGCTCTTCACCAGCGGGTGGAAGTATCCGGCCTCGGCCGTGGTGAAGATGTCCTCGCGGTCGATGACCATGTTCATCGCGCGGCGCAGCGTCGGGTCGTCGAACGGCTTCTTCGTGGTGTTGAGGTAGAGGCCGTGGATGCCGAGCACCGGCGGTGCCCACACCTTGTGGTGGGCCTGGTCCTTGGCGACGAAGACCGCCTGGTAGTTGGGGATGAAGACGAAGCTCCACTCCGACTCGCCGTTGGCGAGGGCGGTGGTCTGCGCGCTGTTGTCGGTGTACGACGTGTAGCGCAGTTCCTTGACCTTCGGCAGGTCCTGCCAGTAGCCGCTGTCGCGCACGGTCAGGGTCGTGGTGGCCGGGGTGAACGACTTCAGCGTGTACGGCCCGCTGCCGATCGGCTGCTTGACCGGGTCGGTGGTCGGGTCGCTGATCTTCTCCCAGACGTGCTTGGGCACGATCGGCACCCGCCACAGCACCTTCTGCTGGTTGACGAACTGCGGGCTGGACATCTTGATCGTGACCTCGTTGCCGCTCGCGGTCGCGTCGGTGTAGGGAACGCCCTGGTCGTTGAGGGCCGGGTACTTCTTGACCAGGTTGTAGGTGAACGCGACGTCCTCGGCCGTGACCTTCTGGCCGTCCGACCAGGTGGCGTTGTCGCGGATGGTGACCTTGACCGAGGTGTAGTCCGCCGACCACTCGGCCTTGGTGGCCAGCCACGGCTTGAACGGCTCGGCCGGCTTGACCGGGTTCCACATCATCAGCGGCTCGAAGATCTGCCAGCGGTAGCCCAGCGAGGCGGCGGCGGACGTGGTGAGGAACGGGTTGTTGTTCTCGGCCTGCGGTCCGTTCGGCATGCCGACGTTGAGCACGGTGGCCGCCTGGCCGTTCTTCTTGTTGGCGTTCGGGCTGTCGCCGCACGCCGCGACGCCGGTGGCCAGCGCGCCGGCCAGCGCGACGGCGAGGAACTGCCTTCTTCTCATGGAGGTCTCCCTCGGTGCTCCCGCGTACCTCAGGCGGGATGTGGTGGATGGAGGGTGTGCGGTGGTGCCACCGGCGGGCGGGCGCCCGTCGGTGTGGGTGGTGGGTTCGGCGGTGGAGCGGTCAGGTGGTGCCGGTCGAGGCGCGGACGGTGAAGCTGGTGGGGATGACAGTCGGGGTGTCGCGCAGCGGCGTGCCGGCGAGGTGGGCGATGAGGGTACGGGCGGCGACCGCCCCCATCTCCCGCAACGGCTGGCGTACCGAGCTCAGCGGCGGGTGGGTGTGCCCCGCCAGGGGCAGGTCGTCGAAGCCGACGACGGCCACGTCCTGCGGGACGCGCCGGCCGGCGTCGCGCAGCGCCTGGAGCGCGCCGGCGGCGGAGAGGTCGTTGTGGGCGAACACCGCGTCGAACGGCACGCCGTCGGCCAGGAGGCGCTCCACCGCCGCCCGGCCGCACTCGAAGGTGAAGTCACCCTCCACGACGAGGGCGGGGTCGATCGGCAGGCCGGCGTCGGCGTAGCCGTCCGCGAAGCCGGCGAGCCGCTCCCGGGTGCAGCCGAAGCGGCGCAGCCCGGTCACCACGAGGGGCCGGCGCCGGCCCAGGGCCAGCAGGTGGGCCGCGGCGGCCCGGGCGCCGTCGGTGTTGGTGGTCCGCACCGACGGAAAGCCCGGCTGGTGGCCGCGGTCGTCGATGAGGATCACCGGCAGGCCGCGTTCGTGCAGCTCGGTGATGTAGTCGAGGGTGCCCTCCGGCTCGACGACGAGCAGGCCGTCGAAGGACTTCGCGGAGACCTGGGAGGCGAACCGGCGCATCGACTCGTCGCCCCGGGTGCAGGTGAACAGCAGGAGCCCGTACCCCTCCGACTCGACCACGTCGGCCGCGCCCTGGAGCACCTCGCCCATCCACGGCCAGGTCAGCGCGGGCACCAGCATGCCGACCACCCGGGTGCGGCCGCGGGCCAGGCCGACCGCGCGGGCGCTGGGCACGTACCCCAGGTCGCTGATCACCGCCCGGACCCGGTCGGCGGTGCGGATGTGCACCTCGCCCTTGCCGTTGAGTACCCGCGAGACGGTCGTCTTGCTCACCCCCGCGCGGGTGGCGACGTCGGCGATGGTGATCGGCACGGGACCCTCCCGGGTCGCAGGGGTGGTGGTTCGGAACCGGTTGCGGAAGCGGTTCCGTCGCAGTCAACCGAAGTGGCGCCGGTCACGTCAATAACAGGCCGGTAACGAAACATGCCTAAGTTCAAAACCTTAAAAAAGTGCCGGAGCTGGCGGCCGTCCGTCCTCGCCCGGCCGGGGGCGCTGAGCTGCGTCGATGCCCGGCGCACACCGCGCTGATCCGACCGGCAGGTGATCCACTCCGGCTGCCGCAGGGCGGGCCCTCCGTGTGCCGGGTGACCCCGCGATGCGGCAACTCACCGCAGGACGGCGTACACGTCGCCCGAGTTGGCCGCGTGCGGGAGGCCGTTCAGGTGGGCGGCGATCTCCCGCGCGGTGCGCCAGCGGGGCAGGGCGAGGGCCATCTCGTCGCCGAGCGCGACGTTGAACCGGGTGAAGCCGAGCCCGGTGAGCCGGTCCAGGCAGCGCTGGGCCGGCCCCCGGGCGATGGTGGTGAACTCGAACGACAGCGCCGGCAGCGGACGGGTCAGGCCGGCCAGCACCGCCTCCTCGAAGCCCTCCACGTCGATCTTGACGAAGGCCGGTACGCCGTGCGCGGCGATGAGCCTGTCCAGGGTGGTGCCGGCCACCTCCACCGCGACGTCCCAGATCTCGTGCGCCCACCCGTCGGCCCCGGCGGCCGCCGCGATGAACTGGGGGGAGGCGGTGGAGATGGTGGGATTGGCCGAGTTGATGTGCAACCGCACCGGATCCGGGCGGGCGCCGCAGGCGGCCGCCACCACGGTCACCCCCGGGTCGTCGGTGTAGAGCGCCCGCAGCGCGCGGACGCAGAGCGGCTGCGGCTCGACGGCCACCACGCGGGCGCCGAGGCGGCGGAAGCTGCCGAGCCGGTCGCCGACGTGTGCGCCGAGGTCGAAGACCAGGTCGCCGGGGTGGACGAAGCGGGCGTAGAAGGCGTCCATCGCGGCCTCCCGGACCGGATCGCCGTAGTACGCCTCGAGGGAGGGGCGCAGCCCGGACAGCGCCGGGTCGGCCTTGAGTGCCTCGATCGCGGTGAGGTGATCGACCACTGCTCCGACCGTAGTCCCGTCCGAGCCGACGCGAGGCCGATTCGCGTCAGCCGGTGGCATCTCGAGGCTGGGTACCCAGCCTCCTAGGACGCCTTACGGGTGGTGACCGGGACCCGGGTGGCGCGTACATTTCGCCGGGGCGGAACACCGACGGGAAAGGGCGGGGCGTGGCGCTGATCCACCTGGTCCGGCACGGGCAGGCCTCGTTCGGCGCCGCCGACTACGACGCCCTCAGCGACCTGGGCCGCGAGCAGGCCCGGCGTACCGGCCGCGAGTTGGCCGACCGGGCCCGTACGCCGCTGCTGGTTTCCGGCACGCTGCGCCGGCAGCGGGAGACCGCCGCGCTGCTCGGCCTCCCCGGCGTCGGGCCGATGGTCGAGGACGCCCGCTGGAACGAGTACGACCACCGGGATCTGCTCGCCCGGTACGCCTCCGAGGACGCGGCGACCACGGTGGACGGCCGGGCCTTCCAGGCGTACCTGGACCGGGCGCTGAGCCGGTGGATCGACGGTGACGACGGCGGCTGGGCCGCCTTCGCCGACGGCGCGGTGGCGGCATGGTGAACGCCTCGGTGACCACGGTGCTGGCCGGGGCCGGCGGGCTGCACCTGCTCTCGTTCAACGAGCACGCACACCT
Source organism: Micromonospora sp. NPDC051924 (assembly GCF_055586005.1). Classification (NCBI taxonomy): domain Bacteria; kingdom Bacillati; phylum Actinomycetota; class Actinomycetes; order Micromonosporales; family Micromonosporaceae; genus Micromonospora; species Micromonospora sp. NPDC051924. The sequence continues at coordinate 60,449 of NZ_JBVJJA010000037.1, forward strand.
GGGATCGTCGCGCAGCTACCGCTGACCGGTCAGGGCGCCTCGACGACCTCCTGGCCCAGCGGCCAGAGCGCCGCCGGCACCAGTTTGAAGTTCGCCACCCCGAACGGGATGCCGATGACGGTGAGGCAGAGGCCGACGCCGGCGACGATGTGGGACAGCGCCAGCCACCAGCCGGCCAGCAGCACCCACAGGACGTTCGCCGCGCCGGCGGCCACCCCGGCCCCGGGCTTGGCGACCAGGGTCCGGCCCAAGGGCCAGAGCGCGTACGAGGCGAGCCGCAGCGAGGCGACGCCGAACGGGATGGTGACGACCAGGGCGAAGCAGATCAGCGCGGCGATGCCGTAGCCGAGGGCGAGGACGAGCCCGCCGCCGAAGACCAGCCAGAGCACGTTGAGTACGAAGCGGAGCACGGCTCCATGGTGACCGGCGCGGGCAATGGTGCGGCGGGTGCGGCGTGGACGGCGTCAGCCGGCGAGGCGGGTGATCGCGGCGACCGAGCGGTCCACGTCCGCCTCGGTGGTGGTGGCGTTCGACACCGAGATGCGCATCAGCCGCCGTCCCCGCCAGGTCGTACCGCCCGCCCAGCAGGTGCCGTCCGCCTGCACGGCCGCCACCACCCGGTCGGTGCGGGCGTCGTCGCCGAAGCCGACCAGTACCTGGTTGAGCACCACCTCGTTGGCCACCTCGAACCCGGCCGCGGTCAGGCCGTCGGCGAACCGGCGGGCCAGTGCGCAGCAGCGGTCGACCAGTGTGGCGACCCCGTCGCGGCCCAGTTCCCGCAGTCCGGCCCAGACGGCGAACCCGCGTGCCCGGCGCGAGGACTCGGCGGTGAGGTCCGCCCCGGCCGGTGTGCCGCCAGAGCCGACCAGGTACGTGGCGGTGTAGGACATCGCCGCCGCATGCACGTCGGGCCGGGCGCAGAACGCGAAGGCCGAGTCGTACGGCAGGTTCAGCCACTTGTGGCCGTCGCAGGCCCACGAGTCCGCCAGTTCCAGCCCGTCGACCAGGTGCCGCGTGGTGGGGCTCGCCGCGGCCCACAGCCCGAACGCTCCGTCCACATGCACCCACCCGCCGTGCCGGTGGACCAGTGCGCACGCCTCCCGGAGCTGGTCGCACGCGCCGGTGTTCACATTGCCGGCCTGCAGGCACACGATGGTGGGGCCCGGAGAGCCGGCGCGCAGCACCTCCCGCAGCGAGCCGAGGTCGAGGGCGCCGTTCGGCCCGGCGGGCACCGGCTCCACCACGTCCGTGCCCAGGCCGAGCAGGCGCAGCGACCGGTCGATGGTGGCGTGCCGCTCGTCGCCGGCGATCACCCGGACCGGCGGGGCCCCGAGCAGCCCCCGCCGTTCGACGTCCCAACCCGCGTCCGCCAGCACCTGGTGCCGGGCGGCGGCGAGCCCGGCGGTGTTGGCCGCCTGCGCGCCGGTGACGAACCCGACCGATGCCGACGCCGGGATCCCCAGCAGGTCCTTCAGCCAGGTGCCGGCGGCGGCCTCGGCGGCGATGGCCGCCGGTGAGGTGACGGCGTTGAACGCGAGCTGATCCCAACCGGCGGCGAGGATGTCGGCCGCGGTGGCCGCCGGCAGCGCGCCGCCCACCACGAACCCGAAGTATCGCGGGCCGGCGCTGGCGACGAGGCCCGGCTCGGCCGCGGTGAGCAGCTCCGCCAGCACCTGTTCCGGTGGGCAGGAGGCGGCGGGCAACGGGCCGGAGAACGCGTCGGCCAACGCCGCCCGGTCGAGCGGCACCCCGACCGGCCGGTCCGGCAACGACCGCCGGTAGTCGGCCGCGTGGTCGGCGGCCGAGCGGAACAGGCGGCTCAGTTCCTCCACCGGCGCACCCTATCCCGCAGCGACCATTCGCGACGCACCCCGCACGACGGCGTGCGCCGGGTCCGGTCGTGGCCGTTGTCGTCAGGTCCCGATGCGGGCCGGACGGGCGGGGCGGCCGGCTACTGGCGGCGCGGCGCCTCCGAGGAGGACCTGCGCGCCGCGGCCGCCACCGCCTGACGGCGCCCGGCCCGGGCCCCCGGTACGCCACCACCACCTGTGCGCTGGCCGAGGCTCAGTCGAGGGTCCGCCGCTGCGGGTGGGGCGTCTCGCCGCGCGCCAGCATCTCGACGAACTGGGCGATCCGCCGGCTGCGGGTGTCGGCCCGCTTGGCGCTGGTGACCCGGTAGACCACCGAGTAGCGGTTCTGCGCGGTGAGGATGTCGAACATCCGCCGGGCCCGCGGCTCGGCGGCCAGCGCGGCCAGCAGGTCCGGCGGCGCTTCCGCGGCGGCCTGCCCGGCGTACGCGGCGTCCCAGCGGCCGTCGGTCCGGGCCCGTTCCACCTCGGCGAGGCCGGCCGGGTGCATCCGGGCGTCGGCAGTCAGCCGCGCGACCAGGGCCACGTTCCGCGCCGACCAGGGGCTGCGCGCCCGGCGCGGGGTGAACCGTTGCCGGTAGGTGCCGTCGTCGCGGCGCCGGACCTGGCCGTCGATCCAGCCGTGGCAGAGCGCCTCTTCGAGGGCCTCGTCGTACCCCAGCCGGGTGGGTTCGGTGGTGCCCCGCTTCGCCAGCACCAGCCACACCCCGGTCGGGTCGGCGTGGTGGGCGTCGAGCCACGCCCGCCAGGCGGCCGCGTCGGGGACGACGAGTTCGGGCGGCTCAGCCGGCATCGGCCGGGCCGTCCGGCAGGCCGATCCCGCCCAGGGGCTTGACGTCCAGCCGCTCGGGCGGCCCGGTCAGCATCCCCAGCACGTCGGCGATGCTCGGGGCGGAGCCGTCGGCGGCGGGAGCCGCGGCCAGCGCCGCCTGCACCGCCTCCTCGTCGGACCACACCTCGGTCACCCGGACGGTGTCCGGGTCGACCTGGTCCCGGCTGATCACGTACAGCTCGCAGCCGGGGAACCCGCGCAGGCCCTCGGCCACCCGCAGCAGCGTGTCGGCCAGCTCGGCGCCCCGCCCCGGCTGCGCGCGCATGCTCATCAGCCGTCCGATCCGCCCTGCCGTGTCCATGCTGCTCCCTCCGCCGCCGGGCGCGTCGGCACCGAGCGTACGGCGTGGTCGGCGCGGGACGCAGTCCGTCTCCCCGTTCGCGCCGCCCGCCCTGCGCGGCACCGTCCGGCGGCCCCGACGGCGCGAATGCGGTCGGGTGACCGGCTCCCACCGATGCCCAAACGACCGTTAAGCTCTGAGGGTGGGATCCGACGAGCTGTACCCGGCCGAGCGGCTGGCCGCCGCGCAACGCGCCACCGCCGCGGCCGGCCTCGACGCGTTGCTGCTCACCCCCGGCTCCGACCTGCGCTACCTGACCGGTTACGACGCCCACGAGGGGGAGCGGCTGACCTGCCTGGTGCTGCCCGCCGAGGGCGAGCCCACCCTGATCGTGCCGACCCTGGAACGCCCCGGCGCGGAGGCCGCCCCGACCACCGGCGTCCGGATCGTCGACCATCCCGACGGCACCGACCCGTACCCGCTGGTCCGCGCGGCCCTGCCCGGCCCGGTCACGGCCGTCGGGCTGGCCGACCGGATGTGGGCCGAGCAGGTCCTCGCCCTGCGCGAGGCGCTGCCCGCCGCCGCCCAGCGCCTCGCCTCCGAGGTGCTGCGCGAGCTGCGGATCCGCAAGTCCCCCGCGGAGGTGGCCGCCCTCGCCGAGGCGGGGACGGCGATCGACGCGGTGCACGCCCGGATGGGGGAGTGGCTGCGCCCCGGCCGGACCGAGGTCGAGGTGGCCGCCGACATCGCGGCGGCCATCCGGGCGGCCGGCCACGTGAGCGTCGACTTCGTCATCGTCGCCGCCGGGCCCAACGGCGCCAGCCCGCACCACGGCACCTCCGACCGCCCGATCCGCGCCGGCGAGCCGGTGGTGGTCGACATCGGCGGCACCATGCCGACCGGCTACCGCTCCGACTGCACCCGCACCTACCTGGTCGGCGGCCCTGCACCGGACGGCTTCACCGACTACTACGGTGTGCTGTACGAGGCGCAGCGCGCGGCGGTGGCCGCGGTCCGTCCCGGTGTCACCGCCGAGGCGGTCGACGCGGCCGCCCGCGACGTGATCAGCGCCGCCGGCTACAGCGACGCCTTCCTGCACCGCACCGGCCACGGCATCGGCCTCGACACCCACGAGGACCCGTACGTGGTGGCCGGCAACCACCGGCCCCTCGAGGCCGGCATGGCCTTCTCGGTCGAACCCGGGATCTACCTCGCCGGGCGGCACGGCGCCCGGATCGAGGACATCGTCGTCTGCACGACGGACGGCGGGCAACGGCTCAACACCACCCCCACGGAGCTCATCGCGCTATGAACGTCGACCGGATCCTCCCCACCGACGAGGCCCACGACCTGCTGGACCTCGCCACCGAACTCGCCGACCGCGAGCTCGCGCCGAAGGCCGCCGGCTTCGAGGAGCGCGCCGAGTTCCCCCGCGAGGTGCTGCGCACCCTGGGCCGGGCCGGCCTGCTCGGCCTGCCGTACGCCGAGGAGCACGGCGGCGCGGCCCAGCCGTACGAGGTCTACCTGCAGGTGCTGGAGATCCTCGCCAGCCGCTGGCTCGCCGTCGCCGAGGCGGTCAGCGTGCACACCCTGTCCTGCTACCCGGTCGCCGAGTACGGCACCGGCGAGCAGCGCAAGCTGCTGCCCGACATGATCGGCGGGGAGCTGCTCGGGGCGTACTGCCTCTCCGAGCCGCAGGGTGGTTCCGACGCGGCGGCCCTGACCACGAAGGCGGTTCGCGACGGCGACGACTACGTGGTCAGCGGCACCAAGGCGTGGATCACCCACGCCCGGGTGGCGGACTTCTACAACATCTTCTGCCGAACCGGCGAGCCGGGGCCGAAGGGCATCTCCTGCCTGCTCGCCGACCGCAACACCCCGGGCATCCACCCGCAGGCCGCCGAGCGGACCATGGGCCTGCACGCTTCCCCGGTCGCCCAGGTCGCCTTCGACGACGCCCGGGTCCCGGCGGAGCGGCTGATCGGCGGGGAGGGGATGGGCTTCAGCATCGCCATGTCCGCGCTGGACTCCGGTCGGCTCGGCATCGCCGCCTGCGCGGTCGGTCTGGCCCAGGCGGCCCTCGACTACGCGGTCGGCTACGCCAAGGAGCGCCAGCAGTTCGGTCGGCCGATCATCGACTTCCAGGGGCTCGGCTTCAGCCTCGCCGACCACGCCACCCAGATCTCCGCGGCCCGTGCGCTGATGCTCTCCGCCGCGCGGCTGCGCGACGCCGGCCGGCCGTACTCGATCGAGGCGGCGAAGGCGAAGCTGTTCGCCACCGACATGGCGATGCGGGTGACCACCGACGCGGTGCAGGTGCTCGGCGGCGCCGGCTACGTCGCCGACCACCCGGTCGAGCGGTTCATGCGGGAGGCGAAGGTGCTCCAGATCGTCGAGGGCACCAACCAGATCCAGCGGCTGGTCATCTCCCGCGCCCTCGCCAAGGGCTGAGGCCGCCCGTAGCCTGGGCCGATGACCGAGGCGACGGCGGCGCTCGACCGGGTCTGGCGGGCCGAGGCGGGCAGCATGCTGGGCGTGCTGGCCCGCCGCCTGGGCGACCTGGACCTGGCCGAGGACGCCCTTCAGGACGCCGTCGGGGAGGCCCTGCGGCACTGGGCCGCCACCGGCGTGCCGGGCCACCCCTCGGGGTGGCTGGTCACCGTCGCGTGGCGCAAGGCCCTGGACCGGCTGCGCCTGGACGCGACCGGCCGTGCTCGCCCGCACCCCACCTGCCGAGCCCACCGGCGACGGGGCGAGATTCTCGCCGGTGCGCATTAGCCTGTGGCGATGGCCTTCCCGCGGATCACCGTCGACCCCGACGTCATGGGGGGTGCGCCCTGCGTGCGGCAGTCGCGGATCCCCGTGGCCACCCTGCTGGCGATGATGGCCGAGGGCATGTCCGTCACCGACATCCTCACCGACCTGCCGTTCCTCGACGAGGAGGACCTGGCCGAGGTGCTGAACTACGCCGCGGACGCGGTCCGCGACCGGACGGCCCGCCGGGCGTGACGACGGGTCGGCCGGGTGCGGCACGGGAGCGCCGTCTCCGGTAGGTTGCACCGCGTGGAGGAGATCGACCGGGCCATCGTCGCCGCGCTGACCGGGGACGGTCGGCTGTCGTACACCGACCTCGCCGAGCGGGTGGGGCTGTCGGTGTCCGCCGTGCACCAGCGGGTCCGCCGGCTGGAGCAGCGCGGCGTCATCAAGGGGTACGGCGCGCGGGTCTCGTTCGAGGCGCTGGACCTGCCGCTGACCGCGTTCGTGGCGATCCGGCCGTTCGACCCGTCCCAGCCGGACGACGCGCCGGAGCGGTTGGCCCACCTGCCCGAGATCGACTCCTGCTACTCGGTGGCGGGGGAGGACTTCTACCTGCTGCTGGTGCGGGTGGCGGGCCCGGCGGACCTGGAGCGGCTGCTGCAGGAGATCCGGACGGCGGCCAATGTCACCACCCGCACCACGGTGGTGCTGTCCACCCCGTACGAGAACCGGCCGCCGCGGATCAATGGCGACCTGCCAGGTCGGGGGCGGTCCCGGGCGGCGGGGGAGCCGGCTGGTTCCACCGCAGGATGACCCCCCGGCCGTGCTCGTGACCGAGCACGCTGACCGTGGCGGTGTCCAGGCGCAGCAGCCCGCCGGCCGACGGTGGCAGCCCGATCCAGCGGGCGCCGAGCACCCGGAGGCTGTGCGCGTGCCCGACCAGGGCGACGCTGCCCCGGTCGAGCAGGGGAGCGACCCGGGCGAGCACCCGGTCGAGGCGTTCGCCGACCTGCGCCGGTGACTCCCCGCCGGGGCAGCCGTCGGTCCAGATGTTCCAGTGCGGCCGGTCCTCGTGGATGTCGGCGGTGGTGCGGCCCTCGTACTCGCCGTAGTCCCATTCGGCCAGGTCCGGGTCGGCGGCGTCAACCGCCAGGCCGGCGAGGTGGGCGGTGCGCAGCGCGCGCTGCCGGGGGCTGGACAGCACCCGGGCGAAGCGGCGACCGACCAGCATCGCCGCCAGGGCGCGGGCCTGCCGCTCGCCGTCGGGAGTGAGCTCCAGGTCGGTGTACGAGGTGTGCCGGCGGCTGGCGCTCCAGGCGGTCTCGCCGTGCCGGATCAGCAGGATTTCTCCCATCCGTCCAGTTAACCAGTCGCCCGGCCCCGCCGTTTACCTAGTGTCCTAGGAAGCATTGCCGGTGGTGGCTCCGGCCACCCGAAGAGCACGCGTTTCAGCCGGGCCGCGCCGGGGACGCGACAGGGGAGCGGGCCGTCCGGCCCGGCGTACCGCGGCAGCGGAGGGAAGTCCCATGAGCTTCACGGACAAGGCGAAGGCCAAGGCTCAGGAGCTGAGCGGCGCCGCCAAGGAGCGGATCGGTGACGTCACCGACAACGAACGGTTGCGGGCGGAAGGGGCCAGCGAGCAGAGCACGGCTCGGGCCCGGCAGGCCGGCCAGGACGTCAGGCAAGCCGGTCGCGACGTCAAGGACGCCTTCGAGAAGTGACCCGTACGGCGGCGGCTCCCCGGAACCTCCGGGGAGCCGCCGCTTGCATCCGGTACCGGGGTACGGGCTTACCGTCGAGGCATGGGCGCTGACGAGGAGGGCTGGGTGCCGCAGGCGTGCACCCTGCCGACGGTGGACCGGCCGCTGCGGGTGGCCGAGTTCGACGAGCTGTTCCGGACCGCGCTGCGCGGGCAGCGCCGGGTGTCACCGACGCGGCTGCGCTGGGAGTTGGCCACCGAGGCCGAGTCGACGGTCCGCGAGCTGACCGCGCGCGAGTCGCGGTGCTGCTCCTTCTTCACGTTCGCGGTCACCCCGACGCCCGGTGCGGTGCGGGTGGACGTGGCGGTGCCCGGGGCGTACGTCGAGGTGCTGGACGCGTTGGCGGCGCGGGCCGCGGGTGGCGGGTCGTGAGGGGGCTGCGCAGCGGGGAGGTCGCTGCGGCGGCCGGGGTGAACCCGCAGACGTTGCGCTACTACGAGCGGCGGGGGTTGCTGGCGGCGCCGGCGCGTAGCCCGGGCGGGTACCGGGTCTATCCGGTGGAGACGGTGACGCTGCTGCGGGCGGTGAAGGCGGCGCAGCGGTTGGGGTTCACGCTGGACGAGGTCGCGGAGCTGCTGGCGGTGCGGCGGCGGGGCGCGCCGGACGTGCGGTCGCGGGCGGTGGCGAAGCTGGCCGAGGTGGAGGCGCGGATCGCGGAGCTGCAGGGGGTGGCGGGGACGTTGCGGGCGGCGGTGGCGGCGGGTTGCGCGGATCTGGCGGAGTGCGCGACCACCGACGGGTGCCCGATCCCGTTCGAGGGGCTGCGGGCTGGTTAGGGTCGCGGGGTGACGGTGCTGCGTTCCCTGGTGTTGTTCGTGTTGGCCGCGTTGGCGGAGATCGGCGGCGCGTGGCTGGTCTGGCAGGGCTGGCGGGAGCACCGGGGGTTGTGGTGGGTCGCGGCCGGGGTGCTGGCGTTGGGGGCGTACGGGTTCGTGGCGACGTTCCAGCCGGACCCGCATTTCGGGCGGATCCTGGCCGCGTACGGGGGTGTGTTCGTGGCCGGGTCGCTGGCGTGGGGGGTGCTGGTGGACGGCTTCCGGCCGGACCGGTGGGACGTGGTGGGCGCGGCGATCTGCCTGCTGGGCGTCGCGGTGATCATGTATGCGCCCAGGGGCGCCTGAGATGTGCCGGTGCCCCGCGACCTACGGGTCGCGGGGCACCTTCGGGGTCTGCGGTCAGTCGTTGCGGTGGGTTTCCCACCAGGCCTGGCCGGTCTCGGGCAGGGTGTCGATCGGGTCGTAGTAGGCGTAGCGCTTGTTGAGCGCTTCGAGGTCGGCGGACTCGATCGAGGTGCGGTAGTTCTTGGTCCAGTAGGAGATGCCGCGTTCGCGGTCGTAGTCGGTGAGCATGTGGACCCAGCGCTTGCCGACGAAGGGGACGTCGCAGACGATGCGCGGGGTGGCGTAGCCGGGCAGGTAGCCCATGATGTCGTGCTGGAGTTGCTGGGCGTGCCAGACGGGGACGCGCCAGTGCTCGGCGTTGGGGATCATGTCGCACATGTAGAAGTAGTACGGCAGGATGCCGGCCTCGCCTTGGAGGGCGAAGCAGAGGTCGAGCAGGTCGGCGCTGGTGGCGTTGACGCCGCGCATGAGGACGCCCTGGTTGCGGACGTCGCGGACGCCGACGTCGAGGGCGGTCTGGGCGGCCTTGGCGACCAGCGGGGTGATGGACTGCCGGTGGTTGACGTGGGTGTGGATGGCGAGGTTGACGCCGCGGCGGGCGGCGGTGCGGGCGACCCGCTCCAGGCCCTCGACGACGTCGGCCTGGAGCCAGTGCTGGGGCAGGCCCATGAGGGCCTTGGTGGCCAGCCGGATGTCGCGGATGGTCTCGATCTCGAGCAGCCGCATGAGGTAGGACTCGAGGTTCTTCCACGGCACGTTGGCGACGTCGCCGCCGGAGACGACGACGTCACGGACGCCCGGGTGGCCCTTGAGGTAGGCGATGTGGGCGTCGTAGCGGTCGACGGGCTTGAGGGTGAGCTTGAGCTTGTCGACGGTGGGGGTGGAGTTGCCGACCAGGTCCATGCGGGTGCAGTGGCCGCAGTACTGCGGGCAGGTGGAGAGCAGTTCGGCGAGGACCTTGGTGGGGTAGCGGTGGGTGAGGCCTTCGGCGACCCACATGTCGTGCTCGTGGAGGCTGTCGCGGGTGGCGTAGGGGTGTGACGGCCAGTCGGTGCGCCGGTCGGAGGCGACGGGGATCATGTAGCGGCGGACCGGGTCGGCGAGGAACGCCTCGGTGGTCATGGGCTCGAACGGCACCATGGTGTTGAGCATCTGCGGCGGCACCAGCATGGACATGGTGGCCAGGTTCTTCTGGTCGGCTTCGAGGTCGGCGTAGAAGGTCTCGTCGACGAGGTCGCCGAGGACGGTGCGCAGCTGCTTGATGTTCTTGACGCAGTTGACCCGCTGCCACTGGGCGTTCTCCCACTGCTCGCGGGTGATGTGGCGCCAGCCGGGGAAGCGGGTCCAGTCGGGTTCGACCAGGGGGCTGCGGCGGTATTCGTAGGGCTGTCCGGCGGTGGGGACCGCGACCGGCGAGGTGCGGGGCGCTGGGATGGTCTCCACCGGTTGGGTCTGGGTCACGGCCCCTCCTCGTTGCGGTGCGGGTTGATCAGCGGTTGCGAAGGCTACTGGAAAATATCCGGTGAAGAAATTATTCTGCCGGAAGTTTTCCCGCGAGGCGAGCCCTGGCCAGGGGTTCGAGCGGCTGGACATAGGGGGTCGGCGTGACGTCACCGGTGGGCCTGCACCGCGTTGTGGAACCGGCGGGGGTGCTGCCGCAGGCGGCGTGGCGCCTCGATCCGGACCCGCGGATCGCCGCGAATGAGGTGCGGATCCGGGTGGAGCGGCTGAATCTGGACGCGGCGAGCTTCCGGCAGCTGTCGGAGAAGCACGGCGGTGACGGGGAGAAGGTCCGCGCCGAGGTGTTGGAGATCATCTCCACCCGGGGGAAGATGCAGAACCCGGTGACCGGTTCGGGCGGCATGCTGATCGGCACGGTCGAGGAGGCGGGGAAGCGGTCCCCGCTGGGGCTGACGCCGGGTGACCGGGTGGCCACGCTGGTGTCGCTGACGTTGACCCCGCTGATGATCCTCGACGGGCTGGCCCGGTGGGACGGGCGCAGCGAGCAGGTGCCCTGCGACGGGTACGCGATCCTGTTCGCCCGGTCGATCGCGGCGGTGCTGCCGGCGGACCTGCATCCGGAGCTGTCCCTGGCGGTGCTGGACGTGTGCGGGGCGCCGGCGTTGACCGCCCGGGTGGTCGCCGAGCAGGTGGCGCGGCGCGGCCGGGAGGGTGACCCGCGGCCGGTGAGCGTGGCGGTGATCGGCGGGGCCGGCAAGAGCGGGTCGCTGTCCCTCGCCGCGGCGCGGCGGGCGGGTGCGGGCCGTACGGTCGGGGTGGTGCCGGTGGCGGGGGAGCGGGACGCGCTCGAAGCGGCCGGTCTGGCGGACGTGGTGGCGTTGGCCGACGCCCGGGACCCGGTGGGCCTGTCCACGGCGGTGACCACGGCGCTGGGCGTCGCGGCGGACGTGACGGTGGTGTGCGTGGACGTGCCGGGGTGTGAGCACGGGGCGGTGCTGGCCACCGAGGACGGCGGCACGGTGATCTTCTTCTCGATGGCGACGAGCTTCGCGGCGGCGGCGCTGGGCGCGGAGGGCCTGGCGGCGGACGTGACGATGCTGGTCGGCAACGGGTACGTGCCGGGTCACGCGGAGTTGGCGCTGGACCTGCTGCGCGCCGAGCCGGGGGTGCGTCGTCTGTTCGAGGCCAGGTTGGCGGCAGACTGACACCATGACGAACCCCTCGACCTTGTACCGCGGCGGAGTGCTGCACTGTCCGGCCGATCCGAGCGCCACGGCGTTGCTGGTGCGGGACGGCCGGATCGCCTGGTTGGGCGCCCCCCCCCCCCCCCCGGCCGCCGACCGGGTGGTGGAGTTGGACGGGGCGTTGGTGACGCCGGCGTTCGTGGACGCCCACGTGCACGCCACGGACACCGGGTTGGCCCTGTCGGGCCTCGATCTGTCGGGTGCCTACTCGGCGGGTGCGGTGTGCGAGGCGGTGGCGGCGTTCGCGGCGACACTGCCCGCCGACGCCGTGGTGCTCGGACACGGGTGGGACGAGTCCACCTGGTCGGACCGGACGCTGCCGGACGCGACCGCGCTGGACCGGGCGGCCGGGGGCCGGAAGGTGTACCTGTCGCAGGCGTCGATCCATTCGGCGCTGGTGTCGGCGGCGCTCTTGGCGGCCTGCCCGGACGCGGCGGCCGCGGCGGGCTACGACCCGTCGGGTTGGCTGCGGCGTGACGCGCATCACGTGGTGCGGGCGGCGGCGTTCGCGTCGGTGACCCGCGCGCAGCGGGTCGCGGCGCAGCGGCGGGCGCTGGAGCACGCGGCCTCGCTGGGGATCGCCGCGGTGCACGAGTGCGGTGGCCCGGAGATCTCCGACGAGGAGGACTTCACCGGGCTGCTGGCCATCTCCGGGTCCGGCGTTCCGGAGGTGTACGGGTACTGGGGTGAGCTGCTGGGCGCGGCGCGGGCCCGGGACCTGGGGGCGGTCGGCGCGGGTGGCGACCTGTTCGCCGACGGGGCGCTGGGGTCGCGGACGGCGCATGTGTCGGCGGCGTACCTGGACGGGGAGTCGGGTGGCTGCGGGCACGGGTACGTCAGCGCCGAGCAGGTGCGTGACCATCTGCTGGACTGCGCGGCGCACGGCCTGCAGGGCGGTTTCCACGCCATCGGCGACGCGGCGATCTCCACGGTGCTGGAGGGGTTCACGCTGGCGGCGGAGAAGCTGGGCGTGGACCGGCTGCGGGCGGCCCGGCATCGGGTGGAGCACGCGGAGATCATGAACAAGCGGCTGATCGCCGGGTTCGTGGAGTACGGCATCGTCGCGTCGATGCAGCCGGCGTTCGACCGGCTGTGGGGTGGCGCGGGTCGGATGTACGAGTCGCGGTTGGGGTTGTCCCGGTCGTTGGAGTCCAACCCGATGGGCGCCATGCACTCGGTCGGGGTGGCCCTGGCGTTCGGGTCGGACTCGCCGGTGACGCCGCTGGACCCGTGGGGGTCGGTGCGGGCGGCGGCGGCGCACCACAACCCGGTGCAGCGGATGAGCGTGCGGGCGGCGTTCGCCGCGCACACCCGTGGCGGGTGGCGGGCGGTGCACCTGGACAACGAGGGTGTGCTGGCGCTGGGCGCGCCGGCCACGTTCGCGGTGTGGTCCACCCCGGCCGGGGTGGAGCGGGGTCTGCCGGTGCTGCAGGCCGAGGATCCGGAGGAGCGCGGCGCGGACGACCCGACGCCGTTGCCGGTGTGCCGGGCCACGGTGCTGCGCGGTGACGTGATCCATGAGGAAGGGTCCGCGTGAGTGGGCTGCCAGAGGAAGGGTGTTCGTGACAGGGAAGCTTGGGCTGGATCCGGCGCTGGTGGCGCGGGCGCGGGAGTTGGCGCGCCGGGCCGGGCAGCCGGTGGTGGATCTGGCGCGCAGCCACACCACGGTGTCGGTGGAGCGGGCGGTGCTGCGGCTGGCCGGGGTGACCGGCGCGGACCCGGACGGCATCCCGTGGGTGAATCGGCTGGTCGACGCGGTGGTGGCCGACGTGGGCCTGGGGCACGGGGTGGCCCTGCCGGTGTTCGACGCGCTCGCGCGGGAGCAGATCAGCGACGTGACGTTGCTGGCGCAGAAGGCCGCCGCCGGGTCGGTGCGGTTCAGCCAGCCCAGCGGGAAGGCGGCCACCGCCGCGCGTAAGGCGGCCGGCCGGGCGGTCGCCGCCGGGGTCCGGCAGATCGACCGGCGCCGCGCCGAGCGGGACCGCCTGGTGAAGCGGTACGGGGACCCGAAGCAGCGGCCGTGGATCTACCTGATCGTGGCGACCGGTGACATCTACGAGGACATCCCGCAGGCGCAGGCCGCCGCCCGTGCCGGCGCGGACATCATCGCGGTGATCCGGTCCACCGGGCAGTCGCTGCTGGACTACGTGCCCGAGGGCGCCACCCGGGAGGGGTTCGCCGGCACGTACGCCACGCAGGAGAACTTCCGGCTGATGCGGGCGGCGCTGGACGAGTCGTCGAAGGAGTTGGGCCGGTACGTGCGGCTGACGAACTACGCGTCGGGCCTGTGCATGCCGGAGATGGCCACCCTGGCCGGCCTGGAACGGCTGGACATGATGCTCAACGACTCGATGTACGGGATCCTGTTCCGCGACATCAACCCCATCCGCACCTTCGTCGACCAGCGGTTCTCCCGGCAGGTGCACGCCCGCGCCGGGATCATCATCAACACTGGTGAGGACAACTACCTCACCACCGCGGACGCGGTCGACGAGGCGCACACGGTGACGGTGTCGCAGCTGCTCAACGAGTACTTCGCGCACGAGGCCGGCCTGGCCGACTGGCAGTTGGGGCTGGGGCACGCGTTCGAGATCAACCCGGACCTGCCGGAGTCGTTCCGGCTGGAGCTGGCGCACGCCCTGCTGGCCCGGGAGTTGTTCCCCGACGCGCCGTTGAAGTGGATGCCGCCGACCAAGCACATGACCGGTGACGTGTTCCGCGGCAACCTGCTCGACGGGTTCTTCAACCTGGTCGGCACCATGACCGGGCAGGGCATCCTGCTGGTCGGCATGATGACCGAGGCGGTGGTGACGCCGTGGCTGTCCGACCGGGACATCGCGCTGCAGAACGTGCGGTACGTGCTGGGCGCCGCCGGCGGCCTGCACGAGGACTTCGTGCCCGCCCCCGGCGGGTTCATCCAGCAGCGCGCGAACCGGGTCCTGGGTGAGGCGGTCGACCTGCTGGAGCGCATCGGTGACCAGTCACTGCTGACCGCGATCGCCGAGGGCACCTTCGGGATCATGAAGCGGCCCGCTGACCGCGGCAAGGGCCTCGACGGCGTCGCGAAGCACGAGGCCGACTACTACAACCCGGCCACCGAGATCCTGGAAGGAGACCGCCCGTGACGGCCCCCGCGGCGGAGAAGAAGATCGTCCGGCCGTACGGGGACACGACCGGTGACGGCATGGTGCAGGTGTCGTTCACGCTGCCGGTGCCGCACGACAAGCGGGCCGAGGGCGCGGCGATCCAGCTGGCCAACCGGATGGGCATCGACCCGGCGATGCTGGTGCACGCCAAGCAGATGGGCGACGGGTTCACCTTCTTCGTCGTCTACGGCCGGGTCAACCACCTGGTCGACCTGTCGGCGGTGCAGGTGGTGGAACGGGACTTCCCGCTGCTGTCGGCCAAGGAGGTCAACGCGGTGGTGAAGCAGAAGCTGCGGCGCAAGTTGTCCGTGGTGGGGGCCTGCATCGGCACCGACGCGCACACCGTCGGCATCGACGCGATCCTCAACGTCAAGGGCATCGCCGGGGAGAAGGGCCTGGAGTACTACCGGGAGCTGAAGGTCAGCAACCTCGGCGCCCAGGTGTCCGTGCCGGAGCTGGTGGAGGCGGCCCGGCAGGAGAAGGCCGACGCGGTGCTCGTGTCGCAGGTCGTCACGCAACGCGACGCGCACCTGCACAACACCCGCGAGATGTCGGCGGCGTTCCGGGAGGCCATGCCGGCCGGCAAACGGCCCCTGCTGATCGTGGGCGGGCCCCGCTTCGACGAGACGATGACCGACGAGTTGGGCGTCGACCGGATCTTCGGTCGCGGCACCACCCCCGGCGAGGTCGCCAGCTACCTGGTCCACGCCCTGATCACGAGCAAGAAGGCGAGAGCATGAGCGACGCGCGACTGGGACTGACGGTGACGCACCGGCGGTACGTGCCGTACTCCCACGCCCACTACGCGGGCAACCTGGTCGACGGGGCGTACGCGCTGGGCCTGTTCGGGGACGTCGCCACCGAGGTGTGCATCCGCACCGACGGCGACGAGGGCCTGTTCGCCTCCTACTCGGACGTGCAGTTCAAGGCGCCGATGAAGGCGGGGGACGTGCTCGAGGTGACCGCCACCGTCACCCGGGTCGGCACCCGCAGCCGCACCATCGACTTCGCGGCCCGGGTGGTGTGCCGGGGCCGCCCCGACAAGAGCGAGTCGGCCGCGGAGGTCCTCGCCGAGCCGATCGTCGCGGTCACCGCCACCGGCACGGTCGTCGTACCGCCAGCGGCGTGAACGTCGCCGTCTGCGCCGACGTCGGGTCGACGTACACCAAGGCGGCGGTGGTCGACCTCGACGGCGGCCGGCTGGTCGCGGCGGCGTCCGCGCCGACCACCGTCGGCACGGACGTGCTGCACGGCCTGGACGCCGCCGTCGGCGCGGCCACCGCCGGCCTGGACGTGCGCGACCTGCCCTGGTACGTGTGCTCGTCCGCCGGCGGCGGCCTGCGGCTGGCGGTCATCGGCTACGAGCCGCTGGTGACCGCGCAGGCCGGCCGGCGGGTCGGGCTGTCCGCCGGGGCGAACGTGGTGCACGTGGCCGCCGGGCGGCTCGGTGGGGCGGACCTGACCGCGCTGCGCGCGGCCCGACCCGACGTGGTGCTGCTGGTCGGCGGCACCGACGGCGGTGACGCCGAAGTGCTCACCCACAACGCCACCCGGCTGGCCCGGGCCCGCTGGCGGGTGCCGGTGGTGCTGGCCGGCAACGCCGACGCCCGCGACGACCTGTACGCGCTTCTGCAGGCGGCGAAGGTGCCGGTCACCGCCGCCGACAACGTGCTGCCCCGCATCGGGGTGCTCGCCCCCGTCCCCGCCCGCGCCGCCATCCGCGAGGTGTTCCTGCGGCACGTCATCGGCGGTAAGAAGCTGTCCCGGGGCAGCCGGTTCGCGCGGCTGGTCCGCGCCGCCACCCCCGACGCGGTGCTCACCGGCGTGGAGGTCCTCGCCGACGCCCTCGGCGGCGATCTGGCCGTCGTCGACGTCGGCGGCGCCACCACCGACGTCTACTCCGTGCTCACCCCCGACGAGCGGGCCGACGGGCCCGGCCGGGAGGTCGCCGGCACGCTGTGGCGGGCCCGCACCGTCGAAGGAGACCTGGGCATGCGGTGGAGCGCCCCCGGCGTGGTCCGCGCCGCCGCCGAGGAACGCCTCCTCGCCCCCGGGGAGCAGGACGCGCTGACCGCCGCCGCGGCGGTCCGGGCCGCCGATCCCGGGTTCCTGCCCGCCGACGACACCGACCGGGCCGCCGACCGGCGGATCGCGGCGCTCGCCGCGACGGTGGCGCTGCGCCGGCACGCCCGCGGCGCCGCCACCGGGGAACGCGCCGGCCGGGACCTGCGGGACGTGAAGCTGGTCGTCGGCTCCGGTGGGGTGCTGCGCCACGCCGACCCGCGCGACGCGGCGGCCGTCCTCGACGCGGTCCTCACCGACCACGCCGGCGGGTGGCCGCTGCCGCGCGCCGCCCGTCCCGTCGTCGACGTCGACTACGTTCTCGCCGCCGCCGGGCTGCTCGCCGCCGACCATCCGGGGGCCGCCGTCGCGTTGCTGCGCCAGCACCTGGACCGGTGAGACGGTCGCCGTCCGCGCGCGCATCGAGACGCGCCGACGCGACACGCCGTGGCGCAACACACGACAGGCCCGGGTGGGTTGACAGCGGCGGGGGTCCACGCCGTACCGTCTTTGAGTCCTACCACGGGAAGCGGCTGTTGTTCGCTTCGTCCCTTCGTCCGCTGGCCGAGCGACCCGATGGGGTTGCGGCGGCCAGGTCCAGCGGGCGGGGGTCGGCGGGGCGGCGCGAACCGGCCGCGGTTACCGGTGTACGGGCAGGGTGAAAGGCACGGCCAGTAGACAACGGCCAGGCGGGGGCAGCCAGCTCCGCGTCCGGTCGGTCCGAAGGTCGGCGCCGCTCGTCCTCGCCCCACCGGCCGGGAAGGGCCTGGGAGCATCGGGGGGGGGGGGGAGGGGGGCCCCCCCCCCCCTCTTCCGTTGTTTGGGAAGGCTTCCAAGTTAGCGGGGGGGGGGCCGCCCCTTCCCCCACACAGAACGGAGAGAGCAGGGTCGAACCCAC
>NZ_JBVJJA010000038.1:0-77755 GCF_055586005.1 Micromonospora sp. NPDC051924
ACCCCCCACAACCTACACTTTCGTTGGCTTGTCTGAGCCGCCACTCCCCTCCCCCCCCCCCCCCCCCCCCCCCCCCCCCCCCGCCCCCCCCCCCCCCCCCCCCCCCCCCCCCCCCCCCGGGACCGTTCAGAAGGTCAGGCGGACCACCTGCGGCTCGTGGTCGGAGACCTGGGTCGGGAACTCGCTGTTGACGTGCACCACGTCGTAGGCGTACGGCTGGGTGGCCAGCCACGACGACAGCAGGATGTGGTCGAGGACCTGCGAGTTGCCCTCGTACACGTAGGTGTAGCGCTCGGCCACCGGCAGCGTCCGGGGCAGGTCGACCAGCTCGCCGGAGCCGACCAGCAGGTTGGCCGTCTGGCTGAAGTCGTAGTCGTTGATGTCCCCGAGCACCACGATCGCCGCGTTCGGGTCGACGGCCCGGATCGAGTCGACGAACGAGTTGACGATGGTGGCCTGCTGGTGGCGCTGGGTCTCCGAGGACGCCGTCGGCGGCTGATAGCGGCCCATCAGCGGCTGGTCGCCGCCCTTGGAGTTGAAGTGGTTGGCGATCACGAACAGCGGCCGGTTGTTCCACCGGAACTCGCCGGCGAGCGGCTTGCGGCTGGCGTTGAACGCGGCGTCGGCCGGCTGCACCCGCCCCGGCGAGTACGACAGCTGCGGCACCCCGCCGGCGTTGGTCACCGTGGTCGCGGCGGTGGCGGTGCCGCCCGGCCGATCGGTGAACGACAGCCCCCGGTCGGTGCGGAACAGGAAGACCTGCCGGATGTTGCCGCCCGGCTCCCCGCCGTCCGCGTCGTTGGTCGGGTTGATCTGCCGGTACGCGTACGAGGGGCCGCCCTTGGCGCTGATCGCCGCGATCAGCTTGCTCATGGTCTGGTCGCAGGCGACCACGCCGTTGTCGGTGGCCCCGTTGTTGTCCTGCACCTCTTCGAGGGCCACCAGGTCGGGCGAGCGGAGGTTGGTGACGATCTGGCCGGCGAGGGCGTCGAACTTGCTCTGCGGGTCGGTCGGGTCGAGGTTCTCCACGTTGAACGTGGCCACCGCGAGCTGACCGGTCCCGGCGGTGGTGGTGGTCTCGGCGGTCAGCCCGCCGGACACCCGGGCCGGGAACGCCGAGGGCAGCAGAAAGTAATTGCCGAAGTCGTAGCTGAGCACGCCGGTCAGGGCCGAGCCGAAGGTGTCCCCGACGGTGACGGTGGGCGCGGTGGCGAGGGTGTCGCCGACCATCACCCGCTCCGGGTTGAAGTCGCCGGCCTGGGTGACGATGCCGCCCCGGGCGCTGCGCACGCCGGAGCCGCCCGGCACGACCGGGAACTCGCCGTACGAGTTGGTGGGGCCGACCACGGCGGCGGAGGCGATCTGCACCCGCATGCCCTCCAGGGACTCCCAGAAGTCCAGGCCGTCGGTGGCCGGGTCGAAGGTGCCGGAGGTCTCCACGTTGCCGGTGGCGTCGTCCTCGATCACCGCGCCCGGCGGAACCCGGCCGCCGGTGCCGACCACGGTCGCCGCGGGTAGCGCCTTGCCGGTGCCGAGGGTGCTCCGGCTGGAGTACGCCATGGTGGTCACGGTCAGGTTGGTGGCCGCGCCGCCGGGGCGTACCTCGCTGACGCTGCCGGTGACCGACACGTCGTCGCCGACGCTGACCGTCGGCGTGCCGGAGGTCGAGACGTAGAGCCCCTCGGAGGTGGCGTCGTTGCCGTCCGGGCACGGGTCCTGGATCCAGAAGCCGGTGGTGGACTTCGCGGTCACGATGCCCCGGGTGGTCCGGGTGCCGGTGAGCGCGGCCAGGTGCCCGGCGCCCTGGATGTCCCGGATCCGGGTGCCGGTCGGGCAGTCGCCGGTGCCGCTGCTGTTGCGCGGGGTGGGCGCGCCGGCGGCGAAGTCGGCCGCGTTGTTGTCGGTGTCGGTGGCCGGGTTGGTCCGGGCCACCGAGGCGGTGTTGGAGCCGCCGGACGCGCGGGTGCCCTCGGCGTCGTTGGCCGAGCCGTAGCCGACGAAGTCCCGGTTGCCGGTGACGAAGGCGCAGGAGGTGGCGCAGGTCAGTGCGGTGGTGGTGGTCCGCAGCGCGACCTTGCCGGAGGTGGCGGAGAGGTTGGTGGTGCCGGTCGCGTCGGCGGTGGGCAGGGTGGTTCCGGCGGTGCCGCCGGAGGCGAGCTTCACCAGGTACCAGCCACCGGCCGGGATGGAGCCGGAGAGCGCGGTGACCGACCAGCTGCTGCCGGACGCCGAGGCGTACTGGATGCTCCAGCCGGTGAGGCTGACCGCGGCGGTGGAGCGGTTGTAGAGCTCGACGAAGTCGTTCCGGTACGTGGCGCCGGTGTTGCCGCCGCCACCGTAGACCTCGCTGATGACGACGTCGGGGGACGCCGCTTCGGCCGGCGCGGCGAGGAGTGTCGCCGCGAGGACGCCGACCGCGAGACCGGCCGGCAGATTTCGACGCATGGTGCCTCCAGGCGGGACGTCCGGGCGCAGGGGGTGTCCGCCCGGACGGGATGGACGGCCCGGGACACCGCCCGGACCGCATAGGGATGCGTCTATCATTCCCGACTCGGTCGATCTTGCGAAAGCCCTCGTCCGCGCAACGGCCCACGAACAGCGGGTGACCGGATCGACGTATTGACATACGAAGGCAACTGGCCGGTAACATTCCGGCACCTCGGACGGCGCGGACCACCCCCGTACCCGTGCCGAACCCCCTCTGAGGCGCCGGACAGGCACGTGGACGGCCCCGTGGGCGACCCGCCGACCGGCGGCGTCACCGCCCGTCACCCCGGAAGGAACCACCCCCGTGAAATCGCTGATGTCGCGCTGGCTGCTGGCCCTCACGGTCGCCGCCGCCACGCTGGTCGGCTTCCCCGCCGCCGCCCACGCCGCCGTCTTCACGCCGTCGAGCAACCCGATCCTGTTCGTGCACGGCTGGAACAGCAGCGCCTCCACCTGGAACACGATGGTCAGCCGCTTCCAGACCGACGGCTGGCCGTCGAGCTACCTGCGCGCCTTCTCGTACAACACCAGCCAGTCCAACGCGACCACCGCCCAGCAGGTCAGCCAGGAGGTCGACAACCTGCTCGCGACGACCGGCGCGACCAAGGTGGACATCATCACCCACTCGATGGGCGCGCTCTCCTCGCGCTATTACCTGAAGAACCTGGCCAGCACCGGCAAGGTGGACCGCTGGGTCTCGCTCGGCGGCCCGAACCACGGCACCAGCTCGGCGAACACCTGCTACAGCACCGCCTGCCTGGAGATGCGGGTCGGCTCGACCTTCCTCAACACCCTCAACTCCGGGGACGAGACGCCGGGCGCCTTCGGCTACGGCACCTGGCGCTCCCCCTGCGACGGTGTGATCAACCCGGTGGACAGCACGATCCTCTCCGGGGCCAGCAACACCCAGACGGCCTGCGTGTTCCACACCAACCTGCAGAACGACGCGACCATCTACGGCCAGGTGCGGAACTTCGTCAACCCCTGACCCCGGATAAGCGATCGCTTCGGCGGGCCCGGTCACCGGCAGCGGGCCCGCCGGACCACCACGCCCGCCCCGCATCTCAGGGACAACGGGGCTCGGGCCGCTCTGCGATGATCGGTCGATGCCGATCCGCAGGCCCGGGCCGCCGGTGCGTCGAATGATCGCGCTGCTGCTGGCCGCGGTCGTCGCCGCCGGCTGTTCCCTCGGTGAGGTGCTGGCCGACTATGGCGACCCGGTCGACCTGCAAGCGGCGGACCTGGTCGGCACCTGGCGCAGCGGCCCGCAGCGCGTCATCACCTTCGACGACCAGGGCGGCTTCACCGCCGAGTGGCTGCCCTACGACGTGTTCGACGAATTCCTGCCCATCGACGCCGACCGGGACGCAAACATCACCGGCTCGGGCACCTGGGCGGTGCGGGCGCCGTTCGGGAATCCGGACGGGCCCAGTTCCCGGGTGGCGCTGACGGTCGAGGAGCTGGCCGGCATGCGGACCGGCAAGGGATCGTTCGAGCTCACCGCCCTGCGCCAGGACGGAAAGGTCCGGCTCCTCTTCTTCTACGTCGGCCCGGGTGGGAACAGCTGGACGGCGTATGAGAAGTGCGACGACTGCCCGCCGGGCGTGGCCCCCTCGCCGTCGGCCCGCGCGAGCCGGGACGCGGTGCCCCGGCACAGCCGCTGAGGCACGCGCCCGGCGCGCGGTGGTCGGCGCGGTCAGGCCGGGCTGGAGGAGACCAGCGCCGGCGCCACCGGCTCGGCGCCCTTGGCCCGCCGGTTCGGCAGGGACAGCCGGATCACCTTCCACCAGGCGGAGGCGACCTGCTTCGGCAGCGGGCCGGTGGTGTACTTCAGCCCGTACCGGTCGAACAGCGCCCGGACCTGCGGGGCGATCTCCTGGTAGCGGTTGCTCGGCAGGTCGGGGAAGAGGTGGTGCTCGATCTGGTACGACAGGTTGCCGGTCATGATGTGCAGCAGTCGGCTGCCGCTGATGTTGGCCGAGCCGAGCATCTGGCGCAGGTACCACTCGCCCTTGGTCTCGCCCTCGATGGAGGTCTTCTCGAAGGTCTCCACCCCGCTCGGGAAGTGCCCGCACATGATCACCGAGTGGCTCCACACGTTGCGGATCAGGTTCGCGGTGAAGGTGGCGGCCAGGGTGGTGAGGAAGGACGGCCCGGAGAGCAGCGGGTGCACCACGTAGTCCTTGAGCACCTGGCGGCGGATCTTGCGGCCGACCGCTCGGGCCCGGGCCCGGAACTCCGGGCTCTTGTGCCGGCCCTCCTTCAGGTTGTGCCCCAGCTCCAGGTCGTACGCGGCGATGCCGTACTCGAAGAAGGCGGCGTTGACCAGGTTGTACAGCGGCTGGCCCAGGTGCCCGGGGCTCCAGGGCTGGTCCTCGTCGACCCGCATGATGCCGTACCCGAGGTCGTTGTCCTTGCCGAGCACGTTGGTGTACCGGTGGTGCAGTTCGTTGTGCGAGTGCTTCCACTGCTCGGGCGGGGAGACGTGGTCCCAGTCCCAGGTGGTGGAGTGGATCTTGGGGTCGCGCATCCAGTCCCACTGGCCGTGCAGGACGTTGTGGCCGATCTCCATGTTGTCGAGGATCTTGGCCACCGCGAGGCCGGCGGTGCCGACGATCCAGGCCGGCGGGAACAGCGAGAAGAGCAGCACCGCCCGGCTGCTGATCTCCAGCGTCCGCTGGGTCTTGATGACCTTGCGGATGTAGCGGGCGTCCCGCTCACCCCGGTCAGTCAGCACCCGGTCCCGGATCGCGTCCAGCTCCTTGCCGATGATCTCGATGTCCTCGGCGCTGAGGTGGGCGATCGGGTTGTCGGCCTTCTTCTGGATCACGGTCACGTCGGTGGCTCCCGTCAGAGTTCGATGTCGCAGGTACCGGCGGCCGCCGACACGCAGGTCTGGATGAGCACCCCGTCGCCCGGGACGGCGGTGGTGAGATCCCCGTTGCGCAGGTCCCGGACCGCGCCCTGCCGCAGCGGGACCACGCAGCCGAAGCAGATCCCCATCCGGCAGCCCGACGGCATGAGCACCCCGGCGTTCTCGCCGGCGTCGAGGATCGGAGTTGCCCCGTCGGTCTCGACCGAAACGCCGGCGCCGGTGAAGGTCACCGTGCCGCCCTCGCCGGGCGTGACCACGGTGGGCCGGAACCGCTCGGTGTGCAGCCGGTCCGGCACGCCCCGGGACGCCCAGTGCTGCTCCACCGCGTCGAGCAGGCCGGCCGGCCCGCACGCCCAGGTCTCCCGGTCGGCGTGGTCGGGCACCAGGTCGTCCAGCTCGTGCACGCCGAGCAGGCCGTCGGTCTCGGTGTGCCGCTCGACCAGCCGCAGCGCGCCCGCCGCGGCGAGTTCCCGCAGCTCGGCGCCGAAGATCACGTCGTCCGGGGTGGGCGCGGAGTGCACCAGCACCACGTCGGCGCGCTCCGCCAGGCCGGCGCGGAGCATCCCCATGACCGGGGTGATGCCGCTGCCGGCAGTGAGGAACAGGACCCGCTCGGGGGTGGCCGCGGGCAGCGTGAAGTCGCCCTGCGCCTGGTCGAGCTGGACGATCGTGCCGGGCCGGAGCCGGCGGACCAGGTGGTTGCTGACCTTGCCGTCCGGGATCGCCTTGGCCGTCACGCTGATCCGGCCGTCCGCACTGCCTGGCACCGAGGTGACCGAGTACGCGCGCCACTGTCGCACCCCGTCCACGTCCACGCCGAGGCGGACGTACTGCCCGGGAACGTGGCCGCGCCAGCCGCGCCCGGGCTGGATCACCACGGTCGCCGCGTCCCGGGTCTCCGGGTGCACCGCGACGATCCGGCCGCGCAGCGCCACGCCGGAGTGCAGCGGGGCGATCAGGTCGAGGTAGTCCGCGGGCAGCAGCGGGGTGGTGACCGTGCCGGCCAGCCGCAGCAGCCGGTCCCGGAAGGAGATCTTCCGGGGGCGGCGCGGGACAGTTGTGGTCATATGACCAGGGTGGTCGCGTGATCGCATAACATCTTGACCGGCAAAGGTGAATCAGCCGCAGGTTTTTGTTCGGGGAGAACAACGATATGTCGGACGAGTTCGGGACGAACCACCGCGCCGCCCGCCTCGAACTCGACGCGCAGGTGGCGACGCTGCTGCGCGACCGGCTGCCCGTGGTGGCCGAGCGGACGGTGAGCGCGATCACCGCCGAGGTGCCCGACTACTCCGGGGCCCTCACCGGTGCCATGCGGGAGAAGATCGAGAACGCGGTACGCATCGCGCTGGGCACGTTCCTGCAGCTCATCGAGGGGGCGCAGTCCGCCGACCCGAGCACCCCGCTGGCGCCCGCCCTGGAGGCGGCGTACGCGCTGGGCAGCGGGGAGGCCCGCTCCGGGCGGAGCATGGACGCGCTGCTGGCCGCGTACCGGGTGGGGGCCAGAGTGGCCTGGCGGGAGGTCTCCACCATCACGGTGCGTAGCGGGCTGGCCGCCGAGACGGTGGCCGAGTTCGCCGAGCTGATGTTCGCGTACATCGACGAGCTGTCGGCGGCCAGCGTGGCCGGGCACGCCGACGAGCTGGCCAGCGCCGGCCGGGTGCGGCGGCGCTACCTGGAACGGCTCACCCAGCAACTGCTGGCCGGGGAGCCCGAGGAGATCCTGCGCCGCAGCTCCGAAGCCGCCGAGTGGCCGCCGCCGCAGACCCTCACCGTCGTCCTGCTGCCCCGCCGGAACCTGCGTGCCGTGCTCGCCCTGCTCGGCCCGCACACCCTGGAGAGCGGCGAGGACCTGCCCGGCATGGACCCGGCCGAGGAGCTGGCCGTCCTGCTGGTGCCGGACATGCACGGCGGGCGTCGCCGGCAGCTCGCCCGGCTGCTGCACGGCCACCGGGCCGTGCTCGGCCCGGCCCGGCCGTGGCACCGGGTCGCCGCCTCCTACCAGCGGGCCACCCGGGCCCTCGCCCTGGGCCTCGGCACGCCGGACGCCGCACCCGTCGACACCGAGGAGCACCTCGCCGAACTGCTGCTCAGCATGGACCCGGAAGGGCTGGCCGACCTGCGCGCCCAGGCGCTGCGTCCGCTCGCGGCGCTCCCCCCGGCCACCGCCCACCGCCTCGCCGAAACGCTGCGGTCCTGGCTGCTGCACCAGGGCCGCCGCGAGGACGTGGCCGCCGACCTGTTCGTGCACCCGCAGACGGTCCGCTACCGGATGGGCAAGCTGCGCGAGCTGTACGGGGACCGGCTGCACGACCCGGCCACCGTCCTCGCCCTCACCCTGGCCCTCGCCGTCCCCCCGGCCCCACCCCAGGTGGCGTGAGGAAGGACCCCTTCCTGCCCGCCGGGCCCAGCGGCCCCGCCGCCCCGGGTCCTCCGGCCCTGTGCGCCGCCGCGCCCGGCCGGCAGGGTCGGAAGGGGACGAGCAACGAGGAGGCGCCACCATGACCCAGCCATCGACCCGGACGGAGCAGACCCCCGCGGTACGGGTGCTGGAGGTCGCCGCCCGGCAGTCCCTGCACGCGCCGTCGGTGTTCAACACCCAGCCCTGGCGCTGGCGGGTCACCGCGGAGGCGCTGGAACTGCGGGCCGACCCGCAGCGGCAGCTCACCACCACCGACCCGGACGGGCGGCTGCTGACCCTGAGCTGCGGCGCGGCCCTGCACCACGCCCGGGTGTCGCTGGCCGCGGCCGGCTGGGGCGTGACCGTCGACCGGTTCCCCGACCCGGGTGACCCGGGGCTGCTGGCCCGGCTACGTACCACCGGCCCGGCCGACCTGGACGTCGCCGCCGGCCGGCTGGTGGACGCCATCCCCCGCCGCCGCACCGACCGGCGCGCGTACGGCGACCGGCCGGTGCCGGCACCGCTGCTGGACGGGCTGCGCGCCGCGGTCGAGGCGGAGGACGCGTACCTGCACGTGGTCCGGCTCGACCAGATGCCGATGCTGGCCGTCTCCACCGCCCGCGCCGCCGACGCCGAGCTGGCCGACCCGGCGTACCGGGAGGAGCTGCGCCGGTGGACCAACCGGCCGGCGGACAGCGGCGACGGCGTGCCCACCGCCACCGCCGTGCGGCCCGCGCCCCGCCGGGTGCCGCTGCGTGACTACGCGCCCGGCGGCGCGGCCGGGCTCAGCGCCGGGACGGACTTCGACCGGGGCGCCGCGTACGTGATCCTGTTCGGCGAGCGGGACGACCCGGCGGCCTGGCTGCGCGGCGGCGAGGCGCTGTCCGCGCTGCTGCTCACCGCCACGGCCGAGGGGCTGGCCACCGCGCCGCTCAGCGACGCCATCGAGCTGGCCTGGCCGCGGCGGATGATGCGTGACCTGCTCGCCGGGGTGGGCGAGCCCTACCTGGTGGTCCGGGTGGGTTGGGGGCCGGGCGACGAGCTGCCGCCCGCGCCGCGCCGGACCCCGGCCGACGTCATCGAGGTCGACGCCGGCCCGCTCACCGGGGCGGCGTGACGAGCCGGGTGAGCTCCGCGACGAACCGGCTCAGCTCCTCCCCCGCCTCCAGAGCGAACACGCTGCGGGCGGTCCAGGCGGTGTCGGCCGGGTCGTAGCCGGGCTGCCGCAGGGTCACCCCGAGCTGGACGTACGCCCGTCCGTCGTGCCGGGCGTCCAGGGCCAGCTCCTCCTGGTACGAGGTCCACCGCCGGACGCCGGACCAGCCGGCCCAGTCGTCGGCGAGCAACCCCAGGTACGCGGCCAGGCCCCGCTCCGGGCCGTCCCAGGACACGTACACGTGGGCGACGGTCTCCGCCCGCATGCCGTCGTCGTCGAGTTCCATCGCGGAGGCCCAGAAGTCGCCGTCGCCGTAGCAGTCCTGCGGCGGGTGGACCGTCCACGTCGGTCCGCCCGACCGGCCGAGGGCGAAGGGTTCACCGGTCACGGCCGCGACCGTACGCGACGGGCGGCCGGCGCTGCCGCCGAGTTTCCGCCAGGAGCCACCCGGGCGGGTGACCGCCGCCCGGTGACCGCCCCGCGCCTGCACCGCCCGTCTACCGTCCGATCGAGGGCAGGTGACGTGGGGAGGCTGGCGTGGAGAAGTACCCCGCCATCGAGGACCACGGGCTCATCGGCGATCTTCAGACGGCCGCCCTGGTGACCTGCGACGGCTCCATCGACTGGTTCTGTGCGCCGCGCTTCGACTCACCCAGCGTCTTCGCCGCCCTCCTGGACCAGGCCAAGGGCGGCTACTTCCGGATCGCCCCGGACGACGTCCGGTACGTGACCAAGCAGCTCTACCAGCCCGACACGCCGATCCTGATCACCCGCTTCATCAGCGCCGACGGCGTCGCGGAGATCATCGATTACATGCCGGTCGCCGGTGAGCGGCCCACCGACCAGCACCGGCTGGTGCGGATGGTCCGCATGATCCGCGGCAGCATGCGCTTCAAGCTGGAGTGCCGGCCCCGGTTCAACTACGGCCGGGACGGCCACGACCTGGAGGTCCACCCCGAGGGCTACGTCTTCCGCAGCCCGACGCTGAGCCTGACGCTCAATCCGGTCCGCCCGGTCCCGCGGCTGCTGCGCGAGCGGGACGTTGACAACGACGGGCACGACCTGGTCGGCCGGGTCACCCTGCAGGAGGGCGAGACCGGTGGCGTCATCCTGGAGACCGCGTCCGTCCGGCCGCCGCGGATCGTGCCGGCGGAGGAGGTGGCGGCGATGTTCGAGCGGAACATCGAGTTCTGGCGCCGCTGGCTCGAACGCTCCACGTACGGCGGGCGCTGGCGGGAGATGGTGGAACGGTCCGCGATCACCCTCAAACTGATGACGTACGCCCCCACCGGCGCGATGATCGCCGCGCCGACCGCCGCGCTGCCGGAACAGATCGGCGGCACCCGCAACTGGGACTACCGCTACACCTGGATCCGGGACACGTCCTTCTCGGTGCACGCCCTGCTGGGCCTCGGCTTCACCGACGAGGCCAGCCGGTACGTCGACTGGCTCGACGAGCGGGTCCGCGAGGCCGGCGACAACGCCGCCCCGCTGAAGATCATGTACCGGGTGGACGGTTCGTCCGACCTGCACGAGGAGGTCCTCGACCACTTCGAGGGCTACCGCGGCTCGGGGCCGGTCCGGATCGGCAACGGCGCGGCCGACCAGTTGCAACTGGACATCCACGGCGAGACCCTGTACGCGATGCACCTCGCCGACGAGCAGGGCATCCGCCCGTCGCACCAGGTGTGGCGCAGCACCGTACGGCTCGTCGACTGGCTCTGCCACAACTGGGACCAGCCCGACGCGGGCATCTGGGAGAGCCGCCACCACCCCCGCAACTACACCTACGGCCGGCTGATGTCCTGGGTCGCCTTCGACCGGGCGATCCGGCTGGCCAACCGGCACGGCCGGCCGGGGGACGTCAACCGCTGGGTCCGCCAGCGCGACACGATCTACAACCAGATCATGGAGCGCGGCTACCACCTGGGCCGCCGCTCCTTCGTGCAGAGCTTCGGCGAACCGGTCCTCGACGCCTCGCTGCTCATCATGCCGGCGGTCGGCTTCGTCACCCCCACCGACCCGCTGTGGCGCTCCACCCTGGAGGCGATCGAGGAGGACCTGGTCTCCGACAGCCTCGTCCACCGGTACGACCCGGCCGCCGCGCCCGACGGCCTGCCCGGCGACGAGGGCACCTTCAACATGTGCACCTTCTGGTACGTCTCCGCCCTGGCCGGCGCCGGCCGGCTGGAAGACGCCCGGCTCACCTTCGAGAAGATGTTCACCTTCAGCAGCAACCTGCGCCTCTACGCCGAGGAGATCGCCCTCACCGGCGAACAGATCGGCAACTTCCCCCAGGCGTTCAGTCACCTGGCCCTGATCACCACCGCCCTGCACCTCAACGAACTCCTCGACGCCCGCAAGCGGTGAAGCCCCGCCGCCCGCCGAAGGGTGCAGACGGTCGGCCCGCCGGTCACATACGGTGTGCCGGTGACCAGCATCCGGCGGTGGACGGTGGACGCCGCCGTCGTGCTCGCCGCGCTGGCCGTGAGCGAGCTGGCGATCGTCACCGGCCGGGAGACCGGCGCGACGCCGCGCGACTGGTTCGCGTACCTGCTCGGGGTGGGCATGGCGGCGCCGCTGCTGCTGCGCCGCCGCCGCCCCACGGTCGCGCTCTACCTGGTCGCGGCGGCGCTGCTGGCGTTCTACGCGCTCGGCTATCCCGGCTTCCCGCCCGCCCTGGTCCTCGCGGTGCCGCTGTACGACGCGGCGCTCGCCGGGCACGCGTGGCGGGCCCTGCCGGTGCCGGTGTTCTTCCTCGCCGCCGGGTCCGACGTGAGCATCCGCCGGGGCCTGCCGCCGCTGGACACCCTCGTGGTGTTCCTCCCGCAGGTGGCGGTGGTCGCGGTCGCGCTGCTGCTGGGCGCGCTGGTGCGCAGCCGCCGCGCCTACGCCGAGGAGGTCCGGCTGCGGCTCGCCGCCGCCGACCGGGAACGCGACCAGGAGGCCCGCCGCCGGGTCGGTGAGGAGCGCCTGCGGATCGCCCGTGAGGTGCACGACACCGTCGGGCACGCCTTGGCCACCATCACCGTGCAGTCCGCCGCCGCGCTGCGCCAGCTCGACCGGGAGCCCGAGCAGGTGCGGACCGCGCTGACCGCGATCCGCGGCACCGGCAAGGCGGCCCTGGCCGAGCTGCGGGCCACGCTGGAGGTGTTGCGCGCCGACGACGCCGAGCCGGGCCCCGCGCGGGACGGCGGGCTGCACCGGCTGCCCGAGCTGCTGGCCGCGGTTCGCGCCGCCGGGCTGACCGTCGAGCTGCGCGACGACCGGGACGAGCGCCCGCTGCCCGGGCCGGTGGACCACGCCGCCTACCGGGTGGTGCAGGAGTCGCTGACCAACGTGCTCCGGCACGCCGGACCGCGGGCCCGCGCCGAGGTGACCCTGCGGGCCGCGCCCGGCTGGGTCGACATCGAGGTCAGCGATGACGGCACCGGCCCGGGCGGCGACGGTCCCGGGCCCGGGGGCGGGCGCGGCCTGACGGGGATGCGGGAGCGGGCAGCCGCGCTGGGCGGTCGCTGCGACGCCGGTCCCGGCCCGCGCGGGGGTTTCACGGTACGGGCCAGGCTGCCACGGGAGGCGACGTGATCCGGGTGCTGCTCGCCGACGACCAGGGGCTGATCCGCGCCGGGCTGCGGTC
The DNA here is from genome assembly GCF_055586005.1 of Micromonospora sp. NPDC051924. NCBI lineage: Bacteria > Bacillati > Actinomycetota > Actinomycetes > Micromonosporales > Micromonosporaceae > Micromonospora > Micromonospora sp. NPDC051924. Next base: position 12,557 of record NZ_JBVJJA010000038.1, read on the forward strand.
CCTGCTGGACGGGGTGGATGACGTCGACGTGGTCGGCGAGGCCGCCAACGGAGGCCAAGCCGTGGCCCTCGCGCGGGAGCTGCGCCCCGACATCGTGCTGATGGACCTGCGGATGCCCGAGGTGGACGGGGTGACCGCCACCCGCCGGATCACCGACGACCCCGACCTGGCCGCCGTCCGGGTGGTGGTGCTGACCACCTTCGTCGAGGAGGAGGACGTCTTCGCGGCGCTCCGCTCCGGGGCCAGCGGCTTCCTGGTCAAGGACGCCGAGCCGGAGGAGCTCATCCAGGCGGTACGCATCGTCGCCCGGGGCGACGCGCTGCTCTCCCCCGCCGTGACCCGCGCGGTCATCCGGCGCTCGGTCGACGCGCGGCGGACCGCGAGGCCCCGGGCCGAACCGCCGGAGCTGGCCGCGCTCACCGCCCGGGAGCGGGAGGTGGTGCGCCTGGTCGCGGACGGGCTGAGCAACGAGGAGATCGCCGCGCGGCTGGTGGTCAGCCCGCTGACCGCCAAGACCCACGTCTCCCGGGCCATGGTCAAGGTCGGTGCCCGGGACCGGGCGCAGCTGGTGGTCTTCGCCTACCGCAGCGGCCTGGCCAGCCCCGACGCGTACTCCCCGGGGAGTAGCGGCCGGTAGTACCCGGGCCGGGCAGGTGTCTACGCCGGTGGGACGACCCCGGGCCGGAACGCGGCGACGATCGGCGGCATGGACACCTCCTGGCTCTCCCGGCTCGCCGCCCTCTGCCACCGCCGCCGCCTGGCGGTGCTGCTCGCCTGGGTCGCGCTCACCGTTCTCGCGGTGCTGCTCGGCGTCCGGTACGGCGGTCCCACCAGCGACGACTTCAGTTCCACCGCCACCCCGTCCGGCACCGCCCAGCGACTGGTGCGGGAGCACTTCCCGGCCGTCGCGGCGGACACCGTGACCCTCGCGGTCCGGGCCGACGCCGGCGTCGACGACCCGGCCGTCCGGCGGCGGGTCACCGACGTGCTCGCCACGCTCGCCGGGGCCGGGCACGTGGCCGCCGTCCAGTCCCCGTACGACGCCGCCGACCAGGTGTCGGCCGACCGACGCACCGCGTACGCGGTGGCCACCCTGACCACGCCGAGCGCCGAGGTGCCGGCCGCGGAGACCGCCGCGCTGCTGGAGCGGGTACGCGACGCGGACGGCGACGGGGTCACCTTCGCCCTCTCCGGCAAGGCCGTGGACGCGGTCGAGACGCCCGGCGGGGGCGCCGCCGACGCCGTCGGGCTCGCCGCCGCCGCGGTCATCCTGCTACTCGCGTTCGGCTCGGTGCTGGCCATGGCGCTGCCGATCGTCACCGCCGTCTTCGGCATCGCGGTCGGGCTGTCCACCATGGCCCTGACCCAGCAACTGCTTCCCACGCCGGGGTTCGCCCCGGTGCTTGCCACCATGATCGGGCTGGGCGTCGGGATCGACTACGCGCTGTTCATCGTCACCCGCTACCGGGAGGGCCTGGCCTCCGGGCGTACCCCCGGCGACGCGGTGGTGGCCGCCACCGCGACGGCCGGGCGGTCCGTGCTGTTCGCCGGCGGCACGGTGGTGGTCGGCCTGTGCGGGCTGTTCCTCACCGGGCTGGGTTTCCTGCGCGGCCTGGCGGTCGGCGCGGCGGTGACCGTCGCCGCCACCATGGCCGCCGCGGTGACCCTGCTGCCGGCGCTGCTCGGCCTGATCGGGGCGCGGATCGACCGGCTCTCGGTGCACCGCCGCCGCCCGGCGGCGCTGCCCTGGTCGGCGCGCTGGGCCGACGCGGTGGCCCGCCGCCCGGTCGCCGCGGTGCTGCTCGCCGGGGTGGGCCTGCTGGCCCTGGCCGCACCGGTGGCCGGGCTGCGGCTGAGCACTCCGGACGCCAGCACGCAACCCCGGGACACCAGCGCCTACCAGGCGCACCGGCTGCTCGCCGAGGGGTTCGGCGCGGGCGTCGACGCGACCCTGTCGGTGGTGGTCCGGCTGCCCGAGGGTGACCCGGGTCGGGTAGCCGCGCTGGTCGCCGCGCAGCCCGGGGTGGCGGCGGTCAGCCCGGCGCGGCGCAGCACCGACGGCGCGGTCGCCGTGCTCGCGGTGCGGCCCACCACGGGTACGCAGGACCCGGCCACCGTCGAGCTGGTGCACCGGCTGCGCCGGGCCACCGCCGGGCAGCCGGTGGCGGTCGGTGGGGCGGCCGCCGCGAGCATCGACTTCGCGGAGCTGACCGCCGACCGGCTGCCCACGGTGATCGTGGTGGTGGTCGGGCTCTCCCTGCTCCTGCTGATGGTGATCTTCCGATCCCCGCTGCTGGCGGTGAAGGCCGGCCTGCTGAACCTGCTCTCCATCGGCGCCGCCTACGGCGTGCTGGTCGCCGTCGTGCAGTGGGGCTGGGCCGGCCACGCCCTGAACTTCCCCACCACCATGCCGGTGACCGCCTGGGTGCCGCTGATCATGTTCCCGATCCTGTTCGGACTCTCCATGGACTACGAGGTCTTCCTGGTCTCCCGCATCCGCGAGGCGTACGAGGTCACCGGCGACACCCGGCGGGCGGTGCGGGACGGGCTGGCCGGCAGCGCCCGGGTGGTCAGCGCGGCCGCGGCCATCATGGTCGCGGTGTTCCTGTCCGTGATGCTCGGCGCCGACCTCGGCGTCAAGCAGCTCGGACTGGGGCTGGCCGTGGCGGTCCTGGTGGACGCCACCGTGGTGCGGCTGGTGCTGCTGCCGGCGTCGATGGAGCTGCTCGGCCGGTACAACTGGTGGCTGCCCCGCTGGCTGGACCGGCTGCTGCCCACGGTCCGCCCGGAGGGCTCGGCCGCTCCCGGGCCGGCGCGGGCGGAGGCGCTGCCGGGGTGAGCGCGGCTCACCGGGCGATCCGGCCCGGTGCGGCGGCGGCCAGGGTGGCCACCTCCCCCCACCGGTGGGAGCACCTCCCCGGCGCGGGGGATCCCCGCCGCGTTCCCCTCGTCGCATGCTGAACGTGTTTGAGGGGGCGATCGCATGACCACGGAACCCTGGGACGACCTGCCGTTCCTCGACGAACACCAGGTCCTCGTGCCGGCTCCCGCCGGCGCCGTGTGGCAGGCCCTCGCCGGGCTGGTGCCCGGCGCCGGCCCCGGCAGCGCCGCCCTCGCCCGGCTGCTCGGCACCGAGCCGCGGCGCGCCCGCGGCACGCTCTTCGAGCCGGGCGCCGCTCTGCCCGGCTTCGCGGTGGCCGAGGCGGTGCCCGGACGGCGGCTGCGCCTCACCGGCCGGCACCGGTTCTCCCGGTACGCGCTGGTCTTCACTCTGACGCCGCAGCCCGGCGGCACCCTGCTCAGCGCCCGCACGGACGCGGCGTTCCCCGGGCTGCCCGGCCGGCTCTACCACCTGCTGGTGATCGGCTCCGGCGGCCACCGCGTGCTGGTCGGGCGCATGCTGCGCGCCGTAGGCCGCCGCGCCGCCCGCTGAAGGATCAGCCGTCGAGGCCGAAGACGGCCACGGTACGCACGCCGCCGTCCCCGCCCGGCTCGGTGCGGGAGCCGATCCGCCGGAAGCCGCACTTCTCGGCGACCCTGATCGAGGCAACGTTCGCCTCGTCCGCCTCGAGGATCACCTGCCGGACGAGTCGCTCGGTCCGCGCCCAGTGGACCAGCAGCCGGACCGCGCGCGGCGCGACGCCGCGGCCCCGCTGCCGCGGGAACACGCCGTACGCGACGGTGGCCACCGCGTCGTCCCGGAACTGCAGGTTGATCATCCCCACGGGCTCGTCGGTCGCCGCGTCCGCGATCACCAGCGGTGCGGCCCGCCCGCTGTCCCACGCCTCGGCGGCGCGGGCCAGGCTGGTCCGCCGGGCCTCGGCGTCCATCGGCTCGTCGTCCAGCCAGCGACGGGCCTCCGGGTCGTGGCTGGCCGCAGCGATGGCGTCGAGGTCGGACGCCCGGCGCAGCCGCAGGCTGACCGCGCCGTCGGTGAGCGGCGCGGCGGGCGGCTCGATCGAACCGGAGCGGGCCATGGCCCGCATCGTACGGCCGGTGGCGGCTAGCCGGGGAGGTGGGTGCCACCGCCGTTGAGGTGGTACGCCCGCTCCTCCGCGCTCTCGCGCGCCCGTAGAAACCGGTCGTTCCATTCCGGGTCATCGTCGGCGATGCGATCGACCACGTGCTCGTCGAGCACCCGTCCATCCGGCGGTACGAGCCCGACCGCGACCACCGTCTGCCCATTCCGCCCGTAGTGCAGGATCTGCCAGCGTGCCGCGCGGGTCGCCCGTCGGCTGCGCCGCCCGGCGAGGGCCGCCAGCAGGAGGTAGCAGCTGACGGCGACGACCAACGTGACGCCGACGGCGAGCAGCAGGGCGAGGGCCCGCACAGCGACCTCCGCCTTACTTGAGGGGTACGGTGGCGCCGGCCCCGGGAGCGTACGTCGTCACTCCTGGGGGTAGAGCCTTGATGATGTCGATCTGGGCGCACGCGGAGCAGGCGTCGTACCCCTGCTGTCGGGTCTTGTTGGCCTCCGCTTCCGCTTTGGCCTGCGCCACCCGCGCCTGGGCCTCGCTGACCTGCGCGTACGCCGCCTGGGCTTTGTTCACCGCGTCCTGCACCGTCTGCGGCAGGGTGACTCGGGCCAGGTTGAACTTGATGCCCTCGAAGAAGTTCCCGCCCAGCATCTCGGCCAGGTCCTTGGGGAGGCTGCTGTTCACGGCTTCCTGCACCTTGGCGATGTTCGTGTTGTTGGTCTGACCTCCGGTGTCCGGATTGGCGGGTGCGGGTGTTCCGGTGCGCTGCGCGCCGTTCTGGACCAGCGCGCAACTGGAGACCAGCTCCGCGCAACGGAAGCTGTTGATCTGGATGCGCAGGTCGTTGTCGATCACGGGGCGGACGATCGCGTCGAGGAAGGTGCTCCAGCCCTCGTCTCCGTCGTAGGCGTAGCGCAGCTGGCCGTCGACGCCACGGAACTGCCGGGTGCCGAACTTCGTGTCGAACGCCTTCAGGGTGTCGGGGTCGAGGTTGAGGGTGAAGTAGATGGTGCCCTCGATACCCATTTCCACCCCGTCGCTCGACGGTGTGTTCACCACGTCGACGCCGGTCCGGTCGCCGCGCTTGGTGTCGGACGTGATCGTGTAGAAGCGCTGCTGTGCGGGGTAGCGGTGGGTGGTGGAGTACATGCCTGTCCAGGTGAGACCGGAGGCCGGCGGGATCACCTGACGCACCCGGTTGTTGTCCAACCAGCCGCCGTTGCGTACCACCCCGACCTCGCCGCCGGCTGTCTTGTCGAAGCCGCCGATGACAACGGTGAGGGCCACGATGAGCACGACCGCGCCGGCCAGGACGGCCCCCGTGATCGGCAGAACCCGCCGCGGTCCGAACCCCACCGACGGTCTGGTGTGCGGTGTGGCCATGGTGCACGCTCCCTCGCTGGTCATCGGGGCAATCCGCCCATCGCGATCAGGTTGGCAGCCGGTGTCAAGACCGTCAATCGACGCCCGTTCCTTCCCGAGCATGTGGGCTGGAGGACGCTGGCCAGCGCGATGAGCACCAAGCCGGACGAGGACGAACGAGCACCGTGGCCGCTGCGACGATCTTCAGCAGCCGCCTCATCGATACCTCATCACCGAGGCCGGCCAGCGGGCCCGAGCGGTCGGCGCGCTCGGTCCCCGCGCTACCGCCGTGGATCGGGACCGGCGGCGCCGAGCACCCCGATCACCACGGCCACCACCAGCAGCGCGGCGGGCACCGGGGCCCAGACGGGTGCCACCCGCAGCAGCAGGCCACCGAGCGCCGCGCCGGCGAGCAGGCCGCCCAACCGGGCGAGCCCGCCGCCGGTGGCGGCCAACCGGTGCGGGTCCAGCAGCCCGCGCCGCACCACGTCGGTCAACGAACCGGTGAGATACGTGGTCGACGCGCCCGGCACCCCGGCGTGGAGAGTGAGCGCGGTCTGCGTGCCGCTGGCCGCCGCCGCGACGCCCAGGAGGACCAGACCGGCCGGGTACCCGGGGCGTGCGTCGGTGGCCAGCCAGCCCACGGCCACCACGACCAGGAGCGCCACCTCGACCGCCGCCAGCACCGCCGTACGCCGGCGCCAGCCCGACGCGGCGGCGCGCAACGCCAGGCTGCCGCCGGCCACGCCGGCCGCGTACCCGCCCACCGCGACCGCTCCCCCGACGACGGCGCGCACCTGCCCGGCGGCGACGGCCCGGCCGACCTGCACCAGGTTGCCGGTGATCACGCTGGCGAAGAAGCCACCGAGCCGGGTCACGCAGACCACGTCCAGCACGCCCGACGCGACGGCCAGCACCACCAACAGGCGCAGCACCGTCGGCCGGGGCGTGGCGGGTCCACCGTCCCCGGTCACCTCGCGATGGGCACCACGTACGGGAAGCTGGCCGCGCGGGCGTCCCGGGTCACGTCGGGGCTGAGTCCGGAGGTCATACCGGTGTTGAGCACGAGGGAGAACATCACCTCGGGTGCGTTGTCGGCCATGGTGCGGCCGTTGCGGGTGGCGAAGCCGTAGTTCGCCGGCGTGCCGACCTGGTAGGACAGCACGTCCGGATAGAGGTCGCGGGCCACCTGCCGGCCGTACGCCTGCGGGTCGGGCGCGGTGCCGTTCGCCGCGACGACCCGCGCGACGGCCGTCGCGATCTCCTCGCCGTCGGCGCGCAGGTCCTCACAGGGGTGGCGGGTGTTGGCGGGGTTGGAAAAGTCGGTGTCGGTGGGCCAGAAGACCGGCCACATCATCGGGTGGCCGGCGCGGTTGATCTGCCGCCAGCCACCGGCGTCGGTGGCCAGCTTGGTCGCGGCCCAGACGCCGATCCGGGTGCCCTGGCCCAGCATCGACTCGTCGCCGGAGACCTCCAGCACGATCGAGTCGACGGTGGTGCCGGCGAAGCTGTTCTTCGCGTTCTCCGGGCGCCAGGCGGCGCGATCCAGCCGGGCGCCGTTCTTGAAGGCGTCGTTGACGGTCGCGAGCTGGTCCAGGTCGATGTAGAAGGGATCAGTGATCCGCCCGGCCCAGGCCCGCACGTGCTCGCCGGTCACCTCCGTGCCGGTGCGTCCCTGGGCGAGCAGGGTGCCGGTCGCGCCGTCGTCGCGGGCCTCGGCGCCGGTGAGCGCGTGCACGGTGAGGTCCTGTCCGCCCTGGTCGTCGAACTCGCCGAAGGCCACCCGGTAGGTCAGCTCCTCCAGCTCCGAACCGTTGACGTGGATCTTGAACTCGTACCGGGCCTCGTGGTGGAAGCCGGGCTTGATGTCCGCCTTCGTCACCGAGCTGTTCACGTCCATGATGAACACGGTGCCGCGTTCGCCGTCGAAGACGTACAGGTCGTCGAGGTAGAGCTGGCCGGTCTGGGCGGCGAGCGGCGTGTCGAGATGGTGCGACATCGGCGGACTCCTGGGGTCGCTGATCGGATTGGCAGGCCGAGCCTAATCGCTGCAAAAGCCTCATATCCTCCAATTCGGCCAGAGCTCCGGTCGCCCCGACGGGTTCGCCGAGGCCCCGGCAGCGCCATCCGCGACGTACGATCGCCTCCTACCCGCGTAGTCCCGGCAGCCCGACCGGCCGGCCGTCGAGGGGGAATTCGCAGTGGCCGCACCCCACGCCGAAGTCGCCGGCGAGAAGCCCGACGACAACGAGTACGACGTGCTCTACCGCGACACCGTCGACTCGGGCGGGCCGCCCTGGGTCATCGGCGGTCCCCAGCCGGCGCTCGCCGAGGTCCTCGACGACGGGGTGCACGGCCCGAAGGTGCTCGACGTCGGCTGCGGCACGGGTGACCTCGCGATCGCGCTCGCCCGCCGCGGCTACCAGGTGACCGCCGTCGACATCTCCCGCGTGGCGATCGGCATGGCCCACGCCAAGGCCGCCGCCGAGGGCGTGACGGTCCACTTCGAGGTCCAGGACGCCACCGGCCTGTCGTTGCCGTCGGCGCCGTTCGACTCGGTGTTCGACTCCGGTCTGCTGCACAGCCTCCACCGGCACGGCGGCGGCGAGGTGGACCACTACCTGCGACTCCTCCCGGACCTCGCCGCGCCCGCCGCGACCGTCTTCGTCCTGGCCGTGTCGTCAGAGGCAGGCCATGGTTGGGGTGTGACCGAGGAGTTCCTGCGCGCGGCCTTCACCGAGCCGCAGTGGGTCGACACGCGGATCGAGGACATCGACGTGGCCGCGGAGACGGGCGGCCAGGACCTCGTCCTGGCCGGCTTCCTGCTCCGCACGGTCCGCGCCGCCGACAGCTGACCCGAGCAGCGAGGGCCACCACGCCGGCGCGTTCGCCTACCGTGCCGCGGCCCGCAAGGACCCCGCCGGCCGTCACCCTGCGAGGGCCGCCCCGGCCCGGTCGGCCGGGCCGCTCACACCGTCCCACCGGCCGACAGCGGGACCGGCGGATCGGCCGGCGCCGGCAGCAGCACCGACAGCGCCCGGGCGTACGGGCGGAACCCGGCGGCGTCGTACATCCGGCGGGCCGGGTTGCCGTCGGCCACCGACAGGCCGACCGCCGGCAGTCCGGCCTCGCGGGCGCCCCGCAGCGCGTGGGTGAGCAGCGCCCGCCCGAAGCTGCGGCCCTGGGCGCGCGGCGCCACGGCCAGGTTCAACACCCAGGCGCAGACGTCCTCGGTCCACGGCACCGGTCCGGCGCAGAGCACATGACCGGCGCTGCGCCCGTCCGGATCGACCAGTCGAGCGGAGGCCGCCCGCAGCGGCGGCACCGGCTCACCGGTGTCGAACATCCCGCGCACCTCCTCGGTGTCGCTCGGCGTCCACGGCCCGTCCGGGTGGCCCGGCCCGTACGCCGCCGCCAACCCTTCGGCCAGCTCGTCATCCCAGCCCGGACTGCCCAGCGACCAACCGGGTGGCAGGGCCACCGGCGGCGGCACCTCGGCCAGATCGTGACGCAGGTCGGTCGCGGCCCGGTGCCGGGTGAGACCGCCGGCCACCAGCGCGTCCACCACCCCGTCGTCGGACGTCTCCAGCCGGAATCCGGCGAGATCACGGCGCACCTGCTCGGCGAGGTCGGCCCGGGACGCCCCGGGCAGCGGCCGGAGATCGGCCGCCACCCGCTTCCCGGCGTCGTCACGCAGGCGCAGGCGGGCGAGTGCCGTACCGTCGTCGGCGACGAGCAGCGAGTCGGCGGGGGCCTCGGGATGGGGTCGTACCGGCATTCGCGCGAGGCTAGCGGCTCGGGCGGTCGGACTCCACCGAGAATGCGCCCTGGCGCAGGTCGAGGGTCCAGTTCTGGCCGATCAGGTCGTGGCCGAAGCTGTGGTGCGACTCCTCCTCGGTGAGGACGAACCCGAAGGCCTGGTAGATCCTGCGGGCGGACACCAGCACGTCGTTGGTCCACAACGTGACCTGCCGGTAGCCGGCGACGCGAGCGAAGGCGAGGCAGGTCTCGACCAACCGGGTGCCCACGCCGAGGCCACGCCCGGCCGGGGTGACGAGCAGGATCCGCAGCTTGGCCACCCCGGGTGCGTCGCCGGCGACGCAGAAGACGCACCCCGCGCGGTCGCCGTCCACCTCGGCGATCCAGGCCGCCTCCGCAGCCGGGTCGTGATCGGCGGCGTAGTCGGCCACGATCCTCGCCACCAACGCCTCGAAGTCGGTGTCCCAGCCGAACTGCCGGTCGTAGACCTCACCGTGGGCCATCACCACCCAGCCCAGATCGCCGGGACGGTCGGCCCGGCGCACCACGACTCGCGGCTGTCGGTCCTGCTGGGTCATAGTTGCCCTCCCGGACGGCCGGGTGTCAGCGCACGCCACTGACACAACTGTTTCAGTAGCGGTACGCTACCCCCATGCCCCAGGCCCCGACCACCCCGTCGGCCCGACAGATCGAGCTGCTGGAGGCCGCCTACCGGTACGTGCTCGAACACGGCCTCGCCGACCTGTCACTGCGCCCGCTGGCCACGGCCATCGGCTCCAGTCCCCGAGTGCTGATGTTCCTGTTCGGCAACAAGGACGGCCTGGTGCGGGCGCTGCTGACGCGGGCCCGCACCGACGAGCTGGCAGCCCTGGACCGCCTCGGACAGACCGGCCAGGAGGCGCCCATCGGCCTGACCCCGGCCGCCGACCAGGTCTGGGCGTGGCTCGCCGCCGACGAGCACCGGCCGCTGCTGCGGCTCTGGGTCGAGGCGTACGGCCGCTCCCTCGTCGAGCCCGACGGCGCGTGGGCCGGATTCGCCCGGGCGACCGTGGACGACTGGCTCGCTGTCCTGGCCACGTGCCAACCACCGTCCGAGAGAGACAGCGAGGAGGGCACCGCCCGCCGCACCCTGGCACTGGCGGTGCTCCGCGGCGCACTGCTCGACCTCCTCGCCACCGGGGACCGGCACCGAATCACCACCGCCGTCCGGCACCAGCTGGCCCTGCTCGGGCGCTGACCGTCAACGCACGCAGGGCCCTTTCACGCGCGCCCGGCATGGCATGATCTCGCGATGGCCACGTATGAGGTCGCACTCGTGCTGCTCGTCGATCCCTCGCGCGCGGTGCTCCTGCAGCACCGCGACGAGAACACGACCGCCTCGCCCAACCAGTGGAGCCTGCCCGGCGGCCACCTCGAGCCCGGTGAGACCCCCGAGGAGGCCGCCCGCCGTGAGCTGCGGGAGGAGACCGGCCTGACAGCGGGTGAGCTCCACCCGGCCTGGAGTGGTCCCCGTCCATACGAGGAGGGCTTTCCGCACACCGTGACGGTCCACGTCTTCCGCGGCACCACCACGGCCCGGCAGGAGGACGTGGTGCTCGGCGAGGGACGCGCCGTGGTGTTCGTCCCCCGGGACGAGATCCTCGACCGCGACCTGGCGGTCACCTCAGCGCTGGTCCTGTCCCGCCATCTCGAGGGCACGGCGGCGCACCGCTAACCCGAACCGACCGGTATCGTCCGCTTTTGCCCCGTCAGATGGGAGACTGGGCGGCATGACAACGGACGGTCCGGCACCCACGGCGACCGACCCGGCGTACGCCGCCGCGCTGGACGAGGCCGAGCGTCTGCTGGGCTTCCGCCTGGAGCGCTTTCTCGGCGCCGCCCCGGGCGAGCCGGCCAACGGCGCGGACTTCAAGCGGATCGCGACCATCCACGCCTTCGGCGATGTCTGGCCGCGCACCGAGCACCTGGACACGCGGACGCGGGCCCTGGTGTCGGTGGCCATCGCGGCGACGCTGGGGGTCCTGGAGCCGCTCCGCGGCCAGCTCCGCATCGCCCTCAACGCCGGCGCCACCCGGGAGGAGATCGCCGAGCTGTTCCTCCAGGTCGCGGTGTACGCGGGGGTGGCCCGCGCGTTCGACGGCTACCAGGTCGCGGCCCAGGTCTTCGCCGAGAGCCGGGAACGCTGAGACCTCAGTCAGCGGCGCTGCCCGAGGATCAGTCGCGGGTGAGCCCGGGCGGGAGGGCGTCCTCGTCGAGCCCGACCGGACGGGCGTTGACCAGCGGATTGCGGTGCAGGGCGGCGATCAGCGCGGCCCCGCCGCCGATGTCGGTCCAGGTGTCGTCCCAGAGGGCGGAGACGAGCCACGAGTGATCCGCCGGAAAGAACAGATCAGGTAGTGACCCCTCGCCGCGCATGTGGCCGGTCCGCCAGGTCAGGGCCTGTTCGGGTCCGGCTTCGACCAGCAGATAGGGCCAGTCCCAGTAGAGGGACAGCGCCGGAGCGCCGGGGAAGACGATGTCGTGTGCGCCGGTGTCGAGATAGCCCAGCCACCACGGCTGGTCCGGGGTGTGCCCGGTGAGCTCGTCGACCAGGGCGCGCTCATGGGCTTTGATGCTGACACCGTCCGGCGCGTAGCAGGTGGCGTAGGCCTCGAACACCGGCGGGATCGCCGCGGTGATCGACCGGCCCTGCGTGGTCCGGCCGGCGAGCCAGGCGACGTCGCCGGCCGTGCCGATCCGCCAGCTCCGCCCGTCCCTGTTGACCTCCATAAGCCCCATCCAACCCGATACGCCGGTCGAACGGGCTCGACCGCGAACCGTCCGACGCCAGGGGTCGAGGTGGCTCACCTACCCTCGGGCCACCTCGATCCGGCTGCACACAACCTCGATGTCGCCGGAACGGATCATCTCGTCAACTGCCGCCACCATGGCAGCAACACCGGGCTCGGGGACGATCACCTGATCCGAGCACCAGAAGTAGCGACCACCGCCGGCTTCACCGGTGCCGGCGTGTCTGCGCAGAACGTCCTTCACCGCGTCGACGGTGAGGAAGGTGGCGTACCGGTGAGCGCCGTCGGCAAGGTAGATGTGCGCATCGACGTTGTCGACCGTCTCCGGCGCTTCGCCGCCGCCGAGCATGAACTGCACGACAGCGCCATCGGTCTCGACGACGTGTCCGTACATGTCATCCGGCAAGCCGTGAATCTCGCGCACTCCGTCACCTACCATGACGCGCACCCCGCTCCGGGCGACCCGGAGGCCGCCCTGCTTCAGCCGTCCGCAACCCACCACAGCGCCGGAGCCCGACCATGAAGCTGTCCCCAGGAGCCACCGGCTTCACCCTACGACCCGGCGACCGAGTGGAGCTCACGGCGTTCACCGCCGTTTGCCACCACGCCGCCCGCACCCTCGGCGCCACCGTCACCGGCATCACTCCTGCCGGCGTCACGCCCAACTTCCACACCATCGGCATCACCCGCGGCCAGGAGCACACCGAGGTGCTGCGGCACACCATCCTGCCGCTCATCGCGTTCGCCCGTCCCCGACCGAGCGGCGACACCACCATCACGTTCCTCGACCACCCTGACCTCGCCGCCGCCGTCACCAACCTGACCGACGCCAAGGTCCTCACGGTCGAACAGTTACGAACCCCGCTCTCGGCGCTCGACCTGAGCGCTCTGGACTCCGCCGAACACGACCAGATCGACTACTGGAAGCCGAACACCGTCGGCGAGGTGCTGTTCAACTTCTGGGACTGAACACGTGGTGGTGGCCGGCGGAACGGGTTTCACTCCGTGTCTGAGCGGTGGGCGCGGAAGGCGACCCGGTCATGCAGGCGACTCCGTGATCCCCACAGGTAGTAGGCGGGGACGCCTCGGTTCAAGCCGGATCGGTAGATGCCCACACCGCGGACGGACGCGCCAGCGCGTATGAACGGCGCCTGGATGACCAAGGCCTTCCAGACCAGCTCGTCGAAGCTGAACGAGGTGCGGTTCTCAGCTCTGACCCGAACGCCGGCCCGTTCGCCGCCCTTCGGGCCGAACGGGAGCAGGTACACCTCTGACGCCTCGAGCGTCTCGGTCGTTGGACAGTCGGCAGACCGCCAGTCTCGCGCTGACGCCTCGGATGACTCCAGTGCTTCCGCCGGCCAGGACAGCACGTGGCATTGCGCAACAGTGAACGGAAGGTCCGGCCGGTGCAGCGCTCGTTCGGCCCCGGTCAACGGCTCCGAGCGGACATACGTGGCCTTCTCCGCCAAGGCGGAAACGGTGGCAACGTAATAGCTGACGCGACGCTTCTTGACCTCGCCGAGGTTGGCCAGTCCCCAATCGCCGAGGTGCGGCCACCACGTGTCGTACATGGCCACATCGCTGGTGCGGGCCAGGACGCGCAACGGGCGGTCATCGTGCGACCAGTGACAAACGGCTCCTACCTGCACCCGGGACGGCTCCATGTTCGGACCCTACGGCCACCGGCGGGCGGCAGCAGCGTCAGGTGAGACACGCGCAGAACACCGCCGACGGCATCCTGCTGCGCAGCCTGCCCAACCCCTGGCACCGAACCGACGCCACCTTCCGCATTCACGACGCCGATCAACTGATCACCGAAGTCGCTCGATCCACGACCAGGGCCACCGCCCGGTTCAAGGCCCGCGCACCGGAACCACCACGGCAGACGACGATCGGCGAGCGAGGCGGACAATGACCCCTCTACCGTCTCGGCGACCGATGCCATACTCCTCGAATGCCAGACAGAGCCGCAACGACTCGGCTGGTCGCAGCGGCAGCACGGCAGCATCTACAGCCGCTTGGACTGCATCGGCGAGGCACATCACGCGTCTGGTTCGACGATCGAGGCTGGTGCCTCATCGTCGTTGAGTTCCAACCTTCCCGCTCGAACGGCACCTACCTCAACGTCGGCGCGATGTGGCTGTGGCACGGACGCGACCACTGGTCATTCGACGACGGCGACGGCATCTACTGGCGCAACGACGCCGCCTTCGTCACACAGCCGCCGATCGGCGAGACCGGCTGGACAAACTTTCTCGACGTCGTCAACGCTGAACAGTTCACCCGCGACATCACCATGGTCGCCGGTGTTGCCGCACAGCGTGTCGAGCAGCTGCGCAGCCAGTTCCCTGACCCCACCGCCACCGCGCGCCAGCTGGCCTCTCGCACGACCAGGCGCGGCGAGTCGCCCCTGCTGGCACGCCTACAACATCGGAGCCGCAGCAGCGCTGGCCGGCGACCCCGACACCGCACGACAAGCGTTCCACCGCATCACCGTCGGCAACCTCGACCCGGACTGGGCCCATGACCTCGCCCAGCACGCAAGACAACTAGCCGTCCTCGCGGGCAACCCGTCTGCTCTGCAGCAGCGCAGCAGGTGCACCTTGCGCTCCACCGCAGGGCGGGTCCGGTTCGGGGCCCAGTGCGGACGGCTGGACCGGTCAGCCATGCCAGCGACCCCTTCCGCCCGGTACCGGTCGGCCCACCGCTTCGCGGTATTCAGGGCCCGGCCCCGTAGGTAAGGGTGGGCCCGGGCCGGTGGGTTGATCGGTCCGCGAGTCTTGATCGCTGCCGAGTCTGCTGATTCGCTGGCCGACATGACTGAGCTCGGACCCGTCGCCTGGCCGCCTGAGCCGATCCGGACCGAAAGGCTCGTGCTCCGCGAGTCCGAGCCCCGGGACCGTTCGGCGTTCATCGAGCTGCTGGCGTCGCCAGAGGTGCACACCTACCTCGGCGGCCCCCGGCCGCGTGACGAGCTTGAGCGCGAGATGCCCGGGGCGCCCGAGCGGTGGCCCGGGAGTTTCGTCGTTGATCTCGACGGGGCGATGATCGGCCAGATCCTGCTCAGGAGAGCGACGGGGCACCGTCGCCCGGCTGCCGCGGGGAAGGCCGATCTCGGTTACCTGTTCCTGCCGCGGGCGTGGGGATTCGGGTACGCCGCCGAGGCGTGCGCGGCGGCACTCGACTGGTTCGACGGCGTCCTTCCCGGCGAGCCGGTGGTCCTCAGCACCCAAACCGCCAACGTCGGCTCGATGCGCCTCGCGGCAAAGCTGGGGTTCACCGAGGTAGAGCGGTTCCGGGCCTGGGGCGCCGAGCAGTGGCTCGGCATGCGGTCCCCGGTCACGCCGTCTGCTTGAGCTCGTGCTCGACAGCACTGCTAGGACGGAGCCCAGCGCTGTTGAAACTCATGAACATCTCATCAGGCAGACACGGCCGAACGCCTCCCGAAACGCTGTCGCAGCGCTGTCCGTTCTCGTGGACGAAGCCAGACGTCCTGGGGCGCGGTGTGGTCAGACTGCCGTAGTACGTCCACGGGAAGACCCGGGATGAGGTCCACGACAAGTGGGTGAGACTGCACCAGCAAGCCAGGGCCGGCCCGGTTGCCACGAACGTTCCACGGTGGCGAGCTACATGGCGTACTGGCTCGCCGAGATCGTGGAGCCGAACCTCGCCCCGCTGACCTATGCCACCTACGAAACCCTGAGTCGCCTCTACATCGTTCCGGGCCTCGGTGCCAACCGACCCGACGGCAGACAGTCCGTACGCGAGGTGCAGACCTGGCTCAACAAGGTCGCGAAGACATGCCAGTGCTGCGCCCAGGCAAAGGACGAACGCCGGCCGCCCAAGAACCGAAAATGCTGTGCGAGTGGCCGGTGCTGCCAGGACCGTCCCTCGGTCCGGACGGTCAAGGGAATCCGCGCCGTTCTCCGCTCGGCGCTTGCTCAAGCCGTTGTGGCGGATCTGGTCGTCAAGAACGTCGCGGCTCTCGGTTGCGCACGGCTGGCCATGCTCAGGACGACGGGAGCAGCGATGGCATTCCCGTGGACGCCGATTGTCCGACAGGAATGGCTGACAGTGTGACGCGTTCCCGACAGGATGGCGGGCGGCTTCTGGTCTGATTGCCGGCTGGCAGCGGGCCTATCGTGGCGGTCAGTACACCATCGCCGTCTTTCTGGACGACGGGGTGTGAGTATCGGGACGGTGGGCTATGGCCGAGACCCTCGATGAACCTCTTCCCCGTCTGTGGTCCGAGCCGTGGGCCGCGCAGGCGGCGGTGCAGGCCAAGGCCGTCCGCGCGCAGATGCAGGTAGCGCTCGCGGCCGAGCCGCCCGACCCCCGACGGCAGGCAGCGGCGGACGCGGTGGAGAAACTGCTCGCCGCGGTCGACACGGCCACCCAAGCGCAAGGCCGACGGCGGCGCAGGAGCCTGCTCGACCGGTGGCGGGGCGGTGCCGTCGAGCACGCCTACCAGAGCCTGCACGCGGCGAAGATCGCTCTCGTCGACCTGGTTGCGCCCGAAGACCTGGATGCCCTCACTCCCGGCGTGCTGGCCAAGTTGGAGACGTGCTTGCCGCCGGAGGATGTTCGGCGGCTGACGTTCGAGGCGTTGATCCGGCCCGACCCGCGCGTGGACCAGCGGGTCGACCGGATGCAGGGCCGGGTGCGCGCAGATGTTGCTCGACACATCGAGGCCAGGAAGCGGGCCCAGCTCAAGCAGGCGATGGAGATCGCATATGACGCGTCCGACCAGTTGCACGCGCGGGTGCGTGGATTCCGTAACGTGCTGCTGTTCGCCACCGCCTTCATCGCGCTGTTCATGACGGCGTTGGTGGTCGTGGTGGCCAAGAACCCCGACGCGATGCCGATGTGCTTCAAACCCAGCATCACCGCCCCCCAGGCGGCGCCCAACGGCCCCGCCACCCGCACCGTGTGCCCCAGCGGGGAAGACCCGCCGCTGGGGGTGCCCGACGCCGACCAGCCGCAACACCCCGAGCCGGGCGACGTGATCATCGTCGCCGGCCTGGGGCTGCTCGGCGGTGCGCTGGCTGCCGCGTTCGCCATTCGCAAGCTCCGCGGCTCGTCCACCCCGTACGGAGTGCCCCTCGCCTTGACCTGGCTCAAGGTGCCCACCGGATCCCTCACCGCGGTCGCCGGAATGCTTCTGCTTGGCGGAAACTTCGTACCCGGGCTGTCCGAGCTGGACTCCCAGCGGCAAATCCTGGCCTACGCGCTCGTCTTCGGCTACGCCCAGCAGCTGGCTACCCGCTTCATCGACGACCGGGCACAGTCACTGCTCAACAGCGTGCCCAGCACCGACCCCGAGGCCAAGCAGCCAACGCCGCCGACCAGAGGCGAACTACCGGTCACAGACGTGCCACCCGCCACCGTTGACGGCGCTCAGGAACGGCCCGAGGCCGTCCCGGCCACGGTCGAGCCCCTTGGCCCGGCCGGACCTGCGGGCCCGGCCGGACCAGATGATCCGGCCGAACCGGTGCCCGAGGAGCAGCAGCAGATAGCCGTGACGGAGGAGGCGGAGCAAGAGAGCCCTGATCAGGTGGAGGTCACCGAGGATCGGTCTGAGGACGGCGTGGTTGACGACGAGGACGTGACCCACCAGGACGAGGACGAGGATGCCGAGGAACTTGCCGGTGAGGCGGTGGAGTACGACCTCGGCGATGAGAAGCAAGGGGGTGCGTGATGGCGGTGCTCGCCGGGAACCTCGCAACGCTGCGTCAAGAGATCTACCGACGATGGCCGCATCACCAGAAGCGCTTCGACGGCTGGATCGGTGACGTCAGCCATCAGCGCCGCAAGTCCGACCACAACCCGGACTCGCGGAACGTCGTACACGCCATTGACGTCGACGTCAACGGCATCGACCCGCGCGCTCTGGTCCGTGTGGCGATCCGCCACCCCACCACGCAGTATGTGATCTTCAATCGAACCATCTGGAGCCGGACCCGCGGCTTTCAGCCTCGCAGGTACACGGGATCGGATCCGCACACCGGGCACGTGCACATCTCCGGCCGCTACGGCAGCGCATTTGAGAACAACCGCAGCGCCTGGGGTGTAGCCGCGGCACCGGCCCCCGCCGCGAGGGCTCCACAACCGGCTTCGCGGGCTCCGGCGCGCAGGCCGGCGCCTGCACAGCCGGGCAAGCCCGGTTCCCGGTCGCTGCGACCGACCCGGCCGCCGATGCACGGCTACGACGTTCTGTTCGTGCAGCGGTTCATCGGCGCCAAGCAGTGCGGCGTGGCGGACGGATTCTACGGCCCACGCACGGAGGCCGGCGTTCGCTGGTACCAGCACATGCGTGGCATCAAGGCCACCGGTGTCTGCGACGCCACCACGTTTCGGCACATGGGCATCAAGGTGTAACCAAGACAGCTCTGGTGCACCAAACGCGCGGATGGATCAGGCAATCGGCAGGCAAGTGTTCTGCCGCACCGTCGCCACCCGGAAGCGCTGAACTGCCGCGGGTTGCTGTACTCCGCTGTACAAGGCCGAAATGGGCCATCCGGAAGATCCCGAATGGCCCATGAGCTGCGTCGGGACGGCCGGATTCGAACCGACGACCCCTTTGACCCCCAGGACGGTTCGCCACACGTCCACGCGCGTCGCGCACACCATCCCCAAGATCAGGCCTGCCGCCGGCCTTTACAAACCGTACGTACGTATTGCTACGCTGACCGAGTGCTCCCGCCCCCTGGCAACGCCCGGATCCTGATCTTCGCGCACTTCGTGAACACCTTCGGCAACGGCGCCTATCTCACGACCAGCGCCCTGTTCCTCACTAGATCTGTTGGGCTCAGCCCAGCGCAGGTGGCGCTGGGCTTGGCAGTCGCCGCCGGGGTTGGCATGGCCTTCAGCACCCCGATGGGGTACGTCGCCGACCGCTACGGCGCCAAGCGCGTGATGCTCGGAACGCTGCTGCTACTCGCGGTCGCCTACGCCGGGCTGATCGCCGTCCGCGGCGTCGTGTCGTTCATCCTGCTGGCCAGCGTCATCGCGGTGGGCGAGGCATGCGCGAAGAGCGCCAATGGCGCGATGGTGGCCATCGCCGTCCCGCCCGAGCAGCGGTTGCCGCTGCGGGCATACCTGCGCTCGGCCAACAACGCGGGTATCGGGCTGGGCGCGCTGGCCGGCAGCCTGCCCTTGCTGCTGGACACCCGCGCCGCGTACATGGCGATGTTGCTGGGCAACACGGCCACCTTCCTGTTGGCCGCGGCGGTCTTGATCCGAGTCCGTCCGGCGGCGCCGATCCCTGCACGCCCGGGCGATCAGCCGCGCCTGATCGCCCTGCGCGACCGGCCGTTCCTCAGCTTCGCCCTGGTGGACGGACTGGTCGCGAGCCTCTACAACGAGATGCTCAGCTTCGCCTTGCCGCTCTGGCTCGCGCTGCGCGCCCACGCGCCGCTGTGGCTGGTTTCGGCGACCCTGCTGATCAACACGACGGGTTGCGTGCTCTTCCAGGTGCGCGCTGCCAGAGGCGCCGACGGGCCTGCGAGCGGGGCCCGGGTCGGCCGGCGAGGAGCACTTGTCGTCGCCGGTTCGTGTGTCCTGTTCGGTCTGACCGCCGACCTGCCGGTCTGGCTCAGCTGCTTAGTGGTGCTGGTTGCGGCGGCCGTGCACGTCCTCGGCGAGCTGTTCCTGTCGACCGGCACCTGGGCGGTCATCTTCGGTCTCGCGCCGGATTGGGCGCAGGGGCAGTACCAGGGCGCCTATCTCACGGGCCGCCAGATCGGCAACATGGTGACCCCACCGCTGCTGACCGCGCTCGTCATCGGCGGAGGCGGGCCGGGGTGGCTGGCGGTCGGCGCGATCTTCGTGGTCGCCGGGCTGGCTTACCCGAGGCTCGTCGGCTGGGGCATCCGCACCCGGGCCGTCGCCGTACCCGCTGGGGTCCGTCTTTGATGGAAAGCGAATCGAAGCAGCTGCGGCAGGGCCCGTTCTTTCTGTAGGGCACGCGCGAATGGAGGAAGACCATGAACGACGTCACCGGATTCAGGAACATCTCCCCGACCACCCTCGCCGACATTCTCGGACGCGAGCAGGTCATGAATATCGGCATTCGCCCTCTCTGGCCGTCGATCCGGCGAGTTGCTGGCCGGGCGTTCACCGTGCGGTGCCCTCCGGGTGACAACCTCATGCTGCACGCGGCGATCTATCGCGCGGAACCTGGCTCGATCATCGTCGTCGAAGCGGGTGACGTGGACTATGCGGTTGCCGGAGGAAACGTGTGTGCCGTCGCTCAACGTCGAGGGATCGCTGCATTCGTGGTGGACGGGGTGATTCGTGACCTGGTCGAGGTGCGCGAGATGGGCTTTCCCGTCTTTGCCAGGGAAGTCGTCCCTATCCCAGGGACCAAGACAGCCATTGATCCGCTCAATGGCCAGGTGCGGTGCGGCGGTGTGAATGTGAGTCCCGGCGACATTGTGGTGGCCGATGAAGAGGGCATTGTGGTCACTCCCAGCGCTCGTCAGGAGCAGGTGCTCCTTGATGCCAAGGCAAAGCTGGCCGAGGAGGCCGACGAATCCCTCGATGCATGGGAAAAGGCGCATCGCGCCCGCATCAACAAGATCCTTCGCGAGAAGGGCTTCGAACACTGATCGACGGGGGCTCTCGGTTGCGTCCCGCCGGTTGGCGTAGAAGCTGACCTGCTTCGGCGTGCCGCCGGGATAGAGGTGGGTCATCGCGTGAGTCTCTGTGTGAACGACCAAGAACACGCAGAGGACGGAGTACGCGATGGCCCTGGACCCATCTGCCTTGTTGGAGGTGCTGGATGCACTCAACGCAGCGGATGTGAATGATCGTGTCCGGCAGGCGGCGGAGACGATCTACCAGGCGTTGATCGAGGCTGAGTTGACCGCGGTGATCGGCGCCGCCCCGCACCAGCGCAGCGAGACGCGGGTGGCGCAGCGCAACGGCCACCCGGCCGCGGACCCTGACCACGACCGCCGGTGGCCGACCTGCACGGCGTGTCCACCCGCAAGGTCGACGACCTGGTCAAAGCCCTCGGTGCGGATAGCGGGATCTCCAAGTCGGAGGTGTCGCGGATCTGCGCCGACCTGGACGAGGAAGTGGGCGCCTTCCGGGACCGGTCCCTCGCCTCGGCCGCATTCCCCTACGTCTTCCTCGACGCGACCTACTGCAAGGCCCGAGTGAACCGGCGGGTGGTCCCCCAGGCCATCGTGGTCGCCACCGGGGTTCGGGTCGACGGCTGGCGGGAGGTCCTGGGCTTCGCCGTCGGCGACAGCGAAGACGGCGCCTTCTGGACCGCGTTCCTGCGCTCACTCAAGGCCCGCGGGCTGGCCGGGGTGCAGCTGGTCATCTCCGACGCCCACACCGGTCTCAAACAGGCCATCGCCGCGGTGCTGCGCGGCGTGGCAACGCTGCCGCTCGCTGCCTGACCAGATCCGTTGTCAGCACGACAACGAACCGGAAAACTGAACAGCGCACAGAGCCTCACGCAGGGGATCTACACCACGCCACGGGACGTGACCTCTCCGAGCGCCGACTGGTCGAAGAAGGTGTCGGCGGCGCGGAGGGCGGTGACGTCGCGCAGGACATCGCCTGGGCGGTTGGCGTAGCCGAGCAGCGCGCCGCCCCACCGCATGCCGAGGTACTCGGCGCTCAGGCGCAGGCCCGCCACCAGCGGGTCCGCCTTCGCCGGGTCCTCTTCGCTGATCGCGCTGACCGCCCACATCGTCCGGCCACGCATGTGTTCCCGGAAATCGGTGCGGGGGATCCGGAGCCAGCCAGCCCAGTGGTCGAGGTAGAGCTTCGTGGCGGCGCTGACGTTGTACCAGTACAGCGGGGAGGCGATGACCAGGTCGGTGGCGGCGAGCGTCTCGGCAAGCAGCAGCGCCTCGTTGCCGGTGGGCTGGGGGTAGCGGCCGTCGCCGCCGGCGTGCCGGATGTCGGCGAACGGGGCGAGCGGGTGCTCGTCCAGACGGAGCCAACGCTGCTCAACGCCGGCCGGTAGCGCGTCAGCCGCGCGCCGGGCCAAAAGTTCGGTGTTGCCGCCGCGTCGCGAACTGCCCAGGAGGAAGAGAAACCGCATGACCGCATCCCCATGTCTATCCGGGTAGATGTATCCGTGTGAAAGTATCCGAGTGGATGTAGTCTGGTCAAGAAGGGAGGCACCATGACCCAGACGACAGGGGCCGTGGCGCGGGCCGCCCGTTGGCAGGAGCTGAATCGCCTCCACGC
This sequence comes from Micromonospora sp. NPDC051924, assembly GCF_055586005.1. Classification (NCBI taxonomy): domain Bacteria; kingdom Bacillati; phylum Actinomycetota; class Actinomycetes; order Micromonosporales; family Micromonosporaceae; genus Micromonospora; species Micromonospora sp. NPDC051924. Next base: position 34,656 of record NZ_JBVJJA010000038.1, read on the forward strand.
GGCCGTGAGCCAGCGGCTGGAGCAGGCGTTGCGCGCCGGTCACGAGCTGACCCCGCCCGAGTACGAGATCCTCGCCGGCGTGGCTCGCAGCGACAGCGGCTGCCTGCGGATGCAACGGGCCGCCGAACTCGTCGGCCTGCCGCAGAGCACCACCAGCCGGCTGGTCGCCCGGCTGGAGAGCGCCGGCCTGCTGGAGCGCTACCTGTGCGACACGGACCGGCGGGGCGTCTACACGCAGATCACCCCGGCTGGGCGCGATGTTCAGGCGGCGGCCGCGGCCACGTACGACGAGGTGCTGCGCGAAGTGCTGTGAGCCCCACTCCGGCAAGGTGGCAGGTGCGGGACTCCGCTACTTGCCCGTCGGGTCGCATCCGCCACCCACAGCCGTTTCGGGGCGTCGGTGGTGAAGTTCCGGTTGACCGGGTCCGGCGCCGGATCGGCCTCGGGTTCTGCTTCGTGGAGCCGCCCCGCCAGCCCTTGTGCAGGAAACGCGCCCTGCATGTCGTGTTCGCGCATCAACCGCTCGACCCGCTTGCGTCCGACACGGATGCCACGCCGCCGCAGCGTCGCGTGCACACGCGGGCTGCCATACGTCTGCCCGGACCGGTCGTGGATGTCGACGATCTCCGACAGCAGCCGCCGGTCCTCGACCTCCCGCGGCCCGGGCGCGGCCTCGCGGGCCAGCCAGCCGTAGTAGGTCGACGGGGCGATCCTCAGGACCCGGATGACGGGCTCGACCCCGAAGCGGTCACGCAGCTCGTCCATGAGCGTCGCCGGGTCGGGTCGAGATCATGGATATCGGCCAGGCCCGGACCAAGCTGGGCTGGTCGCCCCGACACGACGCGCGGGAGGCGATCACGGCGTTCCTGTAGGACTGGCCTGGCGGGTGACCGATACCACCAAACCATTCTGACCGATCGGTCAGCCCTTAACCGATCGGTCAGGCATGCTGGGTCCGGAGGTGGAACGGCATGGCACGGGTGGCGCCGGAGATGCACGACGAGATCCTCGCGGCTGCGGCGCGGCGTTTCGCATTCGCGGGCTACAAGGGCACCTCGTTACAGGACATCGCCCGCGACGTGGGCTGCTCTAAGGCGGCGGTGCTCTACCACTTCCCCAACAAGGAATCCCTCCTGTTTGAGCTGATGGCCCCGGCGCTCGCGGTAATCCGGGCGTTCGAGGACAGCATCGCCGCCACGGCCGGTCCAGCCAGCGCGCAGCGGGTTGCCGTGGGGGGCTTCGTCGACCTCGCGGTCCAGTTCCGGCGGGAGATGGCCCTGCTGCGGGGCGAGTTTCGGGTGTTGCTCGAGAGCCCCGAGTTCGCACACCTCGAACGGTTCACCGACCGACTCGTCGACGCAGTAGCCGGGCATCCCGAACGCCCGACCGCCCGGATTGCCGCGCGGGTGATGCTCGCCGGGATCGCCGAGACGGCCGGCGACTTCGACGACGTACCCGACGACGAACTACGCGAGACGCTGTTGGCGCTGCTACGCCGGGCGCTCGAGCCCGCCGACTGACCATCCCGCCACGTCGGAGGACACGAGTTTGTGGCCGCCCTGCTCTACCGGCTCGGCCGGGCCTCGATGCGGTGGCGGCGGCTCGTCGTCGCGCTCCGGCTCGTCGCAATCGTCGGCCTCGGTCTGGCCGCCGGGACGCTGAACGGCCCGACGGCGCTTCAGCTGAGGCAATCGGTGCGGCGGTCGCCGCGATGGTCCTCGTGGTCACCTTCGAATCGCTGGTGGTGGCCGGGATGACCATGCTGATGATCGGCGGCGGTACGGTCAACCTGTTCGCGCTCACCGGCGTCGTCGAGCTAACCACCACTGCTCGATCCTCGCCCTGGTGGTGGGCATCGACGACTCGCTCTTCATCACCTCGCGTTACTGACGGAAGTTGCTCGGCGGAGCAGCGTTGAAGGCGCGGGTCTGCCAGCTGCGCCAGGAACGCAAACTCGGGACTCGCCGGCTCGGACCGATGCTCCGGATGTCCGCCTCGACAGTGCACGCCGTGTTGACCCGGCACGGCCTGCACCGCCTGGCCTGGCTCGACCGGCCGCCGGCGAGCCGGTCCGCCGCTACGAACGCGAACGGCCTGGCGAGCTGATCCACGTCGACGTCAAGAAACTCGGACACCTACGCGACGGCGGAGGCTGGCACATCGACGGCTGGGCAGCAGTCGACGCCCTAGCGTCGAGCGGCTTCGCGAGCTGAGAGCGTCAGATGATGGAGGGTCGTGAGGCCGGGCCCTCCCCCTGCTCGCCGGTGGCGGCAAGGTGCCTTCCTCGCTGAGCCGGTGCAGTGGTAGCGGCTCGTTGAGAGTGCATACCTGGTGGAGAAGGAGAAGGTAGGCATGCATGCTGCCGTCCAGGTAGGTGTAGCTGGACCTGCCCGCCGCGGCAATGCCATTCATGTCTTCCGGTCCGTCGACGAGTGCGCGCCGGCCGACGCGCCGGAAGGGCCACCCGCCCTGCCGGCACGCCAGGGTGCGGGGCGGGAGGCGAGAGCCTCACGACCCGCGGCAGTGGTCACGGCTTGAGGATCAGACGGATCGGGCTGCCCTCCTTCTTCACCAGCCGTTCGACGCCCCGGGGCGCCTCGGACAGCGGGAGCACATCGCTGATCGACCCGGAGAGGTCGAGGCGGTGGTGGCCCACCAGGGAGACGAGCTGCTCGACGTGCTCCGGTGCGCTTCCGTAGTGGCCGCGGACCTGCTGCTTCAGATAGCTGAAGAGGGTCGTCTGGTGGATGGTCAGCGGTTGGGGTGCCAATCCGACCAGGACCAGCCGGCCCTCGTTGGCGAGAACGGTCTGGGCCTGGGTCCAGACCGGCGGGGCGCCTGCCAGGTCGAAGGCGACGTCGAGGCCGCGCCCGCTGGTGATCCGGCGGACCTGCTCGGCGAAGTCGTCGGCGCCGGGGTCGAGAACGTGGTCGGCACCCAGGGCGAGAGCCCGGACCCGGGCCTCCGGGATCGGATCCACGGCGACGATGGGGGCAGCCCCGACGAGACGCAGCAGCTGGACGGCATGGGCGCCCAGACCGCCCAACCCCCACACGGCGACGGCCTGGGTGGGGCGCACCTCACCGGTGCCGACGATCGCACCCCAGGGGGTGGAGACCGCATCGGGGATAATCGCGGCCTGCTCCAGGGGAAGATCGTCGGGCACGCCGACGAGGGTGAAGTGGTCGGCGATTGCGTACTCGGCCCAGCCGCCGTCGTAGTCGACCCCACGGGTCAGCGGGTGCTGGCACTGGCCCACCCGCCCCAGGAGGCAGGGCGGGCAGGCGCCGCAGGGCTGGCCGGCCTGCAGCAGCACGCGCCGCCCGACCTGCCATTCGGCGGGCACCTGCGCCCCGACAGCGTCGATGACACCGGCGACCTCGTGCCCCAGCGTCACCTTGTCGACGCCAGTTTCCAGCCGCAGGCTCCCGTCGATGAGATGGACGTCGGACAGGCAGATGCCGGCCGCGGCGACCTTGATCCTCACCTGGCCCGATCCCGGCTGCGGGACGGGTACCTCCTCCATCGCGAACTCGCCCGTCTTGTAGTCGAGTCGGCCGGCAAGCATGGTGGACATGACATTCTCCTTGTCTCGCGGTGCGTGCGCTGACCCCCACCGCGCGGGGCTTGGGTGTCGGATGTGGCGCTCACGCGCCGTGCTGCCGAAGGGCGATCAGGCGAAGACGTCCTGCTGGTAGCGCCCGTCGGCCTCGAGCTGGTCGAGCCACTTCTCGGCGTCGTCGGCACTGCCACCCGTGTGGCTGCGGTAGATGCCGGCAAGTGCCTGCCGTACCGACGGGGCCATCCGCCGGCCGTCGCCGCAGACGTAGATATGGGCACCGTTCTCGATCGCGTCCCAGATGGCGTTGCCGTCGGCGATGATGGCGTCCTGGACGTACTTGTGCGGGTGGTCGGGCACGGTGGAGAACGCCAGGTGCACCTCGGCGACGCCGGCCTGCTGCCAGGCCTGCATCTCGTCGCGGTAGAACCAGTCGTGTCCCGGGTGCCGGCAGCCGTAGAACACCTTCGACAGGCCGACCTGGACACCGCTGGCCTGCTGGGCGGCGCGCTCCTCGAGGAAGCCGCGCAGCGGGGCGAACCCGGTGCCGGGACCGACGAGAATCATCGGCGTGGCCGGGTCGGCCGGCGGGTGGAACGGCGGGGACGGAACGCGGACGTACCCGAAGAACACGTCACCGGGTCGCAGCCGGGCCAGATACTGGGAGGCCAGCCCGCGGTACTCCCCGTCGCCGGACAGTGCCGGACCCTCCACCAGGCCGACGGTCAGTCGCGGCCGGTTCGGCGCGACGATGGCGGCCGAGGAGATGGAGTAGAACCGGGGCCGGATCGGCCCGGCCAGCTCCAGGAAGACGGCCAGCGGCAACTCGACGGCAGGGAATCGCTCCAGCAGGGTCAGGACCGAGACCCGCTTGGCGAGGATCTCGTCCTGGTAGCGCTGGCTCGCCTCGTCGGTGTCGTCGAGGTATCCCTGCAGCTGGCCGGCGGTCCACGGGCACTGGGTGTGCCCGGCCAGCGCCCGCAGGTGCGTGCGGGTGGCCACCTCCTCCAGCTCGACGAACTCCGTCAGCAACAGCTCCGCGGTCACGGGCGCATCGATCGGCAGGTGGTTGCCGGTGCTGGCGTCCTCGCGACGCAGCCGGACCACCTGGTCGCGGGGTACCCGCAGCAGCCGCAGCGCCCGCGCCACCAGCTCGGGGTCGTTCTTGCCGAAGACGGCCAGGTGATTGCCGGTCTCGTAGCCGACCCCGTCGGGCAGCTCGACGGTGATCGACAACGCCTGCGGGCGGGGCGCCTCCACGCTGAAGTCCCACAGCCCGGTCGGGTCGCCGACCAGTTCCTCGCTGGCCTTGACGGTGATCGGGTAGGCCTTCTCGGAGACCACTGCCGGGCGCACCTGCGCCTCGGTGAGGACCTCCAGCGACAACCGAGGGCCGATGGTGGCGCTGGTGTCCGCGCCGTACTGCTCGGCCAGCGCCGTCCACAGTGCGTTCATCCACGTGGTCGCCATGCCGTCGAAGTCGCCGTTCGCGTCGACCTCACCGCGGGGCACGATCGGCGTGGCACCGGCCGCCAGCAGCGCCGCCTCCACCCGCTTGGGGAATGCCTGGTAGGTGGCCCAGTGCGTGTTGCCGTTGCCGAGCACCGCGAACCGCACCTGCGACATCGATCCTGCGGTCAGTCCGCCGGCGGCGGCGAGGGCGTCGAAGCGCTGAGCGTTGTCGGGGGCCTTGCCGTTGTAGCTCGGCGTGGCCACCACGAGGATCCCGTCGCTGGGCGGGTTGTCGGCCAGTTCGTCCAGCGTGAGCACGGTGGTGTCGAAGCCCGACTGCTCGGCCCGGCCGGCCACCTGGCGCGCGAGATCCTCAGACGAGCCCAGGTTCGAGCCGTACGCGACGCGCAGCGTGACGCCGACGGCGTTCACCGCGACCGCCGCCGTGTGCGGCTGCGGCACCGCCCGCAGCTCGGTGTCGAATCGCTCGTACGGCTGGCGGGAGCGTACCCGCAGAAGGAAATTGTCCGGCTTGCGGGTGAGCGTCTCCTTGACCTTGATCTGGTAGTCGTTCGGATCAGTGATCGCGAAGTTCTGCAGGACCAGGGCAAGGGCGAGCCGGGCCTCGGTGAGGGCGAACTGCCGGCCGATGCAGGCCCGCTCGCCGTTGCCGAACGGCTTGTAGGCGTGCGGGTGGTGCTGGGAGATGTTCTCCGGCAGCCACCGGTCGATGTCGAACTCGGTCGGCCGGTCCCACGCCTTGGGGTGCTTGTGCAGCGCCGGAATGACGACCATGACCTGCTGGCCCTTCGGCAGTGCGTACCGGCCGCCGATCACCGTGTCCTCGTACGGCGCCAGGGCGATCGCGGGGATGGGCCCCCACAGGCGCAGGGTCTCGTCCAGGACCCGCGGGATCACGTTCAGCTTCATGATCGTCTCGTAGGTCGGCACCGTGTCACCGGGCAGCAGCCGGTCGACCTCCGCGTACGCCTGGGCCAACACGTGCGGGTTGCGCAGCAGCTGGTACAGGGCGTATGAGAGCAGACCGCTGGTCGTCTCGTGCCCGGCGATGAGGAACGTCACCACGTTGTTGCGGATGTTCTCGTCGGACAGCGGCTCGCCGGTCTCGGGGTCGACCGCGTTGAGCATGAGGCTGAGCAGGTCGCGGCGGTCATCGCCCCCACCGGCGCGGCGCTCGCGGATGACCTCCTCGACGAGCGACTGCATGACGCGCACGTTCTCCTCGAAGGTCCGAATCTGCCGGCGCCGCAGTGCCGTGACGAAGGGCGGCTGCTTCAGCCGGCCCATGGCCTCGTTCAGAGAGTCGGCCAGGGCCTGGAGGAACGGGTGCACGTCTTCGCTGGTGAAGGAATCGAAGCGGTAGTCGAAGCCGGTCAGCCCGATCGTGTCGAGGGTCAGCCGGGTCATGTCGGCGACCACGTCGAGGTCCTTGCCCTCGTTGCGCCGCCACTTGCCGACCAGCGCCTCGGCAACCTCGAGCATCTCGGGGAAATACGCCTTCATCGACCGTTGGCTGAACGCCGGCATGAGGATCCGGTGCGCCTTGCCCCAGTTGGGCTCGTCCCGCCTCGCGGTGAACAGACCGTCCCCGGCGATCGCCCGCACGTCGCTGTGCGGCTTTTCGATCGGCTTGTAGAAGCGCGACTCGTCGCACAGCTCCGCCACCAGGTCCGGGTCCGACACCAGGACGATCTCGCGGCCGGGCAGCGCGAGCCGGTAGATGCCCTCGGGGAACTGACCGGCCATCTCCTCGAAGAACGCCGCCGGCCCGTCGGACGGGATCTGCAGCGCGTTGCCGACGATCGGAACCCCGCGGGGGGCGGGGACGGTCGTGAGGTTGCTCGACACGTGGACTCCTTTCCTGAGGTTGCCGGCGATGACCGGCCGATGGATCCGGGTGCCGGATGTCAGCCATACGCTGTATGGCTACTGCTACCATACGGTGTATGGCTACAACCGGACAGGCCCCAAGCGGCCGAGGAGACGGACGTCTCACCGAAAAGGGCATCTACACCGCGGCGCTCCGGCTGATCGATGCCGACGGCATCGGCGCGCTGAGCATGCGGAAGCTGGCCGCGGTGCTGGGGGTGAACCCGATGTCGCTCTACCACCACGTGCCGAACAAGGCCGCGCTGCTACGCGGCGTCAAGAACCTCGTCGCCGCGCAGTTCCAGCCGCAGGTCGACGGTGGTAGTTGGCAGGAACAGCTGCACCGGTTCGCGAGAGACTTCCGAGCGCTGGCGCATCGGCACCCCAACCTCATCGTGTACAGCCTGGCCAGCCCGGACTTCATCGAGCCGGAAGACCCGTTCTGGACCGGGCTGACCGGCATCCTCGGCAGCGCAGGCGTCCCGGCCGCCGAGCTCGCCCCCGTCGGAGCGGTCCTCACCAGCCTCTTCTCAGGCCTCCTTCTCGCCGAGGGCAACGGAACCCTCGGTCGCCTCGCCGCCATGCAACCTGCACCGGCACGGGCGGCATCGGCCACTGCATCGCGCGCAGACGCAGACAGCGATGGCAGTTTCGAGTTCGCGATCCAGACCCTCATCGCGGGCCTCGAGGCGCGCCTTTCCTGACGACCGTCGGCTCACTTTGACTTTGGCATGTCAGGCAAAACATGCTGGTAGCGGGCGGAGTGGCATCCGCCTCGGTCGCGGGCATGGACGGATGCACGGTGGCGCTAATCGGGTACAGCCGGCGAGTCGCCCCGCGAAGTCGCCTGCGGAGGGCGAGCAGTGGGTCGAGGTGGTCCGGGCCCGTGACAGCAAGAACCCGCCGCGCCGCCGGTCGTCTTGTGGCTGGCGCCCGCGGCGCGAACCACGGGAGTCCTGGTTGGCCCCGTTGTCTGCTTCCGCTAGAGCCTGGTCCGTTCCGGGTGCATCCCGTCGACCATCTTGTGCCCCGGCGCATTGAGGCAGTGCGACCCTGGCTGGGCTCCGCACATCGGGCACGGCCGCCACTCCTGGACCGGGCCGGCGTCGTGACCCAAGGTCATGGCGATCTCGCTGATCTCGTCGGCCAGTTCGTGCAGCCTCGGGTCGCGGTGCCGGACGGCAGCCCTGTGGATCTCTTGAACCGACTGTCGCGCCCGCTCCAGGTTGCGCCTTGCCGATGCGCCCGGATCAGAAGACATATGCTGCGGCTTCCCGGGAGGGCCGGGATGAAACCGGCCAATCCGCGACTGCGGTCGCAAGCTTCCGGTCAGCGGGGAGTGCCCGCTCCCAGGCAGTGGCCACTCGCGGCAGCAATCAAGGGCCACATACATCCATAGCCACTTGAAGCCGTCCGCGCACCGCCGACGCTTGGCGCGGGTCCCTGAATTCTGACCACCGCGTTCGGTCTGAATGCGCCTGAAACCACGGGGGTAAGTTTCCGACGGAGCGGGTTCGCGCTGGCCTTCGTCGGCATCGTGCAGCTCTGGCGCGTCTACTTCTTCCGGGCCGGCCTGGTCCTGCCGCTGGCCATCACCGCCGCCCGGGATCCGACCCGGCAGTCGGTGGCGGCCGCCTTGACTCATCTGGTCATGATCTCCGGTGTTGTTCTCACGGGAGCCGGCTTCGAGCTTGACATCATCGAGCCCACCGGTCGGCCGGAACCGGACTGGCTCGTGGCCATCCTCGGCGGTCCGGCACTCTTCCTGCTCGGGCGGGCCTCCTTCGAACTGAAGGTATTCGGCCGGATCTCCCGGTCACGTTTGATCGGGCTCCTCGCCCTCGGCGCGCTGATCCCGGCCGTGTGGCATGCTTCCCCGCTGGTCGCCGGCGCCGGCGCCACCGCCGTGCTGGCCGGAATCGCCATCGTGGACGCGTGGCGCGCCCGCTGGGGCGCCACGCGCTCCGCTGATGTGATCCAGCGAAGACGCACAGGTTCTTGAACTTCGCCTCCTCGGAAGATCAGCTTCGGCTGAGATCGAGGGCGATGTCCAGGATCATGTCCTCCTGCCCGCCGACGAGCTTGCGCCGGCCGACCTCGAGCAGGATGTCCCGGGCGTCGAGGCCGTACTGCCGTGCGGCGGCTTCGGCGTGACGCAGGAAGCTGGAGTAGACGCCGGCGTAGCCGAGGGTGAGGGTTTCGCGGTCGACGCGGACAGGTCGGTCCTGCAGCGGACGGACGAGGTCGTCGGCTGCGTCCTGGAGGGCGAACAGGTCGCAGCCGTGCTGCCAGCCCTGCACGGTGGCCACGGCGATGAACGGTTCGGTCGGACAGTTGCCGGCGCCAGCGCCGTGTCCGGCGAGTGATGCGTCGACGCGGGTGGCGCCCGCCTCGACGGCGACGAGGCTGTTGGCGACGGAGAGGGACAGGTTCTCGTGGGCGTGGATGCCGATCTCGGTGGCGGGGTCGAGGACGTCCCGGTAGGCGCGAACCCGGTCGCGGACGCCATCGAGGGTGAGCCGCCCCCCGGAGTCGGTGACGTAGACGCAGTGGGCGCCGTAGGACTCCATCAGCTTGGCCTGGGCGGCGAGCTTATTGGGCTCGGCGAGGTGGCTCATCATGAGGAAGCCGGAGACGTCCATGCCCAGTTCGCGGGCGGTGGCGATGTGCTGGGCGGCGATGTCCGCCTCGGTGCAGTGGGTGGCCACGCGGACCGACCGTACGCCGAGGGCGTGGGCCTGTTTGAGGTCGTGGATGGTGCCGATGCCGGGCAGCAGCAGGGTGGTGAGGCGGGCGCGGGTGACGGCGGCCGCGGCGGCTTCGATCCACTGCCGGTCGGTGTGGCTGCCGGGTCCGTAGGTGAGGCTGCCGCCGGCGAGCCCGTCGCCGTGGGCGACCTCGATGCCGTCGACGCCGGCGGCGTCGAGGGCGGTGACGATCCGGGTGACGTCGGCCGGAGTGATGCGGTGCCGGGTGGCGTGCATGCCGTCGCGCAGGGTGACGTCCTGGATGAACAGGCGGCGGGCGATTGTGGTGGTGGTCATCGGATCGCTCCCTGGGCTGCGGCGAGGCGCTCGGCGACCCGGAGTGCCGCGGAGGTCATGATGTCGAGGTTGCCGGCATAGGCGGGGAGGTAGTGGGCAGCGCCTTCGACCTCGAGCAGGACGCTCACCTTGGTGGTGACCGGGGTCGTGTCGTCGGGCAGCAGGGTGTGGACCGGTTCGTCCGGTGCCAGGGGGGTGAACTGCACGGGCTGCTTGAGCCGGTAGCCGGGGACGTATGCGGCGACCTCTGTGATCATCTGCTCGATGCTCGCCCGGACGGCGTCATGGTCCGCGGGGCCGATGAGGCACTGCACGGTGTCCCGCATGATCATCGGTGGCTCGGCGGGGTTGAGGATGATGATGGCCTTGCCGCGGCGGGCGCCGCCGACCTGTTCGATGGCGGCGGCCGTGGTCTCGGTGAACTCGTCGATGTTGGCGCGGGTGCCGGGGCCGGCGGACCGGGAGGCGATGGAGGCGACGATCTCGGCGTACGGCACGGGCGTCACCCGGGCCACCGCCGCGACGACGGGGATCGTGGCCTGTCCCCCGCAGGTGACCATGTTGAGGTTGCGCGCGCCGAGGTGCGCGTCGAGGTTGACGGCGGGCACGACGTACGGCCCGATCGCCGCCGGGGTCAGATCAACGAGCGTCTTGCCGTACGGGGCGAGGGCGGCGGCGTTGGCGTGGTGCGCGCCCGCCGAGGTGGCATCGAAGATCACGGCGATGTCGGCGAAGTCGGGCATCGCGATCAGGCCGGCGACGCCGTCGGCGGTGGTGGGCACGCGGAGGCGGCGGGCCCGGGCGAGGCCGTCGGAGGCCGGGTCGATGCCGACCATGGCGGCCATCTCCAGCGTGTCCGATAGTCGCAAAACTTTGATCATCAGGTCGGTGCCGATGTTGCCGGAACCGATGACCGCGACCTTCGTACGCGACATCAGCTGCCGCCTTTCGTGACGGGGGTGGCGAAGGTGGCCTCGACGCTGCCGAGGCCGGTGAGGTCGGCGCGGACGTGCATGGCGTGGGTGACCGGGACCATCGGCCCGAGTGCGCCGGAGAGCACGACCTCGCCGGCGCGGAGCGGGTCGCCGTGGGCCAGGGCGGTGCGCGCGAGCCAGGCGAGGGCCTCCAGCGGGTCGCCGAGGCACGCCGCGCCGGAGCCGGTCGAGGCGGGGACGTCGTTCACGTACATGGTCATCTGCACCGCCGCTGGTTCGACGGCATCGAGGGGAAGCCGGTTGGCGCCGAGGACGAACAGTCCGCTGGAGCCGTTGTCGGCGACGGTGTCGGCGAACCTGATGTCCCAGCCGGCGATGCGGCTGTCCACGATCTCCAGCGCGGCCACCGCGTAGGCGACCCGCCAACGCACGGAGACGGCGGTGACGCCCGGGTCGGTGACGTCGTCGGCGAGGACGAAGGCGACCTCGGCTTCGACGCGGGGTTGCAGCAGCCGGTCGAGACGGATCGGCGCGGACTGCGCGCAGGCCATGTCGTCGAAGAGCATGCCGAAGTCGGGCCGGTCGACGCCGAGTTGACGCTGCACGGCCGCCGAGGTGAGCCCGACCTTGCGCCCGACCGCCCGCCCGCCGTCCCGGATCCGGGCCTCGGTCAGCCGGCGCTGGACGGCGTAGGCCAGGGTCTCGTCGTCCGGGCCGATGAGGTCACGGACCGGCGGGCACGGCGTGCGGGTCTGCGCGGCGGTACGCAACCGGCGGTAGGCGGCGGCGACGGGATCGGTGGTGCCGTCGGTCATGGGGTCTCCGTGGCCGGGCTGCCGCCGGTCAGGCGGGTGAGGGCGTCGTAGAGGGCGCGGGCGTGCAGGTCGAACAGCGGCCTGAGGTCCACGCTGTCGCCGCCGATCTCCTTGGCGATGAAGAGCCCGTCGGCGCCGGCGATGGCGTACGTGGCGACCAGGTCGATCGCGTCGCGGTCGGCGTCCGGGGCGAGCGTGGCGAGTACGGTGGCGAGCCGCGCGCGGGCGACGTCACGGACCTGCAGGAACATGCGGCGGGCGCTGGGCTCCTCGGGACGGCGCTCGAGGGTGAGCATGAGCCCGAGGCGGAGGAAGTCGGGCGAGTCCAGCAGGGTCTTGGCGACCTGACCCGCCAGCGCCGTGACGCGTTCCAGCGCGGGGTCGCTGTCGTCGCCGGGGAGGGTGAGCGCGTCGGCCCAGATGTCGAAGCTGCGCTCGATGACGGCGGCGATGAGGTCGTCCTTGTTCTTGAAGTGCCAGTAGATCGAGCTGGCGGGCAGGCCGCACTTTTCGCTGACCAGGGCGATGCTGGTGCCGTCGTAGCCACGCACGCCGGCAACCTCGGCGGCGGCGTCGAGGATGCGGCGGCGGGACTCCTCGCCGTTGGCCCGGCGTTTGCGTTCGCTGCGAGATTCCGTCATCGCACCCTTCCCAGGTTTCCGGCTGATGTCTTGACGATGTCAGCAGTGAAGCTTACCGTAGCGGCCACTACAACTGTAACGCTCATTACATTAACAGGGTCGGGCTGCGGGAGGTCACGTGAGCGTCGAGGAAATCACCGCCGATCAGCGCTTGGTGCGGGTCGGTGCGCGGGATGTCGCGGTCACCGAGCGGGGAGCCGGCCAAGCGGTGGTGCTGCTGCACGGCGGCGGGCCGGGAGCCTCCGGAATGTCGAACTACGCCCGCAACGTCGACGCCTTGGCCCAGCGGTTCCGCGTGATCGTGCCGGACCTGCCCGGCTACGGCCGGTCCAGCAAGGAGATCGACCAGTCCGATCCCTTCGGTGACCTCGCCGCCGCCGTTCGCGGCCTGCTCGACGCGCTCGGCATCGATCGTGCCCACCTGGTCGGGAATTCCTACGGCGGGGCCGCCGCGCTGCGGCTCACGCTGGACCGGCCCGACCGGGTCCGGCGCCTGATCCTCATGGGCCCGGGCGGGATCGGCACGACCCGACGACCGCCGACGCCCGGCTTGAAGCAACTGCTCGCCTACTACGGCGGCGAAGGCCCCACCCGGGCGAAGCTCGAACGGTTCATCCGCGACTACCTGGTCTACGACGGCACCGCCGTCCCCGCGGACACGATCGAGGAGCGGTACCAGGCGAGCATCGACCCGGAGGTGGTCGCCAACCCGCCGCTGCGGCGCCCCGCCGGGCTGCGCACCCTGTCGCGGATGGATCTGCTGCGGGACAAGCGGCTCTCCCGGGCCGCCACGCCCACGCTGGTGCTGTGGGGCGCTGACGACAAGGTCAACCGGCCGTCCGGCGGCCGGCTCCTCGCCAAGCGGATGTCCCACTGCGACCTGTACCTGGTCGCCAGGACCGGCCACTGGGTGCAGTGGGAACGCCCGCACCTCTTCAACTCCCTCACCGCCGCGTTCCTCTCCGAGGAGTCCAAATGAGCGTCTTCGGCAAGGTCCACCTGGGTTACCTGTGTATCGAGACCACCCGGTTCGGTGACTGGCGCCGCTTCGGCGCCGACGGCGTCGGCCTGCACGTCGACGAACTCGACCACGACCACATGCGCTTCCGGCTGGACGACCACGAGTGCCGCCTGCTGCTGCAGCGGGGCCCCGCCGAGGACGTCACCACGGTCGGCTGGCACGTCGACGACCACGAGGCATTCGACGACATCGTCGCCCGCATCACCGCCCGCGGCGTCACCGTCCAACAGGGCCACGACGAGGAAGCCGCGCTGCGCGGCGTGCAACGGCTGGTGCGCTTCCCCGGCCCGAAGGGCCTGGTCCAGGAGTTGTACACCACTCCGGTCACCACCACCGCCCGGCTGCACATGCAGGCCAGCGGCTTCGTCACCGGCGACGCCGGCATGGGGCACATCGCCATCACCTCACGGCGCCCGGACGCCATCCACCGCTACTACGACAACCTGCTCGACGCGCGGCTCAGCGACTTCATCGTCGAGACGATCAGCAGGGTGCGCTTCCGGATCCGCTTCCTGCGGGTCAACGGCCGCCACCACTCCGTCGCCGTGGCCAACACCGAGGGCCTGCGCGTCGATCCGATCCGCACCGCGATTCAGCACCTCAACACCCAGGTCGCCATGTTGGACGACGTGACCACCTCCTACCAGCGCCTCAAGCAGCTCGGCTTCACCATGGCCCTGGGCATCGGGCAGCACACCAACGACAAGGAGCTCTCCTACTACGTCCGGACGCCGTCCGGATTCGAGTGGGAGGTCGGCTGGAATCCGATCGTCGTCGACGAGGCCACCTGGGAACCCACCACCCACCAGGGGATCAGCATCTGGGGGCACACCCCCGAGGGCCAGACCGTCATCGACAAGCTCAACCAGTTCCGCCACGGCGCGGCCTCGCTGCGCCGCGCGGAGATCACCGTCCCGGCACTGAGCGGAGCCACCGCATGAACACCCAACAGCACGACTACGACGTCATCATCGTCGGATACGGCCCGGTCGGCGTCACCGCCGCCAACCTGCTCGGCGGCACGGGCGTACGGGTCGCCGTGGTCGAGCGCGACGCAGCGATCTACCCCCGTGCCCGGGCGATCTCCACCGACGAGGAGGTACTCCGGATCTGGCAGGCGATCGGCCTCGCGGAACGGCTCAAGGAGGACATGCTCGCCGGCCGGCCGATCGACTTCGTCGACGCCCGCGGCCGGTCGTTCCTAAGCCTCGCACCGGCCCCTCGGGGCAACGGGCACCCGCCGCAGCTGTTCATCTATCAGCCGGCCATGGAGCAGGTCCTCCGCGACGGCGTACGCCGCTACCCGAACGTCGAGGTCCTGCTCGGCCACGACTGTGAACTCGTGGAGCAGGACGGCGACGGCGACGGCGTCACCGTCACCGCACGTGACCTGGCCGACGACACGGTGCGTACCTTGCGGGGGGCGTACCTGATCGCCGCCGACGGCGGCTCCAGCCCGATCCGGACCCGGCTGGGCGTCGGATTCGACGGCCGCACCTACCACGACCGGTGGGTCGTCATCGACACCAAGGTCAAGCGGGGCTGGGACACCGTCGACCGCCTCCGCTTCCACTGCGACCCCGCCCGGCCCGCCGTGGACTGCCCGACCCCGCTGGGCCACCACCGCTGGGAGTTCCCCGTCCTGCCCGGCGAGGACGAGCAGGATCTGCTCAGCCACGACTACATCTGGCGGCTGCTGCGCCGCTACGGCCGGACGCCCGACGAGGTCGAGATCCAACGCGCGGTCATCTACAGCCACCACGTCCGCTTCGCCGCCCAGTGGCGCATCGGCCGGATCTTCCTCGCCGGCGACGCCGCACACGCGATGCCGCCGTGGATCGGCGAGGGCATGTCCTCCGGTGTACGCGACGCGGGCAACCTGTGCTGGAAGCTGGCCGCGGTGCTGCGGGGTGACCTACCCGCCGACATGCTGGACAGCTACGAGGTCGAGCGCAAGCCACACGTGCGGGACATGACCGCGCAGGCGGTCCGCTTCGGACGCGTCATCACCGAGCGGCGCCCCGGCCTCACGGCTTTGCGCAACATCGCGTTCCGCGTCGTCATGCGGGTCCCCGCCATCCGCGCCTACATGCAGGAGGCGAAGTGGTTCCCGGACACCGTCTACCGGAAGGGCCTGTTGGACCGCGGCGTTGGCAACGCAGCGGTGGGCAAGCAGCTCCCGCAGCCCTGGGTCCGCACAGAAGGCGGTGACCGGGCCCGTCTCGACGACGTGCTCGCCGGTCGGTGGGCGCTGCTGCACACCGGCCCGGCCAGGCAGTGGCCAGCCTGGGCAGCCGGCGGAGTTGCATGCCTGCAGGTACTGCCGGCCGGCTCGACCCCCGCGCCCGGCACGATCACGGACGACGAGGACGTGCTCATCCCCTGGATGCGCCAGCACCGTGCCGCCGTGATGGCACTGCGCCCCGACGTCGTCGTCTACGCCGCTGCCGCCGGTGACGCCGACCTGCCCCGCCCGCCGTTCGTCAATGCGCCCCCCGATGCCGGTCGGCGAACAGGCGCCCCCGCCCGCCGCGACGACGACGTCCTGACCTGACCGGACCCCAAGGAGAGCCACCATGCTCAACCTCGCGCTCATGCTCGAAGGCACCGCCGACCGGCTGCCGAGCCGGGAGGCCGTCGTCCTCGGTGACACCCGCCTGTCGTACGCCGAACTCAACGGTGCGGCGAACCAGGTCGCGAACCTGCTCGTCGACAGCGGCATTCGGCCCGGTGACCGCGTCGCGCTGTCGTGCCCGAACCTCCCGTACTTCCCCATCGTCTATTACGGGATCCTCAAGGCGGGTGCCGTCGTCGTACCGCTGAACGTGCTCCTCAAGGCCGGCGAGATCGCCTATCACCTGCAGGACTCAGGTGCCAAGGCGTACTTCTGCTTCGAGGGCACCCCCGAACTGCCCCTGGGTGCCGAGGGCTGGCAGGGCTTCGGCAGGGCCGACGGGTGCGACCACTTCTTCCTCATCGCCGCGGACCCTCACGCGCCGAGCCCGATCGAGGGCGTAACCACGTTGGGAATCGCACTCGCCGGCAAGGCCCCTCAGTTCCAGACCGTGGTCACCGAGGCCACGGACACCGCGGTGATCCTCTACACCAGCGGAACCACCGGACAGCCAAAGGGCGCCGAACTCAGCCACGCCAACATGGTCATGAACGCCATCACGTGCTGGCGCCTCTTTGGCGCCGCCGACCAGGACGTCCATCTGGTGACGCTGCCGCTCTTCCACTCGTTCGGGCAGACGGTGCAGATGAACGCGGGCCTCTACGGTGGCGCCACGCTGGTTCTCCTGCCCCGGTTCGACGCGACAGCGGCACTGGCGCTGATGGATCGGGAGCGGGTCACCTTCTTCGCCGGCGTGCCGACGATGTATTGGGGCCTGCTCTCCGTCGCCCGGGAGAACGGCAACGCTCCGGCGATCGCGGCGAACCTGCGGATGGCGATCTCCGGTGGTGCCGCCCTGCCGGTGGAGATCCTCGAGCAGGTGGAAAAGGTGTACGGCGTCCGGATCCGGGAGGGCTACGGCCTCTCCGAGACCAGCCCCGTCGCCTCGTTCAACCACCCCGGCCGGGAGGCTAAGCCCGGTTCGATCGGGCAGCCGGTCTGGGGTGTACAGATGATGCTCGTCGATGCCGACTGGAACGAGGTCCCGGAGGGAGAGCCGGGTGAGATCGCGATCCGGGGTCACAACGTCATGAAGGGCTACCGCGGCCGCCCCGACGCCACCGCGGAGGTGCTCCAGGACGGGTGGTTCCGCACGGGTGACGTCGCCCGCCGGGACGAGGACGGCTACTACTTCATCGTCGACCGGGCCAAGGACATGATCGTCCGCGGTGGCTTCAACGTGTACCCCCGGGAAATCGAGGAGACCATGATGACTCACCCGGACGTCAGCCTGGTTGCCGTGGTCGGCGTGCCACACGAGTCGCACGGCGAAGAGGTGAAGGCCTTCGTGATCCGCAACCCGGGATCACGGCTGACCGAGGGCGAGTTGGTGGATTGGTGCAAGGAGCGGATGGCGAGCTACAAGTACCCCCGCCTCGTCGAGTTCCGGCACGAGCTGCCCATGACCTCCACGGGCAAGATCTTGAAGCGCAAGCTTCGCGACGAGGCGTGACACAGTTGCGCAGGCGGCGCCAGCAGCCACCGAGGCGGGCCGCGGGCGGGCCTTGCCACCAGGCAGGGAGCGAGCGCATTCGGGCCTGGAGGGTTTGCCGGGACCCGGTCGGGTACCCGCGCCCATGGCCGCTGACCGGAGCCCCGTGCCCCGCCCTGAGGAGGTATCCGACCAGGCCAAGAACCTGGCACGGCGCGGTGGTAGGGCCGGCAAGCTGCGGCTACGTCAGGTTGAGATCATCCTGGTCATTGCGGCGCAATGCGGGCTCGCCGCCACCCTGTCGTGGGGGCTCGCGCACGAGGTGGCGGGTCGTCCCGCGCCGGTCTTCGCGCCCAGCGCGGCCGTCGGCACGATCGTCGCCGCTCTCGGGCAGCGCGCCCGCCGTACCGCCGAACTGATGCTGGGCGTCGGGCTGGGACTGCTCACCAGCGATGTTCTACTGCGTTTCGTCGGGTTCGGGGGCTGGCAGATCGGTCTGGTGGTGGCGATTTCCATTGCCGTGGCTCTGCTGATGACTGGGCGCAGCGGCGCGCTGGTCGCTCAGGCCGGCAGTACCGCCGTGCTTCTCTCCACGCTGTCTCCGGTCCAGCAGGGCCTCGAATGGGGGCGGCTCATCGAAGCGGGGTCGGGTGCCGTCGTCGGGCTGGTGGTGGTCGCGTTGCTGGTGCCGATCAACCCGGTACGCGTTCTCGACCGCGCTGCCGCGCCGCTGGTCGAGACCCTCAGTACGCAGCTGCGGGAGGTCGCACACGCGCTGAGACAGCGGGACCCGGATCGCGCGGTGCGGGCGCTGGATCAGCTTCGCGGCATGGACGCCGATCTCGACCGGATGCACGAGGCACTGGGTGGCGCCGAGGAAGTGGTGACCATCGCGCCGGCGCGTTGGCGGCGCCGACGCGATGTGGAGCGTTACCAGCACGGCATTCAGAACATGGATCGGGTGGCCTTCGAGAGTCGGGCGATGGCCCGCTGGGCCTCGACGTCCCTGCAGTACGACGAGCCGGTGCCGGAGGAACTCATCGCCGCCGTGGAAAGGCTCGCCGAGACGGTCCTCGTGCTGCTGCGGGAGGCACGGAGGGCTGGCCCGTTCGAGCAGACCCGCGACGGGGTACTGGATATCGCGGGGCTCGTCGGCCGGGCGTGCCGCAAGGGCCCCAAGTCGTACGGGAACGCCATGGTGATTCAGCTCCGCACAGTGTCGAGCGACCTGCTCAGGGCGACCGGGTACGAACCGGACACCGCCAACCGTATGGTGCGCGAGGCGGTCAACCTGTAGGGGCTGCCCCTGAGCGGAGGCCGTCGAGGCCCGGTAGGGGCCGCTGGCCGATCTCGTGGGACTGGTCCCCCGGCAGGCCCAGCATCCGGAGCAGGTCCTCGGTGACCCGGTCGGTCGCTTCGGCGTCGTCCCGCTCGGGATGGTCGTGCAGCAGTTGCCCGAGGCACAGCGCGGCGCCGGCCACGATCACCATCGCCAGCTCGGGGTCGCGCACGCTGAACCGGCCGGCGCGAACGCCGTCTTCGATGTCGCGCCGGGCTCGCGGTGCGAGTCCCTTGTCTGAACCGGCCAGGGCAAGGCCGTTGTTGAGCAGGACCTTGCTCAGCTCGGGACTGCGGCGGTGGAGGCGTCCGGTCAGCCGGAAGCTCTGCGCGAAGACGTGGGCCGGGTCGTCCAGGCCCACGGTCAGCTCGTCGAGCAGGGCGCCATAGCGCTCGAAGGCGTCCTCAACCGCGGCCTGGAAGAGCTGCTCTCTGCTGTCGAAGTGGTTGTAGAACGATCCCATCCCCACGTCCGCCGCCTGGGTGAGCTCGAGGATCGGGACGTTCAGCTTGCCGGCGGCGATGAATGCCTGGGCCGCGCGCACAAGTGCGCAACGAGTACGTGCTTTGCGCCGTTCCAGGCGGTTCGGGGCGTGCCTGGTCTGTTGGGCCATGCCTGCTTGCTCACCTCTCCCAGGTCGGTCTGCGCCCACCTTAACCCCGGTGACCCTCAGATATGACGGAATCGTCATCTGCCCTTGACTGACGTTACCCTCGTAAGTGACGATTTCGTCAACAGCTTGGAAGGAGCGGGACATGACCGAGCGGCACGACCCGCACACCGGTCTGCACAGCGAGCAGGGTGCTCTGCCGGGCGAGCACCCGGGGAGGGCGCGCAACCCGATCGTCAAGGTGCACGACCTGGCCTGGCTGGAGTTCCAGAAGCCCGATCTTGAGCGGGCCGAGTCGTTCGGCCACGCCTTTGGCTTCACGACGTCGCTGCGTACCCACGACGAGCTGCACCTGCGGGGCACGGACCCCGCCTCCCCCTGCGTGCTCATCCGCCGCGGCCCTCGGTCCCGGTTCGTCGGCCTCGCCTTCAAGGCCGCCGAGCCGAACGATGTGCTGCGGCTGGCGGACGCGACCGGGACGACCATGGCCAGCCTGCCGGAGAGCCTGGGCGGGGTGACGGTGGATCTGGTCGACCCGAGCGGGGCGCGCGTCCGCGTGGTCGCGGACACGCACGAATTCCCCGCGCTCCCCACGCAGCACCCACTGACCTTCAACATCGGGCACGACGTGGCGCGGGCGAACGCCACCCAGCGGCCACCGCGGGAGCCGGCCAAGGTGCAGCGCCTCGGTCACGTCGTGCTGCAGACGACCAGATACCTAGAGACGCTCAACTGGTATCTCGAGCACCTCGGCCTGATCGTCAGCGACTTCCTCTACCACCAGGGACAGCGCGAGCGCGGCCCGGTGATGAGCTTCATCCGCTGCGACCGCGGCAGCACACCCACCGACCACCACACCCTCGCGATGACCCTCGGCCCGGCCAACCGGTACGTGCACTCCGCCTACCAGGTCCCCGACCTCGACTCGCTGGCCGCCGGCGGGGAGCACCTGCTCGACCGGGGCTACCAGCGGTCCTGGGGGATCGGCCGGCACATCCAGGGCAGCCAGATCTTCGACTATTGGCGCGACCCGGACGACTTCCTGGTCGAGCACTTCACCGACGGCGACCTGTTCGACTGCACGCTCGAGCCGGGCTGGGCACCGATGGCCGCCTCCGGGCTCGCCCAGTGGGGTCCGCCCGCCACCAAGGACTTCCTCGGCATGAAACCCGGCCGGGAAACACTTCGCGAGCTGCGCGCGGTCATCGGCGCGCTGCGCGAGGACAACGAATTCGACCTCCACCGCCTGCGCGGCCTGATGAAAGCGTTCACCTCATGAGCACCTCCGTCCTGCGCACCGCCGACGCCTGGTGGGTGCTCACCCCCACCGGCGCCGCCAAGGTGCACACCAGCGCCACCACCACCAGCGAGCTGCTGGCCGACCGGCCGGCGATCCTCGCGGCCGCGGCGAGCAGTGACACCGTTCCGGTGGACGACCTTGCGCTGGTCTCCCCGGTGACGGCGCCCTGCCGCGTCGTCGCCCAGATGACGAACTTCGCCTCGCACGTCAAGGACAGCGGCGGAGATCCCGCAACCGTCCCCTTGACCTTCTTCCGCAAGACCTCGGGCTCGATCAGTGGGCCGTTCGCCGACGTGGTCCGCCCCGCCCACGTGCGTCTGCTCGACTACGAGGTGGAGATCGGCCTGGTCTTCGGCCGCGAGATGCCGGTCGGCACGACCGTCACCGACGACAACCTCGCCGAGTACGTCGCGGGCCTGGTGGTCACCAACGACATCTCGGCACGTGACGTCCAGCTGCCCAAGACCCAGTTCTACGAGGCCAAGTCCTACCCGACCTTCACCCCGGTCGGCCCCGCGCTGGTGCTGCTCGACGCCGACGAACTCAAGCGGTTCATCGACCTGCGGCTGAAGCTGTGGGTCAACGGCGAGCTCCGGCAGGACATGACCGTCGCCGACATGATCTACCGCCCGGCCCAGGCGCTGCAGGCGCTGACCCGCTTCCAGCGGGTCGACCCCGGCGACCTGCTGCTGACCGGCACGCCCGTCGGGACGGCCCTGAGCGCGCCACCGAAGCCGGTCATGTTCCTCGTCTCGCTGCTGCCGCCCGCGGTGAAGTGGAAGATGTTCTTCAAGGGCCAGGCTCGGAACCCCCGGTACCTCCAGGACGGCGACGTCGTCGAGGCCACCATCGCCACCGACGACGGCGCGATCGACCTGGGCCGGCAGCGCACGGTCGTGAGGTACGCCGGATGACCGGGCCCCTGCTGTGGCCGGACTACGCCACGCCCGCCGACCTGGCCGCGATCGAGGCCGTTCCGCTGGAGGCGCGGGGCCTGCCCGAGTCGACGTACGCGCTGCTCGCGCGAGCGGCTACGCGCTGGCCGGACCGTACGGCGATCAGTGTCCTGCCGGACGCCACCCGCTGGCGTGAACCGCTGCGCCGTACCTTCGCCGAGCTCCTGGCCGACGTCCACCGGTACGCGAACCTGCTCCACGACCTCGGTGTGCGGCGGGATGATGCGGTCGCGCTGATGGCGCCCAACTGCGCCGAGCTGATCACCGCGACGCTGGCCGCGCAGCTCGCCGGGATCGCGGCACCCGTGGGCGGCGGCCTGTCCCGGCAACACGTCGCCGAACTCCTCCGGCGCTCCGGCGCCCGCGTGCTGATCACAGCCGGGCCCGACCTCGCGCCGGGCACGTGGGACACCGCGCAGTCGCTGGCCCGCGACGGCCTGCTCGACGCGGTCCTCGTGCTCCGGCCCACCGGCGCGGCGGGCACCCCGGAGCCGCTGCCTGCCATCGACGGCGTGCGCATCGGCTACCTCGGCGAATTCGCCACGGCCAGGAGTCCATCCGCCTTCACCGGTGACCTGCCTCGGTCCGCCGATCTGGCCGCGATGTTCCACACCGGCGGCACCACCGGCGCCCCGAAACTGGCCGGGCACACGCACGCCAACGAGGTCGCCGACGCGTGGATGCTGGCCGCCAGCTCCCTGTTCGACCAGGAGACCGTGGTCTTCGCGGCCCTTCCGCTGTTCCACGTGAACGCCCTCGTGGTCACCCTGCTCGCGCCCCTGTTCAAGGGGCAGGCGGTGGTGTGGGCCGGTCCGTTGGGCTACCGGGATCCCGCATTGTTCGGCGCGTTCTGGAAGATCGTCGAGCACTACCGGATCGCCGCCATGAGCGCAGTACCCACGGTGTACGCCACGCTGGCCCAAGTTCCGGTCGACGCCGACATCAGCAGCCTGCGGTTTGCCATGGTGGGGGCGGCGCCGCTGCCCGCCGCGGTCCGAGACAGCTTCCAGGCCCACACCGGAGCAACCCTGGTCGAGGGCTACGGGCTCACCGAGGGGACCTGTGCGAGCGCGCGCAGTTTCCCGGACGTGTCGCGGCCGGGCTCGGTCGGGCAGCGCCTGCCCTACCAGAGGCTGCGCGTGGTCGCCGCGGACGGAACCTGGGCGGACCTGCCCGCCGGCCAGACGGGCCTGCTGGCCATCAGCGGACCGACGGTGTTCCCCGGCTACGTCACCGACCGCGACGAGAACGGCCCGGTCCTGGACGGTCTGGGCAAATTGGTCGACGGCTGGCTGGACACCGGCGACCTCGCACGGGTCGACGAAGACGGCTTCGTCTACCTCGCCGGCCGGGCCAAGGACCTCATCATCCGCGGCGGACACAACATCGACCCCTCCACCATCGAGGACGCGCTACTGACCCACCCGCAGGTCACCGCCGCCAGCGCGGTCGGACGCCCCGACGTGCACGCCGGCGAGGTACCCGTCGCCTACGTCACCCTCGCTCCCGGCGCCACGGTCGCGGCGGAGGAACTGGGCGCCTGGGCGCGCGAGCGAGTGCCCGACCGCGCCGCCGTGCCCAAGACCGTCACGGTCCTCGACGAACTGCCCGTCACCGCCGTCGGCAAGCTCTACAAACTCGCGCTCCGGGCGGACGCCGCCCGCAGGGAACTCCGCGCGGCACTCGACGAGGTCGCCGGCGTGCACGACATCGAGGCCACGATCGAGGGCGGCTCCATCGTGGCCACCGTCAAGATTTCTCCCTCCGCCGAGGATGCCGTCAAGGCGATTCTGGGCCGTTATGCCATCGGATGGCGATTGGTGGTTATGTCATGACCCTCGCTGCTTCCATCCTCGCGGTGCTGCTCGCGCTGATCTTCTCCGCCCTGGGCACATCCAAGATCCGGGCCGTGCAACCGATGCGGGAGCTGGCCGCGGAGGCCGGTTTCTCCGTCGCGGCCTATCGGCGCATCGGCCTGCTCGAGGTCGCCGCGGCGGTCGGACTGCTCATCGGCCTGTTCCAGCCGCTGATCGGCGTCCTCGCCGGCGCCGGGCTGCTGCTCCTGCTCGGCGGGGCCCTCGCGGTGCACCTGCGCAAGGGAGACGGCCCGCGCAAGTACGCACCGGCCCTCGTCTGCGGGCTCCTCGTCGCCGCCTACCTCATTCTTCAGTTGCTGACGCGATGACAGAGGTTCCGGTCGTGATCGTCGGCGCGGGCCCCACCGGGCTCACCGCCGCGACGCTGCTCGCCCAGTACGGCGTGGAGTGCCTGATCCTCGAGCGCTGGGAGTCGATCTATCCCCAGCCCCGGGCCGTCGCCCTCGACGACGAGGTCCACCGCATCCTGGCCCGCCTCGGGCTCCGGGACGAGTTCGCTGCCATCTCCAGGCCGCACCGGGGCCTGCGGCTCCTAGATCGGAACATGCGCGTGCTGGCCGAGTTCCAGCGCGATGTCGAGCAGGGTCGGCACGGCTACCCCCAGGGAAGCCTGTTCGACCAACCGCAACTCGAGGCGATCCTCCGCCGGAATCTCGCCCGGTACGGCACCGCCACCCTTCGCGGCAGCACCGAGGTCACGGCGGTGATCCAGGATGCCGGCGGGGTGCGGGTCGGCTTCACCGACATGGCCACGGGCGAGCACGACTCCCTCCGCGCGGCGTACGTCCTCGGGTGCGACGGCGCCAACAGTCTCACCAGATCCTCCATCGGCGCGGCCATGCAGGACCTGGGATTCACGCAACGCTGGCTCGTCATCGACGTGGTCACCGAGGCCGAGCTCGGCCAGTGGGACGGGGTGCACCAGCTCTGCGACCCGGCCCGCGCCGGCACGTACATGCGGGTCGGTAAGACCCGCTACCGGTGGGAGTTCCAGCTGGTACCGGGTGAAACCGCCGACGACTTCCGCGACATGAGCCGGCTGCATCCGCTGATCGCACCCTGGACCAGGAACATTCCCGTCGCGGAGCTGGAGATCGTCCGCGCGGCCGAGTACACCTTCCGCGCGCAGGTCGCCGGCCGGTGGCGCGACCGGCGGGTGTTCCTGCTCGGCGACGCCGCCCACCTCACCCCACCGTTCATCGGCCAGGGCATGTGTGCCGGGCTGCGCGACGCGATGAACCTCGCCTGGAAGCTCGCCGGCGTGCTCGGCGGGACCCTGCCCGAGACCGTGCTCGACACGTACGAGATCGAACGCAAGCACCACGCGCGCGCCATGATCAAGCTGGCGAGTCTGATCGGCACCGCGATGACGGCCGGCGGTGAGCTGGGCAGCATCATTCGCCGCGCCGTGGCGCCGCGGCTGCACCTCGTGCCCGGCCTCACGGACGTGGCCACGGACAGCCAGACACCCCCGCTGCGCCGCTCCGACCTCGTGGTGCGGCCACGGCTGCGCCGTAGCCTCGCCGGCCGACTGTGCCCGAACGCGATAATCGACGGCGACCGCCGTTTCGACGACGTCGCCGCAGGCCGATTCTCGATCGTCACATCCCACGTGCCGTCCGCCACCGAACGAGCCAACATCGAACGTCGGGGAGCCGTTCTCGTCACTGCCCGACCGGGTAGCGAGCTGCACACATGGTTGAGGACAGGGGGTGTCCGCGCGGCCGTCGTCCGCCCTGACGGCGCCGTTCTCAGTGCCAGCCGCCGGCTACTCCCCCACACGATCGATACTGTGCGGCCGGTTGGCGGATGACCACGGGCTCGGGCGCTCTGCGGTTGCTGGGCGAAGGTCCCCGGTCGCAGTTTGGTGATCGAGCACCAGTACCGGTAGGAGAGTCGTTAAGCTCGCCCCGGGAAAGCCAGGCCGACCTCCGCGCTCGAGCTTCTCGGCATCGAAGCCGGGTGGGCCTCGGCCCGGTCGGAGCGGTGGGCGGAGGTGACATGCGGATCGCACTGGCACTCGGCGGAGGCGGGGCGCGTGGCTACGCGCACATCGGGGTGATCCAGATACTCGAAGAGCGTGGGTTCGACATCGCCGGCGTCGCCGGTTCGTCCATAGGCGCCCTCGTCGGTGGCCTCTACGCGGCGGGCAAGCTCGACGTTTACGTCGACTGGGTACGGACTATCGGCTACCGCGAGGTGCTCCGCCTGCTCGACCCCGCAGTACGCGCGCCAGGCGCATTCCGGGCAGACAAGGTGATGACCCGAGTCGGCGAACTCCTCGACGGTGTGCGCATCGAACAGCTACCCATGCCCTTCACGGCGGTCGCGACCGACCTGCTGGCCCGCCGCGCGGTGTGGTTCCAAGATGGCCCGCTGGACATCGCGGTGCGTGCGTCCATCGCGCTGCCACTCGTGATCACCCCAGTCATGATCAACGGCCGGCTCCTCGCCGACGGCGGCCTGATGGACCCGCTGCCGATGGCGCCAACGGCCGCCATACCGGCCGACGCGGTCGTCGCCGTATCCCTCAACGGCACCCGCGCCACCTCCCACCCCGCGGCACCGGTTCGGGAGTCGGCCGACCCGCACCCGACTCGTGCGCGGTCGAATCACGTGCAGAGCGACGTCCCAGTCCCCAACCGGGTCGGTGCGGCCGTAAAGACCATCATCACCGGCAGCCGCGAAGCAGAACCTCTGCCCGCCGGCCTGCGCGCACCCGACATTGTCAGCCTGTCCATCGAGGCCGTGGAGGACCTCCTCACCCGGTATCGGCTCGCGGGCCAACCACCGGATCTGCTGATCGAAATCCCGACGGACGCCTGCCGCGGCCACGAGTTCCATCGCGCAATCGAGATGATCGAGGTAGGTCGGCGGGCAGCAGTCGAAGCCCTGGCGTCGAGCGGCTTCGCGAGCTGAGAGCGTCAGATGATGGAGGGTCGTGAGGCCGAGCCGTCCCGCCGGCGCGTCCAGCGGTGACCTGGACCCGTCCTCACGCAGTTCGTCACTCACCACGGTCTCGTGTTGGCACCACCCGCCGGCCCACACGGCCTCGTGGACCTACTCCGCAAGCGAGTCTTCGTTTCTATGGCTGACACCCTGACCAAGAGGCCGAGCCGATCATGCGGCCCCACGGAGCGGCCGGTAGGCCGCCGGGAAGGTCAACACCAGTCCGGTCACCAGCGACACCACCGCGACCATCGGTGGCGCGAGGTGCCACGCATCGACATAACCGACTGCGCAGTGGATCCCGATCGCCGCCGACAGCGAGACCGCGCCGGCGATGAGCAGGGTCTCCCACAGTGGCGCGAGATGCGCGAACATGGGCCGTCGAAGATGACGGCAAGGTATCGCTGCCAGAGGTCGGGCGAGGCGTCCGGCACGTAGTTGGTGACGTAGTTGGGCGCGCATCAGCATGATGACGTCGGCACCGGTGGCGTCGGCCCGGACGGCGCCGGTTCACGAGCTCGACGCTCGCGCGGAGCCGATGCGGATCTCGGTCGGCTGCGCCGGCGCCGAAGGGATCGGGGCGTGACATTGGTGGTCGCCGGCGCTGTCCGGGTCGAGCAGGTCCTCATACACCCCGACCTTGAATCTGATCAGGTCCAGGCACTCGGTCAGCTTGCTGATCTGGGTGGTGACGTGCGCTTGGTGCTCGCGTAGGAGCGTGAGTCTTTCTTCCTCGTTTCCGGCTCCCTGCCTGACGAGGTCGGCGTATCGGCGCAGCGCGGGCAGGGGCATGCCGGAGGCGCGGAGGATGATGCAAACGGTGAGCCAGTCCACGTCGTCCTGGCTGTAGACACGACGCCCGCCAGGTCCGCGCCGCACGGGGTTGACGAAGAGGCCCTCGTGCTCATAGAAGCGCAGCGCGTGGACGCTCAAGCCGGTACGTTCGGCGATCTGCCCGATGCTCAGATTTGTGGTGACTTCAGCCATACCGTTCAGGATAGCGGCTTGACCTAGAGCCGACTCTAGATCCTAGAGTCCTCCGTGATCGACGCCTCTGTCGCTCTGTGTAATCACGGCTGAACCAGTAAGGGAAGCATCACCATGCGCTATCGCACCCTCGGCGGAACCGGCATCGAGGTCAGTACCTACTGCCTCGGGACCATGATGTTCCAGGATGGCTGCAACTCCGACCACGACGATTGCGTCCGTATCATCCACGCCGCCCTCGACCAGGGGATCAACTTCGTCGACACCGCCGACATGTACGGACAGGGTGAGTCCGAGGAAATCGTGGGAAAGGCGCTGCGGGGGCGCCGTGACGACGTCGTACTCGCCACCAAGGTGCACTTCCAAATGGGCGAGGGCCGCAACCGCAGTGGCAACTCACGGCGTTGGATCCTCACGGCGGTCGAGGACAGCCTCAGGCGCCTGAACACCGACTGGATCGACCTCTACCAGGTCCACCGCCCCGACCCCTCGACCGACATCGAGGAGACGCTCTCGGTACTCAGCGACCTCGTGCGCGAGGGAAAGATCCGCTCCTTCGGCTGCTCGACGTTCCCGGCCGAGGAGATCGTCGAGGCGCATCACGTCTCCGAGCGGCGCGGACTCGGACGCTTCCGCACCGAGCAGCCGCCGTACTCGATCCTGGCCCGCGGAATCGAGGCCTCGCTCCTGCCCGTCTGCCAGCGCTACAGGATGGGGGTACTGATCTGGAGCCCACTCGCGTTCGGGTTCCTCACCGGCAAATACCGCAAGAACCAGCCCATCGACCTGTCAGCTGGCCGTGCCTCGATCCGGCCGGCGCTATTCGATCCCGCGAATGCGGAAAACGCCGCCAAGCTCGACGCCGTCGAACAGCTCGTCGAACTCGCGGAAAGCATCGGCTGCACCCTCCCCCAGCTCGCCATAGCGTTCACCGTGGCCCACCCCGCCGTCACCTCGGCGATCATCGGACCACGGACCATGCCGCAGCTGGAGGACCTCCTCAAGGGCGCCGCGCTCACCCTGGACGATGCGACCCTCGACCGGATCGACGAAATCGTGCCGCCCGGCACCAACCTGTACAACCCCAACGCTCCCCTGCCCCCGCGCTCGCTGACCGACACCGCGCTACGTCGCCGCCCACTCGCCGACCGCGCGGCCGCGTGAGCTGATTGTGGTCGGTCAGTTGCTGGATCGGGGGAGACGGGCGTCCCCCCGTCTCCCCCGCGCCTTCCGAGTCTTCTGGCTCGGCGAAGCCATCAGCCTGCTCGGGACCGCGACCACGGCGACACTGCTGCCACTACTAGCGGCCACGCAGCTGGATGCCGGTCCGGGCTGGATGGGAATCCTGGCGGCGGCGAGCTGGTCGCCCTGGCTGATCCTCGGTCTGCCAGCCGGTGCGCTCGCCGACCGGTGGCCGCCCCGCACGACGATGATCGTGAGCGATCTGATCGCGGCCACCGCTGCCGCGACCGTGCCACTGCTGTGGGTGACCGACACGCTGTCGCTTGCGGCACTGGTCGTGGTGGCGTTCGTGATCGGCTCGTGTGCCGTGGTCTTCCGAGCCGCGCTGCCCCGACTCGTCACCCGCGTAGTCGACGCCGAGCAGCTCGGGACCGCGAACTCGATGCTGTACGCCACCGAATCGGCCAGCACGATCGTCGGGCCCGGACTGGCCGGCCTGATCGCACAGGCCATGTCCGCCGCGCTCGGCGTCCTCCTCGACGCGATCAGCTTCCTCGTATCGGCGGCCTGCCTCGCCCGAACGCGCCCCCAGACCCGGTCATCCGATCATGCCGTGGCCATACCGGAAGAACCCTTCCTTCGGCGAATCCGAGCCGGAGTCAACGTCGTCGCCCGCGACCGTTACCTGCGATACTTCGCCGGCCTGGCCGCGATGCAGAACTTCGGCCTCACCGGCCTGCTGTCCCTCCAGGTCCTCTTCCTGGTCGACGAGCTCTCCGCACCACAAGCAGTGACCGGACTCGTGCTCGCCACCGGCGGCGTCGGCGGCGTCATCGGCGGACTCTGCGGCCCACACGTCGCCCGCCGGCTCGGCACCGCACGCGGCCCGATCGCATTACAGCTCACCAGCTGCAGCTGCCTACTGGTACTGCTGGCCGGCCCCGGCGCAGGTGTCGCCTGGATGGCCGCCGGTCTCCTGCTATGCGAGTTCGCGATCGTCGCAAACAACGTCATCCGCACCACCTGGCGCCTCACCTACGTCCCTGACCACCTCCAAGCCCGCGTCAGCACCACGACCCAGATGCTCGCCTTCGCCGCGATGCCCGCATCCGGCCTCGTCTCCGGCTGGCTCGGCCAGCAACTCGGCATCCGCACTGCTCTAGCGATCATGCTCGGCATCTACGTCACGGGCGCACTCACCATGCCATTCGGCCCGCTCAAGGGCCAGCGCGACCTCCCCACCCCACCCCGGCCCTCGCGGCTCCTCGAAAGGACCGCAGCCGCAGCACGATGAGCTACCGGCCGCTCAAAGCGCACCGGGATGACTGTACGGCCACATCGTTCAGTGTCGCGGTCATCACGGCACCTTCCTCGCCGGGCACTACGCCCGGCGGGTCAGGCCGGAAACACCCTTAGATCCACAGTCCCAGAGACTTCTCCGAAGAGCCGGCTTGGGGATGCGAGTCGGTCACGCTGGAGCCAGTTGCCGTTCCCCGGTGTCCTCCCGGGCCCGCCACCGCGGCTGCGGGGTCGTTGATCATGTGTCGGTAGACGATGTCGGACAGGCGTCGTTTCAGCGCGCGCATCGCTTCCATCGATGTCTTGCCGGAGGCCTTCTTCCGGTCGAAGTAGGCGCGTCCCTCGGTGGGGTTGCGTAGCTGGACGGTGGCCATGATGTGCAGCACCCGGTTGATCTGCCGGTTGCCGGCGCGGGAAAGCCGGTGGCGTATCTGTTCGCCGGATGAGGCGTCGATGGGGGCGGTGCCGTTCCAGGACGCGAAGTGGGCCCGGTTAGGGAACCGGGTGATGTCGCCGACCTCGACCAGCAGCCGGGCGGCGCCGGAGGGTCCGATGCCATGCAGGTCCATCAGGGTGGTGCCGGTGGAGGCGACCAGTTCCTTCAGTTCCTTGTCCGCGTCCTTGGCGCGTTGGTAGACCCGTTCAAGGTCACTGATCAGCTCCGCGGCGACCCGGCGTCGGGCCTTGCCGACCGCGTCGCGAGGCCGGACCGTGGCCAACAGCGTTTTGGCCTGGGCGGCGGACAGGTTCTTCTTCGCTCCACCGGGATCAGTTCCAGCAGCAGTTGGTGCAGCTGGGAGACCATCCGGGTGTGGTCCTCACCGAGGGAACGGCGGCGGTCGACCAGGATCCGCAGCAGGGCCAACTGCTCGTCGTTGACCACCGGACGCAGCCCGGCCATTCGGGTGCCGACCAGCGCGACGGAGTGCGCGTCGGTGGCGTCGGTCTTGCGGCCCTGCCCCGTGGCGAACAACCGCGCCCGGGCGGACAACTTCGGCGGAACATCCACGACCTGCTCGCCGTCGGCCAGTAGCCGGTTAGCGATGTGCCGGCCGATGCCCTGGCAGCCCTCGATCGCCCAGACCCGATGCGGCCAGCGCGTGGCGTACTTCCTCATCGCCGTGCAGCCGTCCCGGCCGGTGTCGAAGCGGCCGGCGCCGACGACGGTCTCGTCGCCGGCCATGACCTCGATGGTGGCGGAACGCTTGTGCGGGTCCATACCGATGACCACGCGATCCGACGTGACACTCAACGTTTCCTCCGATGCTCGATCCACCTGGTTCCTCGAGCCGGGAGGGCAACGCTACTTCGAGCAGAGCAAACCCCTCTTGAGCCTCTCCCCGCCCTTGGGGCGACGCCCGGGGACTGCGCAGGCCAAATGAGAGCCACACGACCAGCGTGGGCAGCCGCAATCAGAGCGACAACCCGGGCGCCTCGACCGAAGCCTGGCCGGGCAACGGTCGCAGGTCAATGAAACAAGTAGCCGATGAGCGGTTGCCGTCCGATCGGATTAGAACATCCCGTTTGGGGTTCTGGATGGCTCGGGAACGGGTTGGACGACGTCCCAGTGTTCGACGATCTTCCCGTCCTCGAGCCGCCAGATGTCGACGACGGCGATGCCGCGCTCATCTTCCGGAGTGCTCATGTGGTAATGCACGACGACGTACTCGTCGTCGGCGACGATCCGCTTAGTGTCCAGCTTCGCGCGCGCGACCGGCGCGGCGGCGATGAACTCGACGAAGGCGTCCCGGCCCGACGGGTTATCCGGGCTGTGCTCGACGAAGTCCTCCCGCAGCAGGGTCCGCAGCACCTCGATGTTGCCAGCGGCGAATTCGGCGAAGCCGCGCAGGATCAGGTCCTTGTTGCGGTGCGCTGTGGTCATGTCAGTCATGTCGCAGACAATCGCTTACACACCCGTCCGCCGTCGATTACATCAGAGGTAATGGCCAAAGCGGCGATCCTCGGCGACACTCGGGACGTGCCCACCGAGGAAACCGCCGGTCAACTGCTGCGCAGCTGGCGCCTCTTGCGCAACCTCAGCCAACTCGACCTGGCGATCCAAGCCGACGTTTCAGCCCGGCACATCAGCTTCGTGGAGACCGGCCGGACCATCCCCAGCAGCGCCATGGTGCTTCGGCTAGCCGAGTACCTGGACATACCCTTGCGGGAGCGCAACCGCCTCCTGATAGCCGCCGGCCACGCCCCGGTCTACCGGGAACGAACGCCGGACGACCCCGACTTCGATCGCGTACGCGAGGCGCTGGGCAGGATCCTGCGGGCGCACGAGCCGTACCCGGCGGTCGTGCTCGACCGCCGATGGAACGTCCTGATCGCCAACGCAGCGTTCGACATCCTCGTCGAAGGCGCCGACCCCGAACTACTACAACCACGGGTCAACATGATGCGGCTCGGCTTCCACCCCAAAGGGCTCGCGCCGCGGGTGCGCAACCTCGCCCAGGTACGCGCCCACCTACTGCCCAGACTCGGCCGCCAAGCAGCGCACACCGGCGACCCGCACCTGATCGCGCTCCACAATGAACTGCTCGCCTACGGGCAGGACGAGCAGCCGCCGCCACCGGACCCCGCCGACATCGCCCTGCAGATCCAGCTCGACCACCGCGGCGCCGAGTTGTGCTTCATCAACACCATCACGACGTTCGGGACCGCATTCGACCTCACGCTCGAGGAAATCACCATCGAGACTTACCTGCCCGCCAACGAGGCGACCGCACGTCACTGCCACCACCTCGGCCGATTACGCGCCGGCGACGACACGGCATAGTGCCGTTGCCGGCACGCCGGACACTGACAGAAGACCCGCGCCGTGGGCACCAAGCGACGTCCATCCACAGCCGCGCGGTATCGCGGTATCCGCCCCATCACGTTCAGCGACCGCTTCCCGGCTGCTGAAACCTACTAACCAAGATCGCCGGAAACACCGTTAGCGAGATAGTCCCCGACGTACAAGGGTGGATAAATCAAACAGCCAAGCTGTGCCAGTGCTGCGGCCAGGGCAAGGATGCTCGTCGACCGGCTCAGAAGCAGCGGTGCTGCGCCAGGGGGTGCTGCTCAGACGTACCATCGGCCCGCACGGTAAAGGGGATTCGAGCGGTCCTACGTTCCGCGCTGTCTCAGGCAGAAGTCGAGGAATTGGTCGCCAAGAACGTAGCCGGCCTCGTCAAACTTCCGCCTATCCGGCGCCGCCGCGGCGCTACCTGGACCAGCGACGGAGCTCAGGCCCTCCTCGATGCGGCGAAGGAAGCGAGCGATCCCTGTACCCGGCGTACGTCCTGGTGCTGGTACTCGGCGTGCGCAAGGGCGAGGTATTGGGGCTCACCTGGGAGCACGTCAACTGGGGCGGCTGGGATCGCAAGTGCGGCGATCACGGCGAGGCCTTCTGCGACGCGTGCTGTCGACGGTTCGACATCTGCCTTTACATCGATCGCCAACTGCAGCGGGTGCATGGACAGCTCCTGCATCGTGCGACGAAGACACAAGAATCCGATGCTCCCCTCCCGCTGCCAGCTGTTTGTGTCTCGGCCCTGCGACAGCGCCTCCTCCGTCAGCAGGCCGCCGCGAAGCAAGCGGGCGACCTGTGGCAGCCGAGCCGCATGGTCTTCACGACCAGATACGGGCTTCCGATCGAGCCACGAAACTTCTCGCGGTCCTGGGACGTCGGGTGCTCGCGCGCCGGAGTCAAGAAGATCACCGTTCACGATGCTCGCCGCACCTGCGCCTCATTGCTCGTTGATCTGGACGTTCACCCCCGGATCGCGATGGCGATTCTGCGTCACGCTGATTTCTCGATCACCATGGAGGTGTACAGCCAGGTATCGTCCCGGGCACCGAGGGATGCTCTGCGCCGCCTCGGCGAGACGTTCGACGGATAGGCGGCTGCCGTACTTCCCTGCTGTACCGCACGACTAAGGGCCATCTCGATCTTCCGAGATGGCCCTTACCTGTGTCGGGACGGCCGGATTCGAACCGACGACCCCTTGACCCCCAGTCAAGTGCGCTACCAAACTGCGCCACGTCCCGATGCCCCCGCGCGGTGTTTCCGCGGCAGCCGGTACAGCTTAGCGCAGGATCTTCGCACCGTGCTCACAGGCCCCTACCGTGCCGCCGTGCCCCGCGCCACTCCCCCTAAAGCGTCCTAGGAAAGATGGAGCCGCCGGGAGTGATCCCGGCGGCTCCGGCGAAAAGCAGGGCAGAGTCAGCCGTGGGCCTTGCCGCGACCGCCCGGGCCGAGCTTCTTGCGGGCACGTACCGAAATGTCGATCGGGGAGCCCTCGAAGCCGAACTCCTCGCGCAGCTTGCGCTCAACGAAGCGCTGGTAGCCGGCGTCCAGCGGACCGGTGGTGAAGAGCACGAAGCGCGGCGGCGCCACCCCGGCCTGGGTGGCGAAGAGGATGCGCGGTGCCCGACCGCCGCGGACCGGGTGCGGGGTGGCCTGGACCAGGGCGGTGAGCCACTGGTTGAGCTGTGCGGTCGGGATCCGGGTCTCCCAGCTCGCCAGGGCCTTGCGCAGCGCCGGGGCGAGCTTGTCGACCGCCCGGCCGGTCTTGGCCGAGAGGTTGAGCCGGATCGCCCACGGGATGCGGCGCAGCTCCCGGTCGATCTCCTTGTCCAGGTAGTAGCGGCGCTCGCCGTCGACCAGGTCCCACTTGTTGAAGGCGATGACCAGGGCCCGGCCCGCCTCCACCACCATGGTGAGGATGCGCTGGTCCTGCTCGCTGATCACCTCGCTGGCGTCGAGCAGCACCACGGCCACCTCGGCCGCCTCGATCGCCGACGCGGTCCGCAGACTGGCGTAGTACTCGGTACCGCTGGCCTTGCCGACCCGCTTGCGCAGGCCGGCGGTGTCGACCAGCTGCCAGGTCTCCCCGCCGATCTCCACCAGGCTGTCGACCGGGTCGACGGTGGTGCCCGCGACCGAGTCGACGACCGCCCGCTCCTCCCCGGAGAAGCGGTTGAGCAGGCTGGACTTGCCGACGTTCGGTCGGCCCACCAGGGCCACCCGGCGCGGGCCGCGCGGCCGGTTCTCGACGATCTTCGGCGCCTCGGGCAACGCGTCCATGATGGCGTCCAGCAGGTCGCCGGAGCCCCGGCCGTGCAGCGCGGAGACCGGGAACGGCTCACCGAGGCCGAGCGACCAGAGCGAGGTCGCCTCCATCTCGATGGTGTTGTTGTCGGCCTTGTTCGCGATCAGGATGACCGGCTTGGCGCTGCGGCGCAGCATCTTCACCGCGGCCTCGTCCACATCGGTCGAACCGACCATCGCGTCGACCACGAAGAGCACCACGTCGGCCGTGGCGACGGCCGCCTCGGCCTGCGCGGCGATCGCCGCGGCCCGGTCCTTCGCGTCGGGCTCCCAGCCGCCGGTGTCCACCACGGTGAACGCCCGGCCGTTCCACTGCGCGTCGTACGGGACCCGGTCGCGGGTCACGCCGGGGATGTCCTCGACGACCGCCTGGCGGCGGCCGATGATCCGGTTGACCAGGGTCGACTTGCCCACGTTGGGGCGGCCGACCACGGCCACCACGGGCTGCGGGCCGGCCGGCTCCTCCCCGGAGTCGAACTCCGGTTCGCGCAGCTCCACCCAGCCACCGATGTCCTCGGTCATGCCACCCCCCGCTCGGTGAGCAGCTCGCGGAGCCGGGCCACGACCTCGTCGATGCCGAGTTCGGTAGTGTCCAGCACCACCGCGTCCGGGGCCTGCTGGAGCGGGTTGACCGTGCGGGTCGAGTCGAGCTTGTCCCGCCGGGCCAGGTCGGCGGCGGTGGCGGCGACGTCCGCGGCGTCCTCGGCGCTGCGCCGCTGGGCCCGGGCCACCTCGGAGGCGGTCAGGTAGACCTTCAGGTCGGCGTCCGGGGCCACCACCGAGCCGATGTCGCGGCCCTCGACCACGATCCGGCCGGCGTTGGCGATCACCTGCCGCTGCCGGGCGACGAGCAGCTCACGCACGGCCGACACGGCGGCCACCGCGGAGACCGCGCCGGTGACCTCGGGCCCCCGGATCTCCGTCGCCACGTCGACGCCGTCGACGGTCACGCCGTACCCCTCGGGGTCGGTGCCGATGCGCAGGTCGGCCTCGCCGGCGACCTTGGCCACCGACTCGGCGTCGGTCAGGTCGACGCCGGAGCGCAGCACCGCCCAGGTCAGCGCCCGATACATGGCGCCGGTGTCGAGGTAGCGGGCCCCGAGGCCGGCGGCGAGCCGCCGCGAGACGGTGGACTTACCCGAACCGGACGGCCCGTCCACAGCGACCACGCAGCGCCCGGCCGGCACGTTTTCCTCCACCGTTGTCCTCCTCAGCCCGTACCTCGCGGGTCGCCGGTGTCTCCGGCGCCGTTGAGCGGTGGTCCATCTTCGTCAATCATGCCCGCACCGCGCGGGTCGGCCGCACGCGACGCCGCCGGGCGCGATGCGCGCCACCCGCCGGCCCGCGGGCCGCGTCGAAGCCTACCGGGAGCCGTACCCGGAACGGCGGGGTCAGTCACCCACGGCCTTGAACAGCGCGGCGACCTCCGCGTTGGTCAGCCGCCGCAGCCGCCCGGTGCGCAGGTCGCCGAGCTTGATCGGCCCGATCGAGGTACGGATCAGCCGGGACACCGGGTGTCCCATCTCGGCCATCAGGCGCCGGACGATGTGCTTGCGTCCCTCGTGCAGGGTCAGCTCCACCTGGGCGGTTTTGCCCAGGCTGTCCACCACCTTGAACGAGTCGACCTTGACCGGCCCGTCCTCCAGCTCGACGCCAGCCGTCAGGCGCCTGCCCAGGTTGCGCGGGATCGGCCCGGCCACCTCGGCGAGGTAGGTCTTGAGCACCTCGTACGACGGGTGCATGAGCTTGTGGGCGAGGGTGCCGTCGTTGGTGAGCAGCAGCAGGCCCTCGCTGTCGGCGTCGAGCCGCCCGACGTGGTAGACCCGCTGCTCCAGCCGCGCGCCGATGAAGTCGGCGAGCTCGGTGCGGCCCTTCTCGTCGGCCATGGTGGTGACCACCCCGCGCGGCTTGTTCATCGCCACGTAGACCAGGCGGACGTCGGCCTGCAACCGCTCACCGTCGACGTGGATGACGTCCCGGGACGGGTCGGCCTTGTCGCCCAGCTGGGCGACCCGCCCGTTGACGGTGACCCGGCGCCGGAAGATCAGGTCCTCGCAGGCGCGCCGCGATCCCACCCCGGCGGCGGCGAGCACCTTCTGCAGGCGCTCGGCGCCCTCGTACACGGGGGCGTCGGGCTTCGGGGCACGGTCATCGCGTCGCATCGGCAAGCTCTTCTACGTCGTCGGGCAGGAAGGGGGCCAGGGGCGGCAGGTCGTCCACCGAGTTCAGCCCCAGCTTCTCCAGGAACATCGTGGTGGTCCGGTAGAGGAACGCCCCGCTGTCCGCTTCGGTGCCGCACTCCTCGACCAGGCCGCGACCGACCAGGGTACGGATCACCCCGTCGCAGTTGACACCCCGGATGGCGGAGATCCGCGACCGGGTCACCGGCTGCTTGTAGGCGATCACCGCCAGGGTCTCCAGCGCGGCCTGGGTCAGCCGTACCGACTGCCCTTCCAACACGAACCGCTCCACGTAGGTGGCGTATTCCGGGCGGGTGTAGAGACGCCAGCCACCCGCCGCCCGGCGCAGCTCGAAGCCGTGCCCGGCGGCGGTGTACCCGGCGGCGATCTCGTCGAGCATCGCGCCGACCCGCTCCGGGGCCTGTTCGAGGACCTGGGCCAGGGTCAGCTCGCTGACCGGTTGGTCCACCACCAGCAGGATCGCCTCCAGCGCGCCGCGCAGCTCGGCGTCGTCCAGCTCGGGCGCGGGCTCCGGCGCGGGCTCCACCCGCCGCCTTCCCCGCTTCTCCGGTACGCCGGCCGCACTGCTCTCCCCCGCCGCCGGGTCGGCGGCCGGGGCACCGCTGCCGGTCGGCTCGTCGGCGGTCGGTTCGACCCCGGTCGGCTGTCCCGGCACGACGGCGCCCGCCTCGGGCGCACCCTCCGACTCTCGTGGCGCGACGGCGCCCGCCGATGGGGTCGGAACGGGCGCGGTCGGCTCCGACACGGCCCGCTCGACGTCGGCCTTCGGCGTCGGAGCGAGCTCGGCGGCGGGGGGCTCCGCGGGGGTGGGAGGCTTCGGTGGGGCGGGGCGCTCCCACGGGGGGATCCACGCGGCGGCCTGGTCGGCCAGGGAGTCGCGGCGCTCCTCGTCGCTCATCGGGGTCACTCCTGCGTCGGTGCGGGCTCGTCCGCCCCGGCGGCGGCCGGGGCGTCGGCCGCCGAGGGCGGCGGGGCGGGCGGGGCGGCCGGCTCCGGGGAGCCGGCGTACTCGTCGATGGTCAGCTCGGTGTCGCCCTCGGCCGGGCCGGTCCACCGGACGGTCAGCTCCTCCAGCGCCTGCTCCTGAACGAAGGCGACCAGCCCCTGCCGGTAGAGCTCCAGCAGGGCGAGGAAGCGCGCCACCACCTCCAGGGTGATCTCGCAGTCGGCGCAGAGCAGCGAGAAGGTGGCGATGCCGGCGCGGCGCAACCGCCCGGTGATGATCTCGGCGTGCTCCCGGACGCTGACCCGGACCATGTGCACGTGGGCGATCGACACCTCGGGCACCGGCTTCGGGGTCATCGCCCTCAGTGCAAGCTTGAGCAGCCGCTGCGGGCCGATCCCGAGCACCAGGTCGGGCAGGGCCTCGGCGTACCGGGGTTCGAGGGTGACCGCGCGGGGGTAGCGGCGGCCGCCGACCGACTCCAGCTCGGCCAGGTGCGCCGCCGCCTCCTTGTACGCCTTGTACTGCAGCAGCCGGGCGAAGAGCAGGTCCCGCGCCTCCAGCAGGGCCAGGTCCTCCTCGTCCTCCACCTCGGCCGACGGCAGCAGCCGGGCCGCCTTCAGGTCGAGCAGGGTGGCGGCGATCAGCAGGAACTCACTGGTCTCGTCCAGGTCCCACTGGTCGCCCATGGCCCGGATGTACGCGATGAACTCGTCGGTGACCCGGTGCAGGGCCACCTCGGTCACGTCGAGCTTGTGCTTGCTGATCAGCTGGAGCAGCAGGTCGAACGGGCCGGTGAAGTTGTCCAGCCGGACGGTGAAGCCGCTGGCCTCCTCGATGGTGGCCGGGTCGGCGGGCACCACGGCATCGACCTCCGCGGCCAGCTCGGCGGCGGCCACGGCGTCGCCGGCGCCGTGCGGCGCGGGCGGGTCGAGGGGCGGTGCGGTCACCGGCAAACCGTAGTCCACGGCCGGGACATCCGGTGTGCGGCCTACCGGTCGGCGTGGGCGGCGATGACCTCGCGGGCCAGCTGCCGGTAGTTGCGCGCGCCGGAGGAGGCCGGGTCGAGGGTCGTGATCGGGGCGCCGGCCACGGTCGACTCGGGGAACTTCACGGTCTTGGTGATCACGGTCTGGTAGACCTTGTCGCCGAACGCCTCCACCACCCGCTGCAGCACCTGCCGGCAGTGCGTGGTGCGGGAGTCGTACATGGTGGCGAGGATGCCCTCGAGCTCCAGGTCGAAGTTGAGCCGCTCGCGCACCTTGTCGATGGTGTCCAGCAGCAGCGCGACCCCGCGCAGGCTGAAGAACTCACACTCCAGCGGGATGAGCACGCCGTGCGCCACGGTGAGCGCGTTGATCGCCAGCAGGCCCAGCGAGGGCTGGCAGTCGATCAGGATGAAGTCGTACTCCTTGCGTACGCTCCTGAGCACCCGGGCCAGGGCCATCTCCCGGGCGACCTCGTTGACCAGCTGGATCTCGGCGGCGGAAAGGTCGATGTTGGCCGGCAGCAGGTGCAGCCCGGCCACGTCGGTCTTGATCAGGACGTCCTCGGCGGTGACGTCGTCCTGCATGAGCAGGTTGTAGACCGACAGGTCGAGGTTGTGCGGGTTGACGCCGAGGCCGACGGAGAGGGCGCCCTGCGGGTCGAAGTCGACCAGCAGCACCTTGCGGCCGTACTCGGCGAGCGCGGCGCCGAGGTTGATGGTGGTCGTGGTCTTGCCGACGCCACCCTTCTGGTTGGCCATCGCGATGATCCGGGCCGGGCCGTGCCGGTCGGTCGGCATGGGCTCGGGGATCGGCTTGCGCATGGTGTAGGCGGCCGGATCGGCCGGGCCGAGGTCGGCGCCGAGCGTCGCCTGCTGCTCACGGAGCTCCGACGTCCAGGTCTCGGCACGGTCCTCGTTGCCTGCCATGTCCTCGTTGCCCCCTCCCGACGACCACCCGGCGTCGGAGCCGTCCGACGTCCCTCGCGGCGCCGTTGCGTACCCCGGTTCGTCGCCCCTGAAGGTCCGCGCCGATGCCGACTGTACGCCACGCGCCAGCAGCGCGTTCGGTACCGGGTCGGCGTGTCGGGCGGCCCGGGGTGGCCGCCCTGTCCGCAGTGGTCAGCCGCGGGCCCGCGGGTGGGCCGTCGCGTACACCTCACGCAGCCGTTCCACGGTGACCAACGTGTACACCTGGGTGGTGGTGACCGAGGCGTGGCCGAGCAGTTCCTGCACCACCCGGACGTCGGCCCCGCCGTCGAGCAGGTGGGTGGCGTACGAGTGGCGCAGGGTGTGCGGGGAGACCGCGTCCGGGCCGGTCACCGGCAGGCCGGCCCGCTCGGCCGCGCCGCGCAGCACCGCCCAGGAGCCCTGCCGGGTCAGCGGACCGCCCCGGGCGTTGACGAAGACCGCCGGGGTGCCCCGGCCGGCGGCGAGCAGCGCCGGGCGGCCGCGGACCAGCCAGGCGCGCACCGCCTCGACGGCGTACCCGCCGATCGGGACCAGGCGGGCCTTCCCGCCCTTGCCGCGCAGCAGCACCGCGCCCTCGTCGAGGTCCAGGTCGTCCACGGCCGCGCCGACCGCCTCGGAGACGCGCGCGCCGGTGCCGTACAGGAACTCCAGCAGCGCGCGGTCGCGCAGCGCGCGGGGCGCCGCGTCGCCGGTGACGGTGACCGGGCCGGCGCTCGCCAACAGCCGGAGCACGTCGTCGACCGGGAGCGCCCGGGGCAGCCGGCGCGCCGGGGTGGGCGGGCGGACGTCGCGGGCGGGGTCGCCGCCGGCCATCCCCTCGCGCAACGCGAAGCGGTGCAGGCCGCGTACGGCGCTGGCGGCCCGGGCTGCGGAGGAGACCGCGAGCGGCGGGTGCTCGGCGTCGCCGGCGCGCAGCCGGGCCAGGTGCCCCTCGATCTCGGCGGTGCCGACGGCGGCCAGGTCGGTCACCCCGGCGACGGCCAGGGTGGCGAGGTAGCGGTGCAGGTCCCGGCGGTACGAGGCGAGGGTGTTCGCGGCGAGTCCACGCTCGACGGTGAGATGGTCCAGGTAGCCCCGGACGGCACGGCGCAGGGCCGGCGCGGGCTCCACACCCGCGCCGGCCCTGGCCGCAGCGGCCGTCAGGCTGCTCTCCCTCGGGCTGTCGTCCCTCAGCCCAACACCTCGGCCAGCGGCAGCACGTCCATGCCGTGCGCCTCGGCGACCGGGCCGTAGACGACCTGGCCGGCGTGGGTGTTCAGGCCCAGGGCGAGAGCGGGGTCGTTGCGCAGCGCCTGCTGCCAGCCCTGGTTGGCCAGCTCGAGGGCGTACGGGAGGGTGACGTTGGTCAGCGCGTGGGTGCTGGTGTTCGGCACCGCGCCGGGCATGTTCGCCACGCAGTAGAAGATCGACTCGTGCACCTTGTAGACCGGGTCGGCGTGCGTGGTGGGACGCGAGTCCTCGAAGCAGCCGCCCTGGTCGATGGCGATGTCGACGAGCACGCTGCCCGGCTTCATCCGGGAGACCAGCTCGTTGGAGATGAGCTTCGGGG
This sequence comes from Micromonospora sp. NPDC051924, assembly GCF_055586005.1. Taxonomy (NCBI): domain Bacteria; kingdom Bacillati; phylum Actinomycetota; class Actinomycetes; order Micromonosporales; family Micromonosporaceae; genus Micromonospora; species Micromonospora sp. NPDC051924. The sequence goes on from NZ_JBVJJA010000038.1 coordinate 76,369, forward strand.
CCTTCGCGCCGGGGACCAGCACCGCGCCGATGACCAGGTCGGCGTCGAGCACGGCCCGCTCGATCTCGTACGCGTTGGAGGCCACGGTCTGCAGGTGGCCGCGGTAGATGGCGTCGGCCTGGCGCAGCCGGGCCACGTTCTTGTCCAGCAGCAGCACCTCGGACTGCAGGCCGAGGGCGATGGCGGCGGCGTTCATGCCGGACACGCCGGCGCCGATGACCACGGTCTTGGCCGCGTACACGCCGGAGACGCCGCCGGGCAGCACGCCGCGGCCGCCGCCGGTGCGCATCATGTAGAAGGCGCCCACCTGCGGGGCGAGCCGGCCGGCCACCTCGGACATCGGGGCGAGCAGCGGCAGGGAGCGGTCGGGCAGCTCGACGGTCTCGTAGGCGATGCCGGTGACCTTGCGGTCGATCAGCGCGTCGGTGCACTCCTTGGAGGCGGCCAGGTGCAGGTAGGTGAAGAGCACCTGCCCCTCGCGCATCCGGTGGTACTCCTCGGCGATCGGCTCCTTGACCTTGAGCACCAGCTCGGCTGCGTCCCAGACCTCGTCGGCGGTGGCGAGGATCTTGGCGCCGGCGGCGGCGAACTCGTCGTCGGTGATGCTGGAACCGACGCCCGCGCCGGACTCGACGAAGACCTCGTGGCCGTGGCGGGTGAACTCGTTGACGCCCGCCGGCGTGATCGCCACGCGGTACTCGTGGTTCTTGACCTCACGGGGGATTCCGACCTTCACGATGCAGACACCTTCCTTCGGGGCAGCTCACCCCCGACTGCTCGGCGCCGCGGCGGCCCCTTTGCCGACGCGGTCCACCGGTCCCGCCGGCGGCAGTCTAGGCGCGTGGGAACTGCCCGGAGGCCAGCACAGTGACATCCGGTGCCCGGTCGTCCTGACGATGTGTCAGGCATGTACCGGGCTGGGCGGTGGAGACCGCCTCAGCCGTCAGGACAATGTTCGGTAAATATCGTCCCACCGTCGGGGCGGCGGTGCGGACAGGACGGCAGTGGATCACTAAGGTGTCCGCTCATGACCACTCCTCCGTACTCGCAGTACCCGCAGGGCGTCTCGGACAAGAGCAAGATCGTCGCGGGCATCCTGCAGATCCTCCTTGGCGGTTTCGGTGTCGGCCGGTTCTACATGGGCGACACCAAGACCGGCGTGATCCAGCTCGTGGTGACCATCGTGACCTGCGGTCTCGGCGGCATCTGGGGCCTGATCGACGGCATCCTGATCCTGGTCAACGGTGGCGTCGACGGCCAGGGGCGCCCGCTGCGCGACTGAGCGCCCGACACGGAAGGGGGGGGGGGGGGGGGGGGGGGGGGGGGGGGGGGGGGGGGGCACGGGAGGAAAAGGGGGGGGGGGGGGGGAGGATCTGTGGCGCGGAGG
>NZ_JBVJJA010000039.1:0-75127 GCF_055586005.1 Micromonospora sp. NPDC051924
CCCCCCCCCCCCCCCCCCCCCCCCCCCCCCCCCCCCCCCCCCCCCCCCCCCCCCCCCCCCCCCCCCCCCCCCCCCCCCCCCCCCCCCCCCCGGGGCCGTTCCGCGAGGGGGTGTACAACAAACCCCTCGCACGTTTGTCACCATCCGTGTCGGCCGTCCGACGCGCCCCCTGTCTGGAGGACCACCCCATGGGCCGTTATCTCTTGAGACGGCTGCTGCAACTCGTGCCGGTCTTCATCGGCACGACGTTCCTGATCTACTGGCTCGTCTGGTCGGTACCCGGCGACCCCTTCGCCGGCAAGTGCGGAGATCGGCCCTGCCCGGACAACTACGTGGCAGTGATGACCGAGAAGTACCACCTGAACGACTCGATCTGGGTGCAGTACGCCACCTACATGAAGAACCTTTTCCAGGGTGACTTTGGCAGCACGTTCAGCGGTCGCGAGATCAGCGACATCATCATGACGTCGTACCCCAACACCCTGAAGCTGGCGGTCGTCGCGCTCAGCATCGAGGCCATCATCGGTCTCGGCGCGGGCGTGCTGACCGGTCTCCGGCGAAACGGCTTCCTGGACAACCTGGTCCTGATCTCCACCCTCTTCCTGATCGCGCTGCCGGTCTTCGTCATCGGCTTCGTGCTCCAGTGGCTGGTCGGCGTCAAGTGGGGCCTCGTCCGCCCGACGGTCTCGAACGACATGCCGATGACCGAGCTGCTCCTCCCCGGCTTCGTGCTGGGCAGCGCCTCGATGGCGTACATCGCCCGGGTGGCGCGGACCAGCATCGCGGAGAACCGCCGCGCCGACTATGTCCGCACCGCCATCGCCAAGGGCCTCCCGATGCGCCGGGTGGTCGGCGTGCACCTGCTGCGCAACTCGCTGATCCCGGTCGTCACCCTGCTCGGCACCGACCTCGGCGCCCTGATGGGTGGCGCCATCGTCACCGAGGGCATCTTCGGCATCAACGGCATCGGCCGCCAGGTGCTCCGAGCGATCGTCACGAAGCAGAGCGCTACCGTTGTCGGCATCGTGGTGGTGCTGGTGCTGGTCTACCTGGTGATGAACCTGCTGGTGGACCTGCTCTACGCCGCCCTGGACCCGAGGATCCGCTATGAGTGACCCGACCGCCGCGTCGATCGTCTCGACGCCGCCCGCGACCATGCCGACCGAGGCCGGTTCCGGCGCGCCCACCAACGCCGGTCTGCCGGAGAGCGCGCAGAAGCAGCACAAGCCGCGTGGCCTGCTCGGGGATGCCTGGCTCGACCTGCGCCGCAAGCCGCTGTTCTGGATCTCGGCCGCGTTCATCCTGGTGTTCCTCCTGATGGCGGCCTTCCCGTCGCTGTTCACCTCCGGCGACGCGGTCAACGGCGCGTTGTCGCGCAGCCGGGTCGAGCCGTCGGCGCACGCCTGGTTCGGCTACGACGTGCAGGGCCGGGACGTCTACGCCCGGGTCATCTACGGCGCCCGCGCCTCGATCTTGGTGGCTGTGCTCTCCACCCTCGGCACCCTGCTGATCGGTGGCGCGATGGGCATCATCGCCGGCTACCGTGGTGGCTGGGTGGACGCGCTGCTCTCCCGGATCGCGGACATCTTCTTCGGCCTGCCGTTCGTGCTCGGCTCGATCGTCATCCTGACCACGTTCAACGGCGCGGGCACGGACAACAGCGAGTGGCAGATCATGGGCCTGGTCATCATGTCGCTCACCGTGCTGAGCTGGCCGGTGACCATGCGGCTGATGCGCTCCTCGGTGCTGGCCACCAAGGAGGCCGACTACATCGTCGCGGCCCGGGCACTGGGTGCCGGCACCGGCCGGATCATCCTCAAGCACCTGCTGCCGAACTGCCTGGCTCCGCTGCTGGTCTACGGCACGATCATGGTCGGCTCGTTCATCGGCGCCGAGGCCACGCTCTCCTTCCTGGGCATCGGCCTGAAGACCCCCGTCGTGTCCTGGGGCATCATGATCAGCGAGGCGCAGAACTACATCCGGGTCTCGCCGTTCCTGCTGTTCTTCCCCTCCGCGTTCCTCGTCGCCGCCGTGCTGAGCTTCGTCATGCTCGGCGAGGCGGTCCGCGAGGCCCTCGACCCGAAGCTCCGATAGGGGAACTGAGTTGTCCGACATTCTCGTGTCCGAGCAGTCCGCCCCGGGCGCCGACGGATCCGGCCGCCCCTCGGGCCGCCTGCTCGAGGTCGACGACCTTCGGGTGGAGTTCCGTACCCGGGACGGCGTCGCCAAGGTCATCAACGGGGTGACGTACCACGTCGACGCGGGGGAGACCCTCGCCGTGCTCGGCGAGTCCGGCTCCGGCAAGAGCGTCACGGCGCAGACCATCATGGGCATCCTGGATAGCCCGCCCGGCTTCGTCACCGGTGGGCAGGTCCGCTTCCACGGCAAGGACATGCTCAAGATGTCCGCCGAGCAGCGGCGCCGGATCCGGGGTGAAGGCATTGCGATGATCTTCCAGGACTCGCTCTCCGCCCTCAACCCGGTTTTCACCGTCGGCTTCCAGATCGCCGAGCAGTTCCGCATCCGCCGGGGCATGAGCCGCGCGGACGCCAAGAAGCGCGCGGTCGAGATGCTCGACCAGGTGAAGATCCCCAACGCCAAGGGTCGGTACAGCAACTACCCGCACCAGTTCTCCGGCGGTATGCGGCAGCGGGCGATGATCGCGATGTCGCTGGCCCTCGACCCCGAGGTGCTGATCGCGGACGAGCCGACCACCGCGCTGGACGTGACCGTGCAGGCCCAGATCATGGACCTGCTCGGCGAGCTCCAGCGGGAGCGGCAGATGGGCATGATCCTGATCACCCACGACCTCGGCGTGGTCGCCGACGTCGCGGACCGGATCGCGGTCATGTACGCCGGCCGGATCGTCGAGGAAGCCGACGTGTACGACCTGTACGCCAAGCCGGCGCACCCGTACACCCTCGGCCTGCTCAACTCGATCCCGCGGATGGACGAGAAGGGGCAGGAGCTCCGCACCATCAAGGGCCTGCCGCCGAACCTGATGAACATCCCGCCGGGCTGCCCGTTCAACCCGCGCTGCCCCATGGCGCAGCCGGTGTGCCGGGAGAAGCTGCCCCCGCTGCTGCAGGTCGGCCGCGCCCGGGCCAGCGCCTGCCACTTCGCCGAGGAGCTCGTGAACCGTGACTGAGAACATCATCGAGGTTCGTGACCTGGTCAAGCACTACCCCGTGACCCGGGGTGTCGTGTTCAAGAAGACCATCGGTCATGTCAAGGCGGTCGACGGCGTCTCCTTCGAGCTGAAGACCGGCGAGACGCTGGGCGTGGTGGGCGAGTCCGGCTGCGGCAAGTCGACGCTGGCCCGGGTCCTGATGAACCTGGAGCGGCCCACCGCCGGCCAGGTGCTCTACAAGGGCCAGGACATCTCCAAGCTCTCCGGCGGCGCGCTGCGGCGCCTGCGCCGGCAGATCCAGCTGGTGATGCAGGACCCGTACACCTCGCTGAACCCGCGGATGACGGTCGGTGACCTGATCGGCGAGCCGTTCGAGATCCACCCCGAGGTGGCCCCGCGGGGCAGCCGGCGCGGCAAGGTCAAGGAGCTGCTCGACCTGGTCGGCCTCAACCCGGAGCACATCAACCGGTACCCGCACCAGTTCTCCGGCGGTCAGCGGCAGCGCATCGGCATCGCCCGGGCGCTCGCCCTGCGGCCCGAGGTCATCGTCTGCGACGAGCCGGTGTCCGCCCTGGACGTGTCCATCCAGGCGCAGGTGATGAACCTGCTGGAGAAGCTCCAGGCGGAGTTCGGCCTGTCGTACGTCTTCATCGCCCACGACCTGTCGGTCGTGCGCCACCTCTCCGACCGGGTCGCGGTGATGTACCTGGGCAAGATGGTGGAGGTCGGCACCGAGGACGAGATCTACGAGCGGCCGACCCACCCGTACACCCAGGCGCTGCTCTCGGCGGTGCCGGTGCCGGACCCGACGCTGCGGGACAACAAGGCGATCATCCGGCTCACCGGTGACGTCCCCTCCCCGGTCAGCCCGCCCTCGGGCTGCCGGTTCCGCACCCGGTGCTGGAAGGCGCAGGACGTCTGCGCCCAGGAGGTGCCGCTGCTTCAGATCCGGCATGGCTCGGACCACCCGAGCGCCTGCCACTTCGCGAAGCCGCGGGAGATCGTCCCCACCCACGAGGCGGCCTGATCCGTCCCCGAACCGCCTGCCGGCGTCAGCACGACGCCGGCAGGCGGTTCGTCGTCTGCGGCGACTCCAGCTCGGCGCGTCTACCGCCGCGCCACGACCCGGAGCCGCCGTCCGGGCCGCTCACAGCGGGCCGCGGCCGGCGCGCAGCAGCAGCAGCGCCAGCTGGGTGCCGTCTGCGCCGAGCGCCTCGCGGAACCGCTCCAGGATCTCCCGCTCCCGGCTGAGCACGAGGCGGGTGCCGCCGGAGGCCATCCGGGTGGCCCCGACCTCCTGGGACAGGGCGGCGCGCTCCTGCCAGAGCGCGATGATGGTGCGGTCGATCTCGTCGATCCGCTCCCGGATCTCCACGATCCGCTCCGCGGCCGCCGAGTCGTCGGTGCCGGTGCGGGCCGCCGCGGCCCCGGTCGGGTTCGCGCCGTTCGGCCGGTCGTGCCGCGCCAGGCCGCCGCTGGACTCCACCACGTCAGTCATCATCGTCGTACCCCTCGGGGTCTCGGGCCCGGTGCCCGGATCCCGGGACGAAAAAGCCCCGGGCTCCAGGAGCCCGGGGCTTTTCGCAGGTCTTGTGATCAGGCGCGACCTACGGCTGCCGGACTCCCGGTGCCGTAGTAAAAGTAGAAGCGCTGATCGAACACGCCGTCGAGTATGCCGACCCGCGGGCGGCCGGCGCAAGGAAACCGCCAACCTGTGGGACGGGACGCCTTCGTCGGCTCGCGGCCCCGCGCGCACCGGAGATGTCCGGCCGGCGGCATAGACTCGCCGTGCGATGCATCCTCTCTTCGACATCCCCGCGTCCCCGCCCGCGCCGGAGCGCCCGCCACACCGGTCCGGGCCCCGCGACGACTCCGGCTCGCCGCGCCACGGCCTGACGCCGTCGGCCAGCCGGCCGGGCCCGCAGGCCCTTCTCGACGGGCTGAACGGCCCCCAGCGGGACGCGGTCACCCATGCCGGGTCCCCGCTGCTGATCGTCGCCGGCGCCGGCTCCGGCAAGACCCGGGTGCTGACCAACCGGATCGCCTATCTGCTCGCCGCGCGGGACGTGCACCCGGGCGAGATCATCGCGATCACCTTCACCAACAAGGCCGCCGGTGAGATGAAGGAGCGGGTGGCCGCCCTGGTCGGTCCGCGCGCCCGGCTGATGTGGGTGTCGACCTTCCACTCGGCCTGCGTCCGGATCCTGCGCGCCGAGCACGAGCACGCCGGTCTGAAGTCCACCTTCTCGATCTACGACGCGGACGACTCCCGCCGGCTGATGCAGCTCGTCGCCCGCGAGCTGGACCTCGACCCGAAGCGTTACCCGGCGCGCGGCCTCGCCGCCCAGGTCTCCAACCTCAAGAACGAGCTGGTCGACCCGGAGGAGTTCGCCACCCGGGCCAAGGGGCCCAACGAGCGGGCCCTGTCGGAGGCCTACACGCTCTACCAGCGGCGGCTGCGCGAGGCGCACGCGCTGGACTTCGACGACCTGATCATGACCACGGTGCACCTGCTCCAGTCGCACCCGCACGTGGCGGAGAGCTACCGGCGCCGGTTCCGGCACGTCCTGGTCGACGAGTACCAGGACACCAACCACGCCCAGTACGTGCTGATCAAGGAGCTGGTCTCCGGCACCGAGGGGATCCCGCCGGCCGAGCTCTGCGTGGTGGGTGACGCCGACCAGTCGATCTACGCGTTCCGCGGCGCGACCATCCGCAACATCCTGGAGTTCGAGCGCGACTTCACCGACGCCCGGACGATCCTGCTGGAGCAGAACTACCGCTCCACCCAGACCATCCTCAACGCGGCCAACGCGGTGATCGACCGGAACTCCTCCCGCAAGCCCAAGCGGCTGTGGAGCGACGCCGGTGCCGGCGAGCAGATCGTCGGGTACGTGGCCGACACCGAGCACGCCGAGGCGGACTGGGCGGCCCGGGAGATCGACCGGCTGGTCGACGCGGGCGGCACCCGTCCCGGCGACGTGGCGGTCTTCTACCGCACCAACGCCCAGTCCCGGGTCTTCGAGGAGGTGTTCATCCGGGTCGGCCTGCCGTACAAGGTGGTCGGCGGGGTGCGCTTCTACGAGCGCAAGGAGGTCCGGGACGCGCTGGCCTACCTGCGCGCGGTGGTCAACGACGACGACACGGTCAGCCTGCGCCGGGTCCTCAACACCCCCCGTCGCGGCATCGGCGACCGGGCCGAGGCGTGCGTGGAGGCGCTGTCCAGCCGGGACCGGATCTCCTTCGGCGCGGCGCTGCGCCGGGCCAAGGACGCGCCGGGGATCTCCACCAGGGCGGCCAACGGCATCGCCGACTTCGTCGCGCTGCTGGACTCCGCACGCGAGCTGGCCGAGACCGGCACCCCGGAGGACGTGCTGGAGGCGCTGCTGACCCGTTCGGGCTACCTCACCGAGCTGGAGGAGAGCCTGGACCCGCAGGACGCCGGCCGGGTGGACAACCTCCAGGAACTGGTCAGCGTCGCCCGGGAGTACACCGAGCGGATCGAGGCGCTGGGCGCCGAGGGCGAGCGGGCCACCGTCGCCGGCTTCCTGGAGCAGGTGGCCCTGGTCGCCGACGCCGACCAGGTGCCCTCCGACGACCCGGAGCACCAGGGCGTGGTCACCCTCATGACGCTGCACACGGCGAAGGGCTTGGAGTTCCCGGTGGTCTTCCTGACCGGCCTGGAGGACGGGGTCTTCCCGCACCTGCGCTCGCTCGGCGACACCCGCGAGCTGGAGGAGGAGCGCCGGCTGGCGTACGTGGGCATCACCCGGGCCCGGCAGCGGCTCTACCTGTCCCGGGCGGTCACCCGGTCGGCCTGGGGGCAGCCGGCGTACAACCCGCCGTCGCGCTTCCTGGAGGAGTTGCCGCCCGAGCTGGTCCGCTGGGAGCGCACCGAAGGGTCGTACACCTCGTGGGCCGGCGGGGGCGGCGGCGTCGGCGGCCGCGCGGACCGCGCGCCCGGCGGGCGTGGCGGCTTCACCGGGGGTACGCCGAAGGCGGCCCAGCTCGCCAAGCGGCTCGGGGTGGACGGCAGCCGGCTGGCCACGGCGAGCGAGCTGAAGCAGACGCCGAAGGTATCGGTGGGGGACCGGGTCAACCACCAGCGCTACGGCCTGGGGCGGGTGCTGGCCGTCGAGGGGCACGGCCCGGGGGCCCGGGCGCAGATCGACTTCGGCGACCAGACGATGTGGCTGGTGCTCCGGCACGCCCCGATCGACAAGCTCTGAGCGACGATGAGGCCCGGCCCGGCGAAGTGCCGGACCGGGCCTCTCCTCGTGCCGTGGCCGTCAGCAGGCCACGTCGATGCCCCGGGCGCGCAGGAACGGCGCCGGGTCGATCTGGTTCCACATCTCGCCCTTGTGCACCTCGAAGTGCAGGTGCGGGCCGGTGGCGTCGCCGGTGGCGCCCTCGTAGCCGATGATCTGGCCGGCGCCCACCTTGTCGCCGACGCTGACGATGAGGCGGCTCTGGTGCGCGTAGTGGGTCAGGTAGCCGTTGTGGTGGTCGATGAAGACCGAGTTGCCGTAGCCGTCGCCGGCGTCACCGGCCTTCACCACGGTGCCCGCCGCGGCGGCGTGGATCGGGGTGCCGGCGGGCATGGCGAAGTCGATGCCGGCGTGCAGGGTGCCCCACCGCTGGCCGTAGCAGGAGGTGATCTCCGCGCCCTTCATCGGGATCACCCAGGTGGGCTTGGGCCGGCTGGTCTTCGTCGGCTTCGGCGCGGCGGTCTTCGTCGGCTTCGGGCTGGCCGTGGTCGGGCTCGGCGACGGGCTGACCGGGGTGGCGGACGGGGTGACCGGCGCGGTCGACTCGCGGACCGAGCGGTCGGCGCGGGCGGCGGCCTCGGCGCGGGCCTGGGCGTCGAAGTCCACGGCGGCCGGGGTCGGGGTGTCGTGGCCGGCGGTGGCGACGGAGACGCCGCCGAGGCCGAGGCCGACCAGGGCGGCCGCGCCGATGACGAGGTATGTGGTGCGCCGGACCGGGCGCTTGCGCCGGTGGCGGGCGGGGGCGTTCCGGGTGTTCTCGTTTCGGATGGAGCTGTCTTCCTGCACGGGGACCTTCACCAGTCGAGGGGCACGTGACCTCGAAATACTGGTGTCAGCCCGGGGCGCGGCGGGTATTGGCACCAGGACGCCGCGATGGTCGACAGCCGCCGCTGACCGGCTTCATGCCGGGTCGCGGCTTTTGCGCAGGAAAAGGATCATGTACGGGTGTGCCGCCGTTCACACTTCTGACTGTGACCCGGCAGACTTTGCCGAAACGAAAACCGCCCGGATCGACTGATCCGGGCGGCAAAAAGGCAATACGCAGCGTCAGGACGCGGCTACTTCGCCGTAGATTGCCTCGACTTGCAGCTTGATGTCCACTCCATGGTCCGCCAGGAACGGCACCGGGTCCAGCGGCTGCCCGTTGACATGGATCTCCAGGTGCAGGTGGGAGCCGTACGAGTGGCCGGTGTTGCCGACCAGGCCGAGCTGGTCGCCCGCCTTGACCTGCTGGCCCTCCTTGACGGTGACCGCCGAGGAGTGGCCGTAGATGGCCTCGCTGCCGTCCGGGTGCTGGACGATCACGGCGTAGCCGTAGCCGCCGAACCAGCCGGCCTTGGTGACCGTGCCGTCGTGGATCGCCACGTACGGGGTGCCCTCCGGGGCGACCAGGTCGATGCCGGTGTGCAGCTTGCCCCAGCGCATGCCGTAGGGCGAGTTGAAGTCGTAGCCCAGCAGCGGCAGGCGCCAGACGTCCTGCGCGGTCGAGGACTTGTCGGCACGGCTGTCGCGGGTGGCGCGGTCGGCGGCGTCCCCACGGGCCGCCACGTCCTGGCTGGCGATCGAGGCCTGCTTGAGCTCGTCGAGGACCGACGGGCTGGGGCTCTTGGCGTCCGGGAGGGCGTTCGCGCCGAGGGCGACGAGGCCGGCTCCCACGAAGGCGGTGGTCACGACCGCGGCGTAGCGGCTCCGCGGGGGGGTGGGTACGCGGCGGCGGCCGCGATATCTATCGGGCTCAGACGACAGGCGCTGGCGCACGCACACCCTCCGTTGTCGGGGATCAGATGCGACCTCGAACCGTTCGGTGAAGCTCCGTCGAACGTCCGGTGGCCGCGTCATCACCCGTCCGTGGACCTGATGACAACCGTGGACACGTTAGCCAACCGCCACTCCTGTCACAAGCCGAAGCGCCGAATTGGCGTTTCTTTCTGTCCGTTTCCGTCCGCTCTTGTCATAGCTCGTGCCGCCGGTCGGCTGGCCCGGTGACTGCCCGTTCGTCGCGGACAGTGACCGTTCGGCGGAGGTGTCCGGCTTCCGATGCGACGCGTCCGACGCTAGTGGATCACCGCACGGCGGGCCGCCTTGTTGATTCACTCCGTCTGCGGCATGTCGCGGTGTCGCCTGCGCCGGATACCCCGGGTTGCGCCGAGCCGAGTCGATCAAGGCGGGTCGCCGGACGAGACGTCGCCCGAACCCGGCCGGGCACGGTCGCCGTCGGGCGCGTGTCGGGTGGGCGTGTCGTGGGACACCGGGGCAGGGGTGCAGCCCGGGTTTCCGGCCCCGGGTCGGCCGGGTTACCGTTCGTTCAGGTCAGGAGTGCCCTAGCCGGTGAAAGGTGTGCGCTGATGAGCTCTCGTATCCGGGTCGTCGTCGCGAAGCCCGGCCTGGACGGCCACGACCGGGGCGCGAAGGTGGTCGCGCGCGCCCTGCGGGACGCCGGCATGGAGGTCATCTACACCGGCCTGCACCAGACGCCGGAGCAGATCGTGGAGACCGCGATCCAGGAGGACGCCGACGCCGTCGGCCTCTCCGTTCTCTCCGGCGCGCACATGACCCTCTTCAAGCGGGTGATGGAGCTGCTCGCCGAGCGCGACGCCGCCGACGTGGTGGTCTTCGGCGGTGGCATCATCCCGGACGCCGACATCCCCGAGCTGGAGCGGCTCGGCGTCGCGAAGATCTTCACCCCGGGCGCGACCACTCAGGCGATCGTGGAGTGGGTCCGGGAGAACATCGCCCAGCCGGTCGGCTGACCCGCGCGGGCCGCGACGCCGGCACCCGGACAGGGGGAGGGGCCGGACGCACCCCTCACACGCCCGGCCCCTCTATGCACGATGCCCCGCCGCCACCCCTCGACCGACAGGGCATCGGCCGTTTCGTCGTCGCGCCGTTCAGCGCTCCGACATCAGACTCAACGACGCCCCCACGAGGGGGTTACGCCCCTGTCTCAACATCCCCCGTACGGCTGAACCCGCCCGGCCCGGTGCCGCCCGCCGGCCCGGTGTCACGGCCGCCGCGAGGCAGCAACTTCCGCGAAGTTGGCGTCTCCCGGCTCGTGGAGACCGCAGTTTCCGGGAAGTTGTCGCCTCCTCATGCCCGAGACCGCGGCGTCGAGGGACCGCTGGGCACGGGGCGCGGGTCGTATGGTGTGGCTGCCCGTACCGCGTCCGCGTTCGACGATCCCGCCGGGAGCCCGCCGTGACCCAGCCGTCGTACCCGTCTCCGAACCCGGCCGAGGGGAGTCCGCCGGCCGGCGGCGGGGCGCAGCCGCAGCCGGGTCGGCCGACCCCGCCGCAGCAGGGCGGTGCCGGCTGGCCGGCCCAGCAGACCGGCCCGGCTTGGTCGCCGGCGTCCCAGCAGCCGCCGGCTCCCGGTTGGCCGACCTCGCCTCAGCAGCCGCCGGTTGCCGGCTGGCCGGCCTCGCCCCAGCAGCCCGGCGTGCCGGGGCAGCCGGGGCAGAGCTGGCCGGGCCAGCCGCCCCAGCACCCCGGCGCGGGCTCGCCGGGCCAGGGTCAGCCGCCGCAGCCTGGCCCGGGCTGGCCGGGCCAGCAGCCCGGTCCGGGTTGGCCGGCGCAGTCGCAGCCGCCCGGTTGGCCGGGGCAGCCGTCCCAGCACGCCGGCTGGCCGGGCCAGCCGCCGGCCGGGCCGGGCTGGCCGCCGCAGCCGGGGTATCCCGGTGGACCGGCGTACGCCGGTGGACCGGCGCCCACGGCCGTGACGGCCAGGCGGATCCCGGAGGATCTGCCGTTCGTGGTCCGGCCGAGCCTGCGCAAGCGGGCCCTGACCTTCGGGTTGCTGATCCTCTTCGTCGGCGTGGTGATGGCCTGCCCGATCGGGGCGGCGGCCTCCGCCGGGGACGGTGACCTGGCGGTGCTGTTCGTCATCCCGGTGGTCATGCTGCTGTTCGTGCTGCCGGTGGGTCTCCAGCTCTGGTTGATCACCTCCGGCGGTCCGGTGCTCGCGGTCGGGCCGGACGGGCTCTGGATCAAGACCCGGCCCACCCGGGGGCAGGCGATCTGGCTGCCCTGGACGGCGATCGACCACATCTACCTGCGGCGCTGGGCGCTGGAGAAGATGGTCTGCGTGAAGCCGCGCGACCCGCGGGCCGGCTCCGGACTGGGCGCCTTCACCGCGCTCGACTCGGGTCTGCAGCAGGCCTTCTTCGGCACCGGCTTCACCGCGACGGTGAACTACGCCGACCGGTCCGAGGAGGAGATCATGCGGGCGGTCGTCGGATACGCGGGCGGCCGCTGCCGGGTCGGCTGAGCCGGAGCCGCCGGCGGTTGTGCATTACCGCACACCCCGCACCCGCTCGGTTGCCGCTGGTTCCCATCTCGTTAGGCTGCGGCAAATGGCCTGTCTCATCCGATGACGGGCGTCAAACTGATTTTCCAACGCTGGTGGCGGCGCGAGGGCGCGCCGCGGAGACGGGACGGGACGCGCAATCGTGGACCTGTACGAGTACCAGGGGCGGGACCTGTTCGAGCGGCACGGCTTGCCCGTGCTCGCCGGCGGCGTCGCCACTACCCCGGAGGAGGCCCGCGCGATCGCCGAGCGCCTCGGCGGCCGGGTGGTCGTCAAGGCGCAGGTGAAGGTCGGCGGCCGCGGCAAGGCCGGCGGCGTGAAGCTGGCCGAGGGCGCGGAGGAGACGGTGGCCCGCGCCACCGACATCCTCGGCATGGACATCAAGGGTCACACGGTCCACAAGGTCATGATCACCGTGACCGCGGACGTGGCCGAGGAGTACTACTTCTCGTACCTGCTCGACCGGGCGAACCGCACCTTCCTCTGCATCGCCAGCGTGGCCGGCGGCATGGACATCGAGCAGGTCGCCGCCGACACCCCCGAGAAGGTCGTCAAGGCCCCGATCGACGCCAACACCGGCGTCGACGAGGCGAAGGCGCGCGAGATCGTGAGCGCGGCCGGCTTCCCGGCCGAGGTCGCCGACCAGGTGGTCGAGGTCGCGGTCAAGCTGTGGCAGGCGTTCGTCGCCGAGGACGCCACGCTGGTCGAGGTGAACCCGCTGGCCACGACCAAGGACGGCAAGCTGCTGCTGCTGGACGCCAAGGTCACCCTGGACGAGAACGCCGCGTTCCGGCACCCGGACCACGAGGCCCTGGTCGACCAGGCGTCGGTGGACCCGCTGGAGCAGGCCGCCAAGGAGAAGGACCTCAACTACGTCAAGCTCGACGGCGAGGTCGGCATCATCGGCAACGGCGCGGGCCTGGTCATGTCCACCCTCGACGTGGTCGCGTACGCCGGTGAGCGGCACGGCGGCGTCAAGCCGGCCAACTTCCTGGACATCGGCGGTGGCGCGAGCGCCGAGGTGATGGCGAACGGCCTGGAGATCGTGCTCTCCGACCCGTCGGTGAAGAGCGTCTTCGTCAACGTCTTCGGCGGCATCACCGCCTGCGACGCGGTTGCCAACGGCATCGTGCAGGCGCTGGCGCTGCTCGAGCAGCGGGGCGAGAAGGCCACCAAGCCGCTCGTCGTCCGCCTCGACGGCAACAACGCCGAGGCCGGTCGGGCGATCCTCGACGGCGCGAACAACCCGCTGATCCAGCGGGTCGACACCATGGACGGCGCGGCCGAGCGGGCCGCCGAGCTGGCAGCTGCGGGGGTCTGACAAATGGCTATCTGGCTGACCAAGGACTCCAAGGTCATCGTGCAGGGGATGACCGGTTCCGAGGGTTCCAAGCACACCCGGCGGATGCTCGCCGCCGGCACCAACGTGGTCGGCGGCGTCAACCCGCGCAAGGCGGGCCAGACGGTCGACTTCGACGGCACCGAGCTGCCGGTCTTCGCCAGCGTCGCGGACGCGATGAAGGAGACCGGGGCGGACGTCACGGTCATCTTCGTGCCGCCGCAGTTCACCAAGGCCGCGGTGGTCGAGGCGATCGACGCCGGCATCGAGCTGGCCGTGGTGATCACCGAGGGCGTGCCGGTGCACGACACCGCCGCGTTCTGGGCGTACAACGTGGCCAAGGGTGAGCGCACCCGGATCATCGGCCCGAACTGCCCGGGCATCGCCTCGCCGGGCGCCTCCAATGCCGGCATCATCCCGGCCGACATCACCGGCAGCGGCCGGATCGGCCTGGTCAGCAAGAGCGGCACGCTGACCTACCAGATGATGTACGAGCTGCGGGACATCGGCTTCTCGACCTGCGTCGGCATCGGCGGCGACCCGATCATCGGGACCACCCACATCGACGCGCTGGCCGCGTTCGAGGCCGACCCGGAGACCGACGCCATCGTGATGATCGGTGAGATCGGCGGCGACGCCGAGGAGCGGGCGGCCGAGTTCATCAAGGCCAACGTGACCAAGCCAGTGGTCGGCTACATCGCCGGCTTCACCGCCCCGCCCGGCAAGACCATGGGTCACGCCGGCGCGATCATCTCCGGCTCGGCGGGCACCGCCGACGCCAAGAAGGCGGCGCTGGAGGCGGTCGGCGTCAAGGTCGGCAAGACCCCGACCGAGACCGCCAAGCTCATGCGGGAGATCATGTCCAACCGCTGAGCGGTCGTACGACGTGCCGAGGGGGTCGACCGGATCCGGTCGACCCCCTCGTTCCTGTCAGCGGTACCAGTACGGGTAGTAGTAGTTGCCCCGCGCCCGGATGACCGCGCTGGCGATGATGTTGATGACGCCGAACGCGATGGCCAGCCAGCCGAGCAGCGGGGACTTCCCGAAGCGCCGGGCGTCCCGGATCGACAGGTAGCCGAAGACGATGCCCAGGATGCCGCAGCAGAGCAGGCCGAGGATGATCCCCAGGACGCCCCACAGGGTGGTCCGGTCGCGGCCCGCGGCCGGTGGCGGTGTCGGCGGCGGATACGGAGCGTTCACGGCTTCCTCCGAGCGATCGGTGCCGCGACAGGAAAGGTCGCGTCCTGCGCCGAGGCTAAACCGGATCAGGGCCGCCGAGCCGGTGGATCAGGGAACTCGCCGAGGCCCGGAGGCGGTATCGGACTGCCGCCACGGGCGCAACGTGCCAGAGTAGAACGCGATGTCACCCGTCACCCCCGACCAGCCCCACCGGACCGCCGCCGGGGTCGCCGCCGATGCCCGGCCCACCGGCCGTGCCGGAGCGGGTCCCCGGGTGCCCGCGCCCCGATCGGGGGAGGGCCCGCGCGGTCGGGCCCCGCTGCCCGTCGCCGCCGGGGTGGCGGCCGGCTGGGCGGCCCTGACCTCCTGGCTGCCGGTCACCGTGGTGCTCGGCCTGGCGCAGCTCAGCGAGGACGCCGGCTCGCTGCCGGGCGCGCTGCGCGCCGGCCTCGCCGGTTGGCTGCTCGGCCACGGCGTGCCGCTGGAAACCTCCGCCGGGTCGCTCGGCCTGGCCCCGCTGGCCCTGACCGCGCTCGCCGTCTGGCGGCTCACCCGGGCCGGAGTGCACGTCACCCGGGCGATCGGCGCCCGCGGCGGTCGGTCCCCCCGGCAGGCGCTCACCGTCGGGGTCGCCGTCGGCCTCGGGTACGCGCTGCTCGGCGTCCTCGCCGCGATCACGGTCAGCGCCGGCGGCCTGCGCGTCTCCCCGGTCCGGGCCGGGGTCACCTTCGCCGTGGTCGGCGCGCTCTCCGCCCTGGTCGGCGCGGTGCGGACGACCGGCGTGTCGGGGCTGCTGGCCCGGCGGTCCGCGCCGCCGCTGCGGGACGGGCTGCGTACCGGCCTGGTCGCCGGCCTGCTGTTGTTCGGCGCCGGTGCGGGGGCGGCCGGGCTGGCCGTGGCGACCGGCGGCGGGGACGCCGCCGACATGATCGGCGCGTACCGGACCGGGGTCGCCGGTCAGGCCGGCATCACCCTGGTCAGCCTCGCGTACGCGCCGAACGCCACCGTCTGGTCGGCCAGTTACCTGCTCGGCCCCGGGTTCGCCGTCGGCACCGACACGGCCGTCCGGACCAGTGAGGTGTCGGTGGGCGCGCTCCCCGCCGTACCGCTGCTCGCCGGGCTGCCGCGCGGCCCGGTGGACGGGCTCGGTGCGGCGCTGCTCGCGGTGCCGGTGCTGGCCGGGATGGCCGCGGGCTGGCTGCTGGCCCGGCGGCTGCTGCGGATCGCGGCCGAGGAACGGGCGCTGGTCGGCTGGCCGGCGCTGCTCGTCCCGGCGGCGCTCGCCGGCCCGGTGGCCGGCGTGCTGCTCGGCGTGGCCGCGGCCGGGTCCGGCGGCCCGCTCGGTGGCGGGCGGCTCGCCGAGATCGGCCCGGTGCCGTGGCAGGTGGCCGGGGTGGCCACCCTGGTCGTCGCCGTCGGCGCCCTGCTCGGCGCGGCCGCCACCCGGATGCTCGCCCGCGCCACCCCCACCCGCCCGCTTCCTCCGCCCCGCCCGTCCCGCCCTCCCCGCACTTCCCGCCCGGCCGCCGAGACCCACTGATCAAAGCAGCCCACCGGGCCACCCAACGGGCGTTGATCAAGGGGTTTGCGTCGGGAGGCCGTCGGATCCGGACGCGAACTTCTTGATCAACCCGGCAGGGCGGGGTCGGAGACGGGGAAAGGGGCGGCCGGCCGGTGGCCGGACGCCCCTTTCGGGGTTCTGGTCAGGAACCGAGGTTGTTCAGGTTGATCGCGGCGCCCGCGACGGCGCTGATGATGGAGAGCACGATGCCGACGCCGCCGCAGATCAGCGCGGCCTTGGCCTGGCCGCCGTTGGTCGCCTCACCGGCCTGCACCTTCTTCTGGCCGAGGATGCCGAGGATCACGCCGGCGATGCCGCCGATGATGCCCAGCGGGGTGCAGCAGAGGGCGAACACGATGGACGCGATGCCGGAGATCATGCCGATCAGGCCGAGGGTGTTGTTCTGCCCCTGCGCCTGCGGGTAGCCGGCGGCCGGGTACTGCGGCGTGGCGCCGTACGGCTGCTGGCCGTACGGGTCCTGGTACGGCTGCTGGCCGTACGGCTGCCCCGAGGTCGGCTGCTGGCCGTACGGCTGCCCCGAGGTCGGCTGCCCGTAGGGCTGGCCCGAGGTCGGCTGCTGGCCGTACGGCTGGCCGGAGGTCGGCTGCTGCCCGTACTGGGGGGCCTGCGGCGGCTGGGCGTACGGGTCCTGCCCGTACGGCTGGCCGGAAGTCGGCTGCTGCCCGTACCCGGGGGCCTGCGGCGGCTGGGCGTACGGGTCGTACTGCGGGGAGGTCGGGTCCTGGTTGGGCTGTTGCTGGCCGTACGGGTCCTGGCCGGGGTAACCGGGCTGCATTGCTGGGTGCTCCTCAAACTGGGGGGTCGACGGTCGGTGGTCGGTTGCTGCCGCTCATCATTCCGCCCAGCACCGGGACGCCGCGGCACACGGGCCCGGGACCAAGGTCACGATGTCGACGCCCGGGCCGGCCGGGAAACCGGACACCGGGCGACGGCAGCGTATCGTGCCGGCGCCACCGGGGAGATCACCCGCGACGACTGCTCCGGGTCGGGGCGTGGCGCCGGACACGCCGAGCCGGAGTGGTCGAACGCCGCCGCCCGACCGCTGGACGTCCCTCCCGGCCCGATAGGGTTGCGCCGTGACCGAGCCCGCGTCCGTCGCCCGCCTCGTCGTCCTCGTCGTCCTCGTCTCCGGCTCCGGCAGCAACCTCCAGGCGCTGCTGGACGCCACCGCCGACCCCGGGTACGGGGCGCGGGTGGTCGCCGTCGGCGCCGACCGGAACGGGATCGCCGGCTTGGACCGGGCCGCCGCGGCCGGGGTGCCCGCCTTCGTCGAGCGGCTGACGGACCACCCGACCCGCGAGGACTGGGACAAGGCGCTCACCGCCCGGGTGGCCGAGCACGAGCCGGACCTGGTCATCAGCGCGGGTTTCCTCAAGCTGGTCGGCCCGCACTTCCTGGCCGCGTTCGGCGACCGCTACCTCAACACGCACAACACCCTGCTGCCGGCGTTCCCCGGCATCCACGGCCCCCGGGACGCGCTCGCGTACGGCGTGAAGGTCACCGGGGCCACCCTGTTCTTCGTCGACGCCGGGATGGACACCGGCCCGATCGTCGCCCAGGTCGCCGTTCCGGTGCTGGACGGCGACGACGAGGAGACGCTCACCGAGCGCATCAAGGAGGCCGAGCGGCGCCAGCTCGTCGAGCAGGTCGGTCGGCTGGTCCGTGAAGGTTGGACGATCACCGGCAGAAAGGTCACCGTTCCGTGAGTGCCACTGAGGACGCGCGCCGCCCGATCCGGCGGGCCCTGGTCAGCGTCTACGACAAGACCGGCCTGGTCGAGCTGGCCCGGGCCCTGCAGGAGGCCGGGGTGGAGATCGTCTCCACCGGCAGCACCGCGTCGACCATTTCGGGCGCGGGCGTGCCGGTGACCCCGGTCGAGCAGGTGACCGGCTTCCCGGAGATCCTCGACGGCCGGGTGAAGACCCTGCACCCGAAGATCCACGGCGGTCTTCTCGCCGATCTGCGCAAGGACGCCCACGCCGCCCAGCTCGACGAGCACGGCATCGCCGGCATCGACCTGCTGATCTCCAACCTCTACCCGTTCCAGGCCACGGTCGCCTCCGGCGCGAGCCAGGACGAGTGCGTCGAGCAGATCGACATCGGCGGTCCGGCGATGGTCCGGGCCGCGGCCAAGAACCACGCCTCGGTCGCTGTGGTGACCGACCCGGCGGCGTACCCGGCGCTGCTGGCCGCGCTCGCCGACGGTGGCTTCACGCTGGCCCAGCGCCGGGCGCTCGCCGCCCGCGCGTTCGCCGACATCGCCGAGTACGACGTGGCCGTCGCCGACTGGTTCGCCACGACCGTGGCGCCGGCCGCCGACGGGTGGCCGGAGTTCGCCGGTCTGTCGCTGTGCCGGCAGGCGGTGCTGCGCTATGGCGAGAACCCGCACCAGGCGGCGGCGCTCTACGGCGACCCGGCCAGTCCGGCCGGCCTGGCCCAGGCGGAGCAGCTGCACGGCAAGGAGATGTCCTACAACAACTACGTCGACGCGGACGCCGCCTGGCGGGCCGCGAACGACTTCCCGGAGCAGCCGGCGGTGGCGATCATCAAGCACGCCAACCCGTGCGGCATCGCGGTCGGGGCGGACGTGGCCGAGGCGCACCGCAAGGCGCACGCCTGCGACCCGGTGTCGGCGTACGGCGGTGTGATCGCGGTGAACCGGCCGGTGAGCGTCGAGCTCGCCCGGCAGGTCGCGGAGATCTTCACCGAGGTGCTGGTGGCGCCCGGCTTCGACGAGGGCGCGGTGGAGATCCTCCAGGCCAAGAAGAACATCCGGCTGCTGCGCGCCCCGGAGTTCACCCCGCTGCCGGCCGAGTGGCGGCCGGTCACCGGCGGCGTGCTGGTGCAGCTGCGGGACGCGATCGACGCCGAGGGCGACGACCCGGCGCACTGGCGGCTGGCCACCGGCGAGGCGGCCGACGAGGCGACCCTGCGGGACCTGGCGTTCGCCTGGCGGGCGGTACGCGCGGTGAAGAGCAACGCGATCCTGCTGGCCAAGGAGGGCGCCACGGTCGGCGTGGGCATGGGCCAGGTCAACCGGGTGGACTCGGCGCAGCTCGCGGTCGACCGGGCCGGCGCCGACCGGGCCCGCGGCGCGGTCTGCGCCTCGGACGCCTTCTTCCCGTTCGCCGACGGACCGAAGATCCTCATCGAGGCCGGTGTCCGGGCGATCGTCCAGCCGGGCGGCTCGATCCGCGACGAGGAGACCATCGCGGCCTGCAAGGAGGCCGGCGTGACCATGTACCTCACCGGCACCCGACACTTCTTCCACTGATCAACGGCGGGAACAGGGGCGGGGCCGACCCGGCCGCGCCCCTGTGTCATTTGTTGACATTCCTGTTCGGAGCGATGTCACGAGTCGCGCGCTGACCAGCCGAAAGTACGACCGCACTCCCGTTGCCGGGTTGTGAAGGTTGTTGCTAGCGTTGTCCCGCAGCAAGCGATCGACCCTCCCCGTTCTCTCCGCCGCCCGCTCCCGCCCGCGGCCACCGCGCCGCCCGCCCGAGCTGCCTCCCCCTCTCCCGACAGGTTGGCCCATGCGCGTACTCGACCGGTTGACCGCCGTCGTCGTCGCGCTGGCGTTCGTCCTGGCCGGCCTGGGGGTGCCCTGCTGCGGCGAGACCCTTGAGCCCGGCGCGGTGGTTACCGCCGCGCACCGGTCGATCGTCCACGACGGCCCGTCCGTTCTTCCTCCGGATGGACGGTCCGTCGACGCACCGGTCACCACGCCGGACCGTCCCGCCCCGCCCTCCGGCGACCCCCGAGCCGTCGGCGCGCGCCTCACGCACCCCGACGCCCCGTCGGAGCTGTGGACGGAATTCTCCGGCGGACCCTGTGGTGACCACCGCGCCGGCGTCGTCAGCAGCGACGGACCGGACGATCTCCTCCTGGCCGCGCCCCTGCGCGTCGGTGGCACCCCGCAGTCGGTGGCCGCCCCGACCCGCTACCGGGAGCCGGCCGTTCCGCTGCCGCCGCGCGGCAGCCTGCCCAGCCGGGCCCCGCCGGCACTGGCCTGACCCTCCCGCGCCCCACCCGTCGGGTGTGACCTGCCGTCCGCCCGGGTGCCCCGCTGACCGAGGGTCGACTGCGGACGGTCGCCGTCCGATCACCGAAGCGCCATGGTCGCCATCCGTCGTCCATGGTTTCCCCACCCGGGCCGACCGCCCGGGGACCCCTTGAATCCGGAGGATTCACATGTCCAAGTTCCGCTGGCGCAAGCCGGCGACAATCGCGGGCGCGCTGGTGCTCACCGCCGCGCTCGGTGGCGTCGTCGCCACCAACCACGAGGTGCAGGAGAAGCTCGGTCTGGCCGACGAGCCCGGCGCCAACATGCCCTGGCACCCCAGGGAGTTCATGGAGATGGCGGCCGGCGAGTCGTCCGAGGAGGCCGGCGAGGAGGCCTTCGAGGCCCGCACCATCGCCGAGCAGTTCGCCCAGGCCCGCTACGCCCCGGGCATCGTCTCGCCGGGGGCGTACTCGAACGCGCTGAGCCAGCTGAACGGCATGGCCGCCACCAAGGGCACCTGGCGCGAGGTCACCAAGATCAAGTATGACGGTGACGACCCGCGCTACCGCGACTACGCCTCCAACTCCTCCGGAGGCGCCGGCCTGGTCACCGGTCGGATGACGGGCCTGGCCGCGGACAACAACGGTTACGTGTACGCGGCCGGCGCGGACGGTGGCGTGTGGCGTTCCTCGACCGGCGGCGGGAGCTGGACGCCGATCGCGGACGCGCTGCCCACCCTGTCCAGCGGCGACGTCGTGCTCGCCACCGACGGCTCGCTCTGGTACGCCACCGGCGAGGCGAACACCGGCGCCACCTCATACGTGGGCGCTGGCGTCTACCGGCTGGCCAACCCGAGGACCGGCACGTTCCAGGCGACCGACCGGGTCGGCGGGACCGAGCTGGAGAGCAGCACCATCAACAAGCTGCGCTTCTTCGGCGGCAAGGTGTGGGCCGCCACCAACCGGGGCCTGTACTCGCACGCGATGTCCAGCACCACCGGCGCCTGGAAGCTGGAGTTCGCGCCGAACCCGACCTACCTGCCGGGTGGCGCGGACGCGGGCACCGCGAACGCCGCGTACAAGAACATCGTCAACGACGTGGCGGGTGACCCGCGCAACCCGAAGCACGTGGTGGTCGCCTCGGCCTGGCGCTCCGGTGACACCTACAACGGCTTCTACGAGACGGCCGACTACACCGCCGGCGGCTGGGCCAAGGTCAACCCGACCGGGTCCATCCCGGCCGACGACATCGGCTACGTGACGTTCGCCTTCTCCGCCGACGGCGGCAAGCTGTACGCGATCAACCAGTCGCCGAGCCTGCTGAACAAGCCGGCCGGCAACGTGAACAGCTACCTGGACGGCATCTACGTCTCCAACAACGGCAACCCGGCCGGCCCGTGGAGCAAGATCGCCGACTCCTCGAAGCTGGGCAACTCCGGTTCGGCCCTCAAGCAGACGGTGATCGGCAAGGGCTACGGCCCGGGCATCCAGGCCTGGTACAACCAGTTCCTGGCGGTGGACCCGGCCAACCCGAACCACGTCTGGGCCGGCCTGGAGGAGGTCTACGAGTCGACCGATGCCGGCGCCAACTGGAAGACCGTGGGCCCGTACTGGAACTTCGGCTTCTCCTGCTGGAACATCTACGACTCGCAGAACAAGTGCAACAAGACCACCCACTCCGACCAGCACTCGGTCGCGGTCGGCAACGGCTTCGTCTACGTCGGCAACGACGGTGGTGTCTACCGCCGGCCGATCAACGGCAGGACCGACAAGGACGGGCACGCCACCGACTGGCAGAGCCTGAACGACGGCACCATCGACGCCCTCCAGTACTACTCGGTGTCGCTGGGCAAGGACCCGGCGAAGGCCGGCACCATCGTCGGCGGTGGTCTGCAGGACAACGGCGTGTCGATCCTGCGCGCCGGGGACACCGTGATGGGCTCCAACTTCGGCGGTGACGGCGGCGACGGCTTCGCCGACCCGGCCAACGGCTGCCGGCAGGTCCAGGAGTACACCAACCTGGCCATGCGGGTGACCGAGAACTGCAACGCCAACCCGGGCCCGGGCACGGCGGACACCTCCACCTCGCGGGACATCCAGCCGTACACCTCGTCGCCGGGCGACGAGCTGGCCCGGTTCATCGCGCCGTTCGCGCCGGACGACCACGACGCCAACGTCTGGGTCGCCGGTGGCCGGCACGTCTGGGTGAACACCAAGGGCTACGCCATCCAGGACGGCAAGGGCTGGACCAACGTGTTCGACCTGGGCGCCGGCCACACCGCCACCTCGGTGGCGGTGTCCAACGGCATGGCGTACGTCGGCTGGTGCGGCCCGTGCAACAACGCCGGGTTCACCCGGGGCGTCGCGGTCGGCAAGGTCACCGACCCGTCGAGCTGGCACCAGATCGCGCTGCCGGGTGACTTCCCGAACCGGTTCGTGCAGGGCGTCGGGATCGACCCGGCGGACGGCGCGCACGCCTTCCTCGCGGTCAACGGGTTCTCCCGCCGGTTCACCGAGGGTCCGGGAGCCGGCTACGGCCACGTCTTCGAGACGACCGACGCGGGCGCGACCTGGAAGGACGTCTCGGCGAACCTGCCGGACGTGCCGACCAGCTCGATCAAGGAGCTGTCCAACCGCGCGCTGGTGCTCGCCACCGACCTGGCCACCTTCTACCGCGCGCCCGGCGCCACCGACTGGCAGCGGCTCGGCGCCGGCCTGCCGCTGACCGTCGGCATGGACGTCGAGTACAACGCGGCGGACAACTCGGTCTACGTCGCGACCCACGGCCGCGGCATCTGGGCGTTCGACCTCGCCCAGCTCTGAGCGACCGGCGACACCGGAGGCCCCGTCCCCCCTTCCTCCGGGGGACGGGGCCTCCGTCGGCTCAGGCGGCCGGGCGTACCTCGGCGAAGTGGCACGCCGAGGGGTGCGGGTCGGCCGCGCGGAGCACGGTGTGCGGCTCCTGGGTGGCGCAGACGTCCTGCGCCTTCCAGCACCGGGTGCGGAACCGGCAGCCCGACGGCGGGTCGGCCGGGCTCGGCACGTCGCCGGTGAGCCGGATGATGTTCCGGTCCGCGCGGGCGTCCGGGTCGGGCACCGGCACCGCCGAGAGCAGCGCCTGGGTGTACGGATGGGTGGCCCGCTCGTAGATCTCCTGCTCGGTGCCGATCTCCACGATCTTGCCGAGGTACATCACCGCGACCCGGTCGGAGATGTGCCGCACCACCGACAGGTCGTGCGCGATGAAGATGTACGACAGCCCGAACTCGTCCTGGAGCTGTTCCAGCAGGTTGATCACCTGGGCCTGGATGGAGACGTCCAGGGCGGACACCGGTTCGTCGCAGACGATGATCTCGGGCCGCAGGGCGAGCGCCCGGGCGATGCCGATGCGCTGCCGCTGGCCGCCGGAGAACTGGTGCGGGTACCGGTTGATGTGCTCCGGGTTCAGCCCCACCACGTCCAGCAGCTCCTGCACCCGCCGCCGCTTGCTGCCCTTCGGCGCCGCCTCGGGGTGGATGTCGAACGGTTCGCCGATGATGTCGCCGACCGTCATCCGCGGGTTCAGCGAGGTGTACGGGTCCTGCATCACCATCTGCATGTTCCGGCGCAGCCGGCGCAGCTCCGAGCCGGAGGCCTTGAACAGGTCCCGGCCCTCCAGGCTGGCCCGGCCGGCGGTCGGCGTCTCCAGCCGCATGAGCAGCCGGGCCAGGGTCGACTTGCCGCAGCCCGACTCGCCGACCACGCCGAGCGTCTCGCCCCGGCGCAGCTCGAAGCTGACCCCGTCGACGGCCTTCACCGCGCCGGTCTGCTTCTTGAACAGCACCCCCTGGCTGATCGGGAAGTGCTTGACCAGGTTGTCGACGGCGAGGATCGTCTCGCCGCGGACCTTGGTCGGGCTAGCGGGCGCTGTCATCACGGACCTCCTGCGCGAAGTGGCACGCGCTGGTCCGGCCGTCGCCGAGGACCAGGTCGTGCGGCACCTCGTCCACGCAGACCTGCTGCGCGTACGGGCACCGGGGGTGGAACGGGCAGCCGGAAGGGATGCGCATCAGGTTCGGCGGCAGCCCCTTGATCGTCGAGAGCGCCTGCCCGCGCACGTCCAGCCGCGGGATGGACTCCAGCAGCCCCTTCGTGTACGGGTGGGCCGGCGCCCGGTACAGCGAGCGCACGTCGGCGTGCTCGACGATCCGGCCGGCGTACATGACGGCGATCCGGTCCGCGACGCCGGCGACCACGCCGAGGTCGTGGGTGATCAGGATCATCGCCATGTCGAGGTCGCGGCGCAGGTCGGCCAGTAGGTCCATGATCTGGGCCTGCACGGTGACGTCCAGCGCCGTGGTCGGCTCGTCGGCGATCAGCACCTTCGGGTTCAGGGCGAGCGCCATCGCGATCATGACGCGCTGCCGCATGCCGCCGGAGAACTGGTGCGGGTAGTCCCCGAGCCGCTTGGCCGCGCCCGGGATCTTCACCAGGTCCATCAGTTCGGCGGCCCGCCTGCGGGCGTCGGCGCGGGACATCCCCTCGCGCTGGCGCAGCGTCTCGCCGATCTGCCAGCCGACCGGGAAGACCGGGTTCAACGCCGACAGCGCGTCCTGGAAGATCATCGCGATCTCCTTGCCGCGCACCTGCCGGCGCTGCTCCTCGGACTGGGTCAGCAGGTCCCGGCCCCGGTAGCGGATCTGGCCGGAGCGGATGTGCGCCGGGGGAGTGTCCAGGATGCCCATGATCGCCTGGGCGGTCACCGACTTGCCGGAGCCGGACTCGCCGAGCACGGCCAGGGTCTCGCCCGGGTCGAGGTGGTACGACACCCCGTTGATCACCCTGGCCACGCCCTCCCGGGTGCGGAACTCGACGTGCAGGTCCCGTACCTCGAGCAGGTGGCCACCGGGCGGGGTGGGGGAGGCCGGCGTGGGCCGGACCGCGGACTGGGTCATGAGGGTCACCGCAGCTTCGGGTCGAAGGCGTCGCGGATCGCGTCGCCGAGCATGATGAAGGCGAGCACGGTCAGCGCCAGGAAGGCGGAGGGGACGACCAGCGGGGTCGCGGACTCGCGCATGTGCACCCGGCCGGCGTCGATGTCGATGCCCCACGAGATGGTCGGGGCCTTGAGACCGATGCCGAGGAAGCTCAGCGTGGCCTCGGCGGCGATGAACGAGCCGAGCGCGATGGTGAGCACCACGATCGCCGGGGCGAGCGCGTTCGGCAGGATGTGGCGCCACATGATCCGGCCGTTGCCGGCACCGAGCATCCGGGCCGCGGCCACGTAGTCCTGCTCCTTGGCGGTGATCACCGAGGAGCGGACAACCCGGGCCGCCGTCGTCCAGCCGAGCACCGCCAGCACGAAGATGACCGCGATCAGGCGGACGTTGTCGCTGCTGGTGCTCACCCGCTTGAGCAGCACGATCGCGGCGAGCAGAAGCGGGATGCCGAGCACGATGTCGATCACCCGGGAGAGCACCGCGTCGATCCACCGGCCGAAGTAGCCGGCGAGCATCCCGACGACCAGCGCGATCACGCCGGTGAACAGCGCGGAGAGCGCGCCGACCAGGAGCGACGCGCGCGCCCCGTAGACCGCCCGGGCGTACGTGTCGCAGCCCTGGAAGTCGTACCCGAAGATGGCCCCGCCGGACGGCCCGGCGTGCTGCCGGGAGAGCACGCAGTCGCGCGGGTCGTTCGCGGTGAACAGCGACGGCGCGGCGGCCATCGCGGCGACCAGTACGACCAGGGTCAGGCTGACCCAGAAGATCGGGTTGCGGCGCAGGTCGCGCCAGGCGTCGCCGGCCAGGCTGCGCGGCTTCTGCGGCGCGCCGACCTGGTTGGGGGCGCCCGGCTCGCCGGAGACGCCCCGCCGCGCGGCCTGATTCTCCGTGGCCGCCACGGTCTCGAAATCACTCATAGCGGATCCTCGGGTCGAGTACGGCGTACAGGACGTCCACCACCAGGTTGGAGACGAGGTAGACCACGACCAGCACGCTGACGATGCCCACCACCAGCGGGCCGTCCTCGGTGCGGATGCCGCGGAACAGGTTGAAGCCGACACCGGGGATGTTGAACACGCCCTCGGTGATGATCGCGCCGCTCATCAGGTTGCCCAGCTCGACGCCGAGGAAGGTGACCACCGGGATGAGCGAGTTGCGCAGCACGTGCACGCTGACGATCCGCCGCTTGACCAGGCCCTTGGACCGGGCGGTGCGGACATAGTCGGCGCGCATGTTCTCCGCCACCGAGGTACGGGTCAGCCGCAGCGCGGTGGCCAGCGAGAGCGAGCCGAGCACGATGCCGGGCAGCAGCAGCGCGTACAGGTCCGGCTCGGCGCCGGCGGTGGGCGGGAAGAGCTGCCACTTCACGCCGAGGAAGTACTGGGCCAGCGGGGCGAGCACGATGGTCGGGATGCCGAGCACCAGCAGGGTGAGCACCAGCGTCGAGTTGTCGAAGATGCCGGCCCGCCGGATGCCGGCGATGACCCCGGCGGTGACCCCGAAGACGACGGCCACGGCCATCGCGATCAGCGCGAGCTGCACGGTGACCGGCCAGGCGGTGGCGAGGATGTCACCGATCTGCCGTCCGGTCAGCGACTGCCCCAGGTCACCCTGGAGCAGGTTCTTGAGGTAGTCGAAGTAGCGGTAGAAGAAGCCGCCGACGCCGGTGGCGTCCAGGTGGTACTTCTCGGTCAGGTATGCCCGCTGGGCCGCGGTGACGGGACGTTCCCCCGCGAGCGCCTGGATGGGGTCGCCCTGCCCGGCGAACATCAGCGCGTAGACGATCAGGGTGGTCCCGAAGAAGGCGAGGACCATCTGGAGCAGTCGCCGCAGAATAAAGCGGAACATACTGTGAAGTCTCTCTGAAAAGGGGCGAAGGGTGCGCCGTCCCGCGGGTCGGGCCACCCGCAGGTGGCCCGACCCGTCGTACGGGGGGTGTTACTTGACGGCCTCGATCTTCAGCAGGTTGACCCGGTCGAAGAGGTCCACCTCGACGTTCTTGACCTTGGTCGAGTGGCCGAAGTTGTTCTGGCCGTACCGGAGCGGGATCACCGGCATGTCCTCGGCCAGGAGGTCCTCCGCCGCCTGGTACTTCTTGATCGCCTCGTCCTGCGTCGGGGCGCTGGCGCCCTCGGCGAGCAGCTTGTCGAACTGCGGGTTGCTGTAGCCGTAGTAGTTCGACGAGCCGTTGGTGCTGTACAGCGGGCCCAGGTAGTTCTCCATGGACGGGTAGTCCATGACCCAGCCCATCCGGAACATGCCGACCGGCTGCTTCTGCTTGAGCTTGGTCAGCAGGTCCGCGAACTTCGGCTCGGCGGTGCCGACGCACTCCACACCCAGGTTGGCCTTGAGCTGGTTGCAGGTGGCGTCGATCCAGTCCTTGTGGCCGCCGTCGCCGTTGTAGGACAGCTCGATCTTCTTCGGGCCGCCCGCGGCCTCGTACATCGCCTTGGCCTTGGCCGGGTCGAACTCACCGGCGGCACCGATGGTGTCCGCCCGGTAGCCCGCCACGACCGGCGAGACGAACGAGCGCGCCGGCTGCTGCGAGCCCTTGAAGATCGACTTGGTGATCTCGTCCCGGTCGATCGCCATCGAGATGGCCTTGCGCACCTCGGGCTTGCTGAACTCCTTCTGGAAGGTCGGGAAGGCCAGCACCTGCAGCGACGAGGCGGGGCTCTGCTGGAACCGGTCGCCGAGGTCGGTCGCCGCGGTGGACAGGTTCTCGGTCGGGATCTCCTTGATCACGTCAAGGTTGTCCGAGAGCACGTCCGCGTACGCGGCCGTCATCTGCTGGTAGATCCGGAACTCGACGCCGTGCACCTTCGGCTGCTGGCCGGGGAAGGCGTCGTACTTCTCCACCTCGACCTTGGCGTCGTGCTGCCAGGTGCCCTTCATCTTGAACGGGCCCTGGCCGATCGGCGCCTGCTCGTAGCCCTCGGCGAGCACGCCCGGGGCGGAGAAGGCCGCCTTGGGCAGCGGGTAGAAGGCGGTGTAGCCGAGCATCGACTTGAAGTCGACGTACGGCTGGGAGAGCGTGACGGTGAAGGTCAGGTCGTCGACCTTCTTCAGGCCGGTCAGCGTCTTCGCCTTCGGCTTCTCGCCCTGCAGGTCCTCGTAGCCGGCGACCTTCTCGAAGAAGTAGCTCGAGTTCTGGCCGTTCGGGGCGTACGCGCCGTAGTTCCAGGCGTCGATGTAGTTGTCGGCCGTGACCTTCTCGCCGTTGTGGAAGGTGTAGCCGGGCTTCAGCTTGATCGTCCAGACCTTGTTGTCCGACGACGTCACCGACTGGGCCGCCACCTCGTACGGCTTGTTGGACTGGTCGTAGTCGACCAGGGGGCTGAACAGGGCGGCCAGCACCTGCGAGCCACTCGTCTCGTTGGTGTTGGTCGGGACCAGGTGCTGCGGCTCGGCGATCTCGATCCGCACGGCCGCGTTGGGGTCGCTCTTGCCGCCGCTGCCGCCCGAGCCGCAGGCCGCAAGGCCCAGGGTCACCGCGAGCGGGAGGGCGGTCCAGGCAGCGAGCCTACGAACACGCATGGGGGCTCCTCATCTCCTCACGCTGCGCAGTCAAGCCCGGCGCTGGGTAACGCTGCGCAACGATCGGCAACGGTAGGTCGTCGCGGGTCGCTTCGGCAACGAGAGCGTTGCGATGCGATAACGGAGTGGGGGGCCCGGGCTTGCCCGGCTCCGGCCGCTCTGCTACGAGAATTGGCCGTTGATGCTGCTCAAAGCCCATTTCCGGATTGCCCGCGCGGCCCGCGATTGCCGTCTCGACCGGCCCGCGCGCTTGCCGACGCGGTGTCCGCTCTGCCCCGATTAATCATCGGGTGCCCGTCCCAGCATGTGGCGGATTCCACAGGCGGTAACTCTCAGTGATCAACTCCACGTAACAGATCGTCACCATTGCCTGTCGTCGGTCCCGCCGGCGCGCGTCGTGAGACGATCCAGGCGTGACGGCGACGATCCTGGACGGCAAGGCGACCGCGGCGGAGATCAAGGACGAGCTGCGGGCGCGGGCCAAGGCGCTGGCCGAGCGGGGCGTCACCCCCGGGCTCGGCACGGTCCTGGTCGGCGCCGACCCCGGCTCCCAGGCGTACGTCAACGGCAAGCACCGGGACTGCGCCGAGGTGGGCATCGCCTCGATCCGCCGCGAACTGCCCGCCGACGCCACCCAGGAGCAGCTCGACGCGGTCCTCGCCGAGCTGAACGCCGACCCGGCCTGCCATGGCTACATCGTCCAGCTCCCGCTCCCCGCGCACCTGGACACCCAGCGGGCCCTGGAGATGATCGACCCCGCGAAGGACGCCGACGGGCTGCACCCGGTCAACCTGGGCCGCCTCGTCCTCGGCTACGAGGGTCCGCTGCCCTGCACCCCGCGCGGCATCGTCGAGCTGCTGCGCCGGCACGACGTCGGGCTGAGCGGCGCGAAGGTGGCCGTGGTCGGCCGGGGCAACACGGTGGGCCGGCCGCTGGGCCTGCTGCTCACCCGGCGCAGCGAGAACGCCACCGTGACCCTCTGCCACACCGGCACGCTGGACCTCGCCGCGCACACCCGCGAGGCGGACATCGTCATCGTCGCGGCCGGTGTCCCCGGGCTGCTCACCGCCGACATGGTCACCCCCGGGGCGACCGTCGTCGACGTGGGCATCACCCGGGTGATCGGCGCCGACGGCAAGGGCCGCTACACCGGCGACGTCGACCCCGAGGTGGCCGAGGTGGCCGGCAAGCTGGTGCCGATGCCCGGCGGGGTCGGTCCGATGACCCGGGCGATGCTGCTCACCAACGTGGTCGAGCGGGCCGAGCGGCAGGATTGACCACCCCGAGCGGGTCATAACCGTCCGCCCCTGGCCCGAACGGTGCCAGGATGGCTGATACGGTCCGGAAAACCGACTGGTATCAGGGAGTGGGACGACCATGGGTAAGAAGGTCACTGTCGTCGGGGCCGGCTTCTACGGCTCCACCACCGCGCAGCGCCTGGCCGAGTACGACGTCTTCGACACCGTCGTGATCACCGACATCGTGGAGGGCAAGCCGGCGGGTCTCGCGCTGGACCTCAACCAGTCCCGCGCCGTCGAGGGCTTCGAGACCAAGGTCGTGGGCGTCACCACCGGTCCCAACGGCGAGGGCTACGAGGCCATCGAGGGCTCGGACGTCGTCGTCATCACCGCCGGCCTGCCCCGCAAGCCGGGCATGAGCCGGATGGACCTGCTGGAGACCAACGCCAAGATCGTCCGCCAGGTCTCCGAGAACGTCGCCAAGTACGCCCCGAACGCCGTCGTCATCGTCGTCTCCAACCCGCTCGACGAGATGACCGCCCTGGCCCAGCTCGCCACCCAGTTCCCGAAGAACCGGGTGCTCGGCCAGGCCGGCATGCTGGACAGCGCCCGGTTCACCAACTTCGTCGCCGAGGCGCTGAACGTACCGGTCAAGTCGGTGAAGACCCTGACCCTGGGCTCGCACGGCGACACCATGGTCCCGGTCCCGTCGAAGAGCACCGTGGACGGCAAGCCGCTGCGTGATGTCATGCCGGCCGCCCAGATCGAGGAGTTGGTCGTCAAGACCCGCAACGGTGGCGCCGAGGTCGTCGCGCTGCTGAAGACCGGCTCGGCGTACTACGCCCCGTCGGCCGCCGCCGCCCGGATGGCGAAGGCCGTGGCCGAGGACTCCGGCGCGGTCATGCCGGTCTGCGCCTGGGTCGACGGCGAGTACGGCATCTCCGGCGTCTACCTGGGCGTCGAGGCCGAGATCGGCCGCGAGGGCGTCAAGCGGGTCGTCGAGACCGACCTGGACGCCGACGAGCTGGCCAGCCTCAAGGAGGCCGCCGAGGCCGTCCGCGCCAAGCAGGCCGACGTCGCCAACATGTGACCCCGTGACACCCGCGAAGGGCGGGCCGGCTCTCGCCGGCCCGCCCTTCGCGCATCCCCCCGCTGCCCCCCCGGGGGGCCCCGGCCCCGCTGCCCCGCCCGGTTGATCAAGAAGTTTGCGTCAGATTCGGGCCGTGTGCTGACGCAAACTTCTTGATCAACTCGGCGGGCGGGCGGGCGGGCGGGCAGGGTGGGGTGGGGTGGGGTGGTTAGAGGGGGGTGAAGGGGTGGCCCAGGTGGGGGGTGGCCAGGGTGGTGGGGCCCTGGGTGGCGAGATTGTGCAGCAGGGTCCGGCGGGTGGCGCGGGCCAATCCGGCGTCCTCCTCGTGGGCGTAGCGCAGGGCCGGGTCGACCAGTTGGAGCTGGTGGACCAGGAGGTCGCCGGTGACCAGGAGGCGGTCGTCGCCGGAGTCGACCAGCACGGACTGGTGGCCGGGGGTGTGCCCCGGGGTGCTCAGCACGCGTACCCCCGGGGGGAGGTCGGTGTCGCCGTCGACCACCCGCAGCCGGCCGGCGGCGCGCAACGGCCTCAGCAGCCGGGCCGGCAGCTCCGGGTGGAACCGTGCCAGGGCGTCCAGCTCGGCCCGTTGCAGCAGGTGGTCCGCGTTCGGGAAGAGGTCACCGGCCCAGCCGACGTGGTCGGTGTGCAGATGGGTGAGGACCACGGTGCGGACGTCCGCGGGGTCGATCCCGGCGGCGGCCAGTTCCTCGGGCAGCCGGCCCGGGACCGGTGCCCAGCTCGCCGCGAGCGAGCCGGCCGGGCCGATGCCGGCGTCGACCAGGGTGACCGGCCCGTCCCCGGTACGCAGCGCGAAGCAGCGGAACGGCAACCACCAGCGGCCGTCCGGGGTGACGGCGGCCGGGTCCCGGCGGTCGGCCTCCGCCCACTGGGCGGCGGTGGCGTCGGGGAACGCCTCCTCGCGGGGCTGGAAGAAGGGCCCCGCTCCGTCGACCAGGGCGGTGACCGTGATAGACCCGACCGTGTGATCCAGCGGCATCCGGGAAGGATGGCACCGCGTCCCCTTCCGGGGCACCCCGTTTCCACGGGGTGAGGCCGGCTGGGGAGCCCCGGTCAGTTTCCAGTACGCTCGTACTGCTTGAGCATGTGTCCCCCGAGAGGAGCGCCGGCCGATGGCGAAGATCAAGGTAAACAACCCGGTCGTGGAAATCGACGGCGACGAGATGACCCGGATCATCTGGAAGCAGATCCGGGAGCAGCTGATCCTGCCGTACCTCGATGTCGACCTGCACTACTACGACCTGTCGATCCAGCACCGCGACGAGACCGACGACCAGGTCACCGTCGACGCCGCGAACGCGATCAAGGAGCACGGCGTCGGCGTCAAGTGCGCCACGATCACCCCGGACGAGGCCCGGGTGGAGGAGTTCGGCCTGAAGAAGATGTGGCGGTCGCCGAACGGCACCATCCGCAACATCCTCGGCGGCGTCGTCTTCCGCGAGCCGATCATCATGTCCAACGTGCCGCGGCTCGTCCCGGGCTGGACCAAGCCGATCATCATCGGCCGGCACGCGCACGGCGACCAGTACAAGGCCACCGACTTCGTCGTCCCCGGTCCGGGCACGGTGACCATCACCTACACCCCGACCGACGGCGGCGCGCCGATGGAGATGGAGGTCGCCAACTTCCCCGGCGGCGGCGTCGCCATGGGCATGTACAACTTCGACGACTCGATCCGGGACTTCGCCCGCGCCTCCATGCGCTACGGCCTGGACCGCGGCTACCCGGTCTACCTGTCGACCAAGAACACCATCCTCAAGGCGTACGACGGCCGGTTCAAGGACATCTTCGCCGAGGTGTTCGAGAACGAGTTCAAGTCGGAGTTCGAGGCCGCCGGCATCACCTACGAGCACCGGCTGATCGACGACATGGTCGCCGCCGCGCTCAAGTGGGAGGGTGGCTTCGTCTGGGCCTGCAAGAACTACGACGGTGACGTCCAGTCGGACACCGTCGCGCAGGGCTTCGGCTCGCTCGGCCTGATGACCTCCGTGCTGATGACCCCGGACGGCCGCACCGTCGAGGCCGAGGCCGCGCACGGCACCGTCACCCGGCACTACCGGCAGTACCAGAAGGGCGAGAAGACCTCGACCAACCCGATCGCCTCGATCTACGCCTGGACCCGGGGCCTGGCCCACCGGGGCAAGCTGGACGGCACCCCGGCGGTCACCGAGTTCGCCAACACGCTGGAGCGGGTCATCATCGACACCGTCGAGGGCGGCCAGATGACCAAGGACCTCGCGCTGCTCATCTCGCGGGACGCCCCGTGGCTGACCACCGACGAGTTCATGAACGCGCTCGACGAGAACCTGGCGCGCAAGCTCGCCGCCTGATCCTCGCCCGCGTCACCGACCGAGCCCGCCGGCCCCGTGCCGGCGGGCTCCGTCGTGCCCGCCGGCGGCGTCACCGCAGCGGGCCGTGCCTCGTTGAGCAAGGTGGACGAGATGCAAGTCCCGTCCTGGAAGGCTGACCGCGGTCGCCTCGCGGCCTGAGTGCCGACCAGCCAGCCTTCCCGGCTGTCGCGCACAGCCAGCCGTCCCTTCCCTTGCGGGGGGCCCTGTCCCGGGCCCCCCGCGCCCTGTTGTCCGCGGTTTCCGCGGGTGGAGAAGGGGCCCTTCCGTTCAGGCGGCGCGGAGCAGCTCCGCGGCGCGCTCCGGGGCGATGTCGTTGATGAAGACGCCCATCCCCGACTCGGAGCCGGCCAGGTACTTCAGCTTGTCCTTGGCCCGCCGGATGCTGAACAGCTGCAGGTGCAGGTGCCCCAGCTCGCGGTCGACGCGTACCGGGGCCTGGTGCCAGGCGGCGATGTAGGGCATCGGCAGGTCGAACAGCCCGTCGAAGCGGCGCAGCACGTCCAGGTAGAGCGGGCCGAAGGCGTCCCGCTCGGCGTCGTCCAGCGCCGGGATGTCCGGCACCGGCCGGTGCGGCGCCACGTGCACCTCGAACGGCCAGCGTGCCGCCGCCGGCACGTACGCCGTCCAGTGCTCGTTCGCCGCCACCACCCGCTCCCCGGCGGTGCGTTCGGCGGCGAGCACGTCCGCGTACAGGTTGCCGCCGGTCCGTTCGGCGTGCCGGCGGGCGGCGGTCAGCATCGTCCGGGTCCGCGGCGTGACGAACGGGTACGCGTAGATCTGCCCGTGCGGGTGGTGCAGGGTCACGCCGATCTCGACGCCTCGGTTCTCGAACGGGAAGACCTGCTCCACGCCGGGCAGCGCGCCCAGCGTGGTGGTCCGGTCGGCGAGGGCGTCCAGCACGGTGCGGACCCGGCGGGGGGAGAGGCCGGCGAACGAGGCGTTGTGGTCGTCGGTGAAGCAGACCACCTCGCACCGGCCGCGTCCGGGGCGGACCGGTGCGAACGGGGTGATCTCGTCCGGCTCCGCGGCGACCCGCTGGCTGAGCGAGGGGAAGCGGTTCTCGAAGACAGCCACGTCGTAGTCGGGTGCCGGAATCTCGCTGAGCCGGTCGCTCCGGGACGGGCAGAGCGGGCACTCGTCGGCCGGGGGGAGGAAGGTGCGGGTCTGCCGGTGCACCGCCACCGCCACCCACTCGTCGGTGAGCGGGTCGTACCGGAGCTGGGAGGCGGGCGGCGGTGGGAGAAGGTCGCGGAGGTCCCGCCGGTCCCGGACCGCGTCGTCCCGCTCGTCGAAGTAGATCAACTCGCGGCCGTCGGCCAGCTCGATCTGCGTACGCTTCACTCCGCCCCCTCGCTGCCCGGCACGATCACCAGCTCGCCCACCCTGTCCTCGAGTACCCGTCGCGCGTCCGGCGCCAACCGGTCGTCGGTGACCAGCACGTCCGCCGCGTCCAGGCCGACGATCGAGGAGATGCCGACCGTGCCCCACTTCGTGTGGTCGGCGAGCACCACCAACCGGTCGGCCGCCGCCACCAGGGCCCGGTCGGTGTCCGCCTCCATCAGGTTCGGCGTGGTGAACCCGGCCCGTTCGCTGATCCCGTGCACGCCGAGGAAGAGCACGTCCAGGTGGAGCGCGCCGAGCGCGGCCACGGCCAGCGGGCCGACCAGCGCGTCCGAGGGGGTGCGCACCCCGCCGGTGAGCACCACGGTCTGGTCCGGCCGGCCGCCGACGTGCAGGATCTCGGCCACCGGCAGAGAGTTCGTCACCACGGTGAGCCCCGGCACGTCGAGCAGGTGGCGGGCGAGCTGGGCGGTGGTCGTACCGGCTGAGAGGGCCACGGCCGCGCCGGGGTGGACCAGCTCCGCGGCCCGGGCGGCGATGGCCGCCTTCTCCGCGGACTGGCGGACCGACTTGGCCCGGAAGCCCGGCTCGTCGGTCGAGCCGGGGCCGGCGACGGTGGCTCCGCCGTGCACCTTGGCCAGCAGCCCCTGGTCGTGCAGCGTCTCCAGGTCGCGCCGGATGGTCATGTCGGAGACGCCGAACTCGGCGGCCAGCTCGGTGACCCGGACGCCGCCGGCGGCGCGGACCCGGTCCAGGATGGCCGCCTGCCGCTGCCGCGCGAGCACCCGTCCGTCACCTCCCGCTCTCCCGACCGCGCGCAGGCGCACGCGGTCGAACGTGTTCCAACAAAGATGAACACTACCGCGCAGCGGGCCGCGGCGAAAGAAACGATGCGAAGCCGCGAACCGCCGCCCGGGAAGGTGCTCTTTCCGGGAATCTGTGCGGATCGGGGGGTGAGGGGTGGGGGAGAGGTGGGGGCCCGAGGGTCAGGCGGACTGGAGGCGGGGCTCCACCCAGCCGGTCTCGGTCAGGTGGTCCATCACCCGCTGCACCGCCTCGTCGACGGTCAGGTCCGTGGTGTCCACCACGAGGTCGGCGTCGGTCGGCTCCTCGTACGGGTCGTCGACGCCGGTCATCCCGGTGAGCAGGCCGGCCCGGGCGCGGGCGTACAGGCCCTTGCGGTCGCGCAGCTCGCACACCTCCAGCGGGGTGGCGACGTGGACCAGCAGGAACCCGGCCCCGGCGGCGTGTGCCATCTCCCGGGCGGTGGCGCGGGCCGCCGCGTACGGGGCGATCGGGCAGCAGATGGCCACGCCCCGGTGCCGGGCGATCTCGCCGGCCACCCAGCCGATCCGCCGGACGTTGGCGTCCCGGTCGGCCTTGCTGAAGCCCAGCCCGGCGGAGAGCTCCCGGCGCACCACGTCCCCGTCGAGCAGGGTGATGGTGCGGTCGCCGCCCTCGCGCAGCACGTCGGCCAGGCCGCGGGCGATGGTCGACTTGCCGGAGCCGGAGAGGCCGGTCAGGAAGACCACCAGGCCGCGGTGCCGGCGCGGCGGGCGGGCCCGGGCCAGCTCCTTGGCCACCGCCGGCGGGGTGTGCCACTCGGGCAGCGGGAAGCCCCGGTCCAGCAGGTCCTCGATCTCCGCCTGGCTGAGCGCCAGCCGCCGGTTGCGCGGCGGGATGTCCTCCCGCCAGCGCCACTGCCCGTCCCGGTTGTCGTACGCCAGCTCGCGCGGCACCAGCACCCGCAGCCCGGCCCCGGAGAGCATGCCCTCGGTGGAGAGCAGGTGGGTCACCCCGTACGCGGCGGCCACCCGGGCGCGCAGCAGGGCGTCGCTGATCTCGTCCCGCCGGCGGGCCAGGGGCACCGCCACCAGGGTGGCCGGGGGCATCCGGTCCCGGGCGGCGAACACGCTGCGGACCAGCGCCTCGGCCGGCAGCCCGGCGACCGACTCCTCGCCGACCGGGATCAGCACCAGCAGGTGCGCGCCCAGGGTGCGGGCGGCGTGGGCGATCTGCGCGAGCTGCGGCCGGTGCAGCGGACGGTCGGCGAAGATGCCGAGCACCCGACCCGGGGGCAGCAGCGCGGTGACCTCCTCCGGGCTGCGCCGCAGCCGCTGGAACGGCCCGTGGCCGCCGTCGCCCAGGCGGCGTACCGCGCCGCCCACGCCGACGATCCCCTCCCGGACCGGCCACACGTCGGTCACGTCCATGGCGGCCACCGGGGCGCCCTCGCCGTCGGTGAGCACCAGCGCCCGGCGCAGCGGGTCGTCCAGCACCAGCCCCTCGGTGAGCGCCGCCGGCACCTGGAGGGTCACCGGCACCGGCCACGCCGTGCCGTCGTGCAGCCGGCCACGCCGGCTCAGCGAGACCAGGTCGGGGCGGGTCATGAACCCGGTCAGCGGGGCGTACGCCCCGGTCAGCAGCAACTCCAGATCGGCCAGCTCACCGGTGCGCGGCGCGTACGTCGGCGCGTCCCGCAGCACGTCCTCGGGAAGCACCCAGCCGTTGCTCATCGAACCCCCAACTCACCGACCGGCCCACAGTTTCGCAGCCGACCGGCGATCGGTCGAGAGCGCCACTCCCCTCCCGGCCACCGGCGGGGGCGCCGGGTCAGCCGGCCGGGTCGGGCAGGGCGACGCCGATCGGCGCGGCGGACCGCTCGCCCCGGATGGCGACGCTGGTCAGCCCGGGCGGCGGGCGTCTCCGGTGACCGGCCCGCGCGCTCACGCGACCAGCACCGGCACCGGGGTGACGGGCCGGCGGCCCAGCCGGCGCGTCACCGCCCGGCGGAGCCGGGGCCAGAAGGCCTGCTCGTTCTCCACCCGCGGCGGAGCGCCGTCCGCGGCGCAGTGCACGAGCAACGGCAGGCGGGTGTCCCGGGTCCACCCCGCGCCGGTGACCCGGGCCTTGAGCCGCCAGGTGCCCCGGGTCCGGCCGCCGTTCAGCGCGGCGAAGTCGACGGTGGCGGTCGCCAGGTGCCGGATCCGCAGGACGTCCCCGTCGGGTACGCGCTCGGTGTCGACGGTGACCGGCAGGAAGACCTCCTCCTGGGTCTCCTGGTGCCGGGCGACGAGGTCCACCTTCGGCCGGCCGGCCGGGGCGGCGCCGGGCGGCGGCTCGACGCCGTCCACCGGGAACACCGGCAGGTCCCGGCCGTCGGCGCCGAACCGCATCGGCTCGTCCCCGGCCCGGAGTTCGGCGGCGACGGTGACCGTGAGGGTCGACCCGGCGACCGCCCAGCCCTGCACCGAACCGTACGCCCGGACGCTCGCCTCCCACTCGGCCAGCCGGCGCAGGTCGGCGACCCGGCCCTGTTCGGCGAGGGACGCGATGGCCCGGTGCAGCGGCGGCAGGCCGGCGGCGACGCCCGGGGCGAACCGGTCCCGGATGATCTGCCG
The DNA here is from genome assembly GCF_055586005.1 of Micromonospora sp. NPDC051924. Taxonomy (NCBI): domain Bacteria; kingdom Bacillati; phylum Actinomycetota; class Actinomycetes; order Micromonosporales; family Micromonosporaceae; genus Micromonospora; species Micromonospora sp. NPDC051924. Next base: position 37,761 of record NZ_JBVJJA010000039.1, read on the forward strand.
GATCTCCCCGGCGACCTGCTCGATCCACTCCTGCGGGGCGTCGGTCATCCGGCGTCCGCGCAGCCGCTCCACCATCTCGTTGCGCAGCCACCGCCGGTGCAGCCGGTCGCGCAGCGCTCCGGGCGGCACGTGGGCGTCCACGATGTCGAGCGCCTCGCGCAGGCCGGCGTAGTACTCCGCCGGGTCGAGCCGGGTGGCGGTCACGTTCCCCGCGTCGGTGCGGCGCTGGTGGTGGTAGCAGGTGTAGTCCGCCAGCACGCAGGTCCGCCCGGAGAGCAGGTACGCCCGTACCACCATGCGATGGTCCTCCAGCCGGCGGTGCGGCCCCTCCGAGAACCGCAGCCGGTGCTTGTCGAGGAACGAGCGGCGGAACAACTTGTGGCAGGTCAGGCTGTCGATCAGCGGCGCGTTGGCCAGCGTGGCGTCGAACCGGTTCTGCCGGAACAGCTCGCGCGGGACGCTGCGCCGGTGCCCGGCCATCTTGCCGATCACGATGTCGGCGTCGTACGTCCGGGCGCAGGCGTGGAGCCGTTCGAGCGCCTCGTCGGCGAACCAGTCGTCGTCGTCGGCGAAGAAGACGTACTCGCCCCGGGCCCGCTCCACCCCGACGTTGCGCGGCCGGGACGGCCACCCCGAGTTCTCCTGGTGCACCACGTGGAAGTGCGGGTGGGTGGCGGCCAGGGCGTCCAGGCGTCGCGGGGTGGCGTCGGTCGAGCCGTCGTCGACGAAGATCACCTCGAGCTCGCCCGTCGGCAGCGACTGGCGTTCCAGCGACGCGACGAGACGGTCGATGTGCGGCCCGCAGTTGTGGGTGGGCACCACCACGCTCACTCTGGGACACTCCGCGCCGGCGATCATGTGCTTCCCCCGAATGTGATCGATCCGGCTCTGCCCCCGTCGGCGATGCCGGCTCCCCATGGTGGACGCCCGAACGGCAGTTTCGGTTGCAGGTTCGTTACCAACAGTTCACCTGGCGGGCGTGGCACCTAGGGGCCCGGACCGCCGGGGATCAGGGAAGTGCCGGGGTCGCAGCGGACCCGCGGGCTGCCCCGACTGCCTACGCTGTAGCTCGTGACACTGCTCGCGACCGAGTCGCTGACCAAGACGTACGGAGGTCGGGTCACCGCGCTGACCGACCTCACGGTGTCGGTCGAGCCGGGGATCATCGGGCTGGTCGGCGCCAACGGCGCCGGCAAGTCCACCCTCATCAAGATCCTGCTGGGCCTGCTCGCCCCGACCAGCGGTCGGGTCTCCGTGCTCGGCCTCGACCCCACCACCGATCCCGCGGCCGTCCGCGCCCGGGTCGGTTACATGCCCGAACACGACGCCCTCCCGCCCGACCTCTCCGCTGCGGAGCTGGTCACCCACCTGGGCCGGATGAGCGGTCTGCCGCGCACGGTCGCCCGGGAACGGGCCTCCGAGGCGCTGCGCCACGTCGGGCTGCACGAGGAGCGCCACCGCGCCGTCGGCGGCTACTCCACCGGCATGAAGCAGCGGGTCAAGCTCGCCCAGGCCCTGGTGCACGACCCCGACCTGCTGCTCCTCGACGAGCCGACGAACGGCCTCGACCCGGCCGGGCGGGACGCCATGCTGGCCCTCATCCACCGGATCGGCACCGAGTTCGGCATCTCCGTCCTGGTCTGCTCGCACCTGCTCGGCGAGGTGGAGCGGATCTGCGACACGCTGGTCGCCATCGACGGCGGCCGGCTGCTGCGCGCCGACCGGGTCGCCGCGATGACCTCCGCCACCGACGTGCTCGCCGTCGAGGTCAGCGAGGGCACGGAGGACCTCGCCGCCCGGCTCGCCGGACTCGGCCTGCCGGTGTCCCGGGAGGGCCGGCTGCTGCTCGTGCCGCTCGCCGACGACGCCACCTACGACCAGATCATCGGCGCGGTCGCCGAGCTGGACCTGCCGCTGCACCGGCTGGACCAGCGCCGGCACCGGGTGGCCGAACTCTTCGCCACGAGGGAGCCCAGCCATGTCTGAGCCGACCGGCGTCATCCACGACATCGGCTACCAGCGCTACACCGGTCCCCGGCTGGGCCGCCGCCAGGTCTTCGGCGCGCTCTACGTACACGGCCTGCGGACCGCCTTCGGCCTGGGCCGCTCCGCCAAGGCGAAGATCTTCCCCTGGCTGGTCATGGGCATCGTGCTGGTGGTCGCCGCCGGGCTGACCGCGGTCCGGACCCAGACCGGTCAGGTCGTCATGACGTACGCCCAGTTCGCCGACGCGATGAGCTGGCTGGTGATCTTCTTCGTCGCGGTGGTCGGGCCGGAGCTGGTCTCCCGCGACCTGCTCAGCGGCGTGCTGCCGCTCTACTTCTCCCGGCCGTTGCCGCGTGGCGACTACGCCCTGGCCAAGCTCGGCGCGCTGGTCAGCGCGCTCTGGCTGCTGCTCGGCGCGCCGCAGCTGGTGATGTTCCTCGGCGCCGCGTTCACTACCAAGGACGGGCTGCACGGGGTCTGGACCGAGCTGGGCGACCTGCTGCCTGGTCTGCTCTACGCGGCCCTGTGGGCGGTGGTCTTCGCCTCGGTCGGGCTGCTGATCGCCTCGCTCACCGGCAAGCGGGCGTTCGCGGCCGGCGGCATCGTGGCCGTGTTCCTGATGACCGCCCCGATCGTCGGCATCCTGTCGATCATGCCGTCCCGGACGGTCAACGAACTGGCCATGCTCGGCTCGCCCACCGCCCTGATCCACGCTGTCGGCGCCTACACCCTCGGCGACCTGCTCGTACCCGGTGGGCAGACCGAAGATCAGATCGGCGACTTCGGGCCGCTCTACGTGGCCGTCGCCGTCCTGCTGGTGGCCGGTTGCGTCGCCCTGCTGCTGCTGCGATACCGGAAGGTGGCCACCCGATGACCACGATCAGCGCGGAGGTGGCGGCCGCGACCACACCCGCCGTCACCCTCGACCTCGCGGGCGTCTCCCGCTGGTACGGCAACGTGGTGGCGGTCAACGACGTCACCATGCGGCTCGGGCCGGGGGTGACCGGCCTGCTCGGGCCGAACGGCGCCGGGAAGACCACCCTGCTGCACATGATGGCCGGCTTCCTCGCCCCGTCCCGCGGCGCGGTCACCCTGGACGGCGAGCCCACCTGGCGCAACCCGGGCGTCTACCGCCGGCTGGGCCTGGTCAGCGAGCGGGAGGCGGTGCACACCTTCCTGACCGCGTACGAGTTCGTGCTGGCCAGCGCGAAGCTGCACCGGCTGCCCGACCCGGAGGCGGCGGCCCGGCGGGCCATCGACCTGGTCGAGATGGCCGACGCGCAGGACCGGCGGATCGGCACGTACTCCAAGGGCATGCGGCAGCGCACCAGGGTGGCCGCCGCGCTCGTGCACGACCCGACCGTGCTGCTGCTCGACGAGCCGTTCAACGGGATGGACCCGCGCCAGCGGCTGCACATGATGGCCCTGCTGCACCGGCTCGGCGACGCCGGCCGGACCATCCTGTTCAGCTCGCACATCCTCGAGGAGGTCGAGCAGGTCTCCGGCACCGTGCAGGTGATGGTCGCCGGCCGGCTGGCCGCGTCCGGCGACTACCGGACCATCCGCCGGCTGATGACCAACCGCCCGCACGTCTTCCGGGTCCGCTCCACCGACGACCGGGCCCTCGCGGTCGCGCTGATCGCCGAGGAGTCGGTGGCCGGGGTGGAGTTGGGCCGGGACGGGTTGACCGTCCGGGCCGGGGACTACGGCGCCTTCACCCGGGCGCTGCCGAAGATCGCGCTGGCCCGGAGCGTCCGGGTCCGGTCGCTGACGCCCGAGGACGAATCGCTGGAGAGCGTCTTCTCCTACCTGGTGGGGAGCTGACCCATGTCGACCGTTACCTGGATCACCGCGCGCGGACTCTTCGGCCGGCGCCGGTTTCTGCTGTTGCTCCCGCTGCCCGCGCTGCTGCTGGTGCTGGCCATCGTCTCCCGCTCGCTCGGGGTCGACCCGGGCCAGTGGGGTCCGCCGGTGCTGGTCGGCCTCGGGCTCGCCGTGGTGCTGCCGGTGGTCGCGCTGATCGTCGGCACCGGCGTGCTCGGCGCCGAGATCGACGACGGCACGGTGGTGCACATCCTCACCAAGCCGCTGCCGCGCTGGCAGATCGTGCTGCCGAAGCTGGTGGTGGCGGCCGGGGTCAGCGCGGTCACCGTCGCCGTCCCGCTCTACGTCGCGGGTGTGCTGGCCCATTCGGTACGCCTCGGACTGGCGCTCGCCGCCGCGTCCGCGCTGGGCGCGCTGGCGTACTCGGCGCTGTTCCTGGCGCTCAGCCTGCTCACCCGCCGGCCGGTGCTGCTCGGCCTGGTCTACGTGCTGATCTGGGAGGGGCTGCTGGGCCGGTTCGTGGACGGCACCAAGGTGCTCTCCATCCAGCAGTGGGTGATCGCGATCGCCGACCGGATGGCCCCCACCGGCCTGCTCGGCACCACCGTTTCGGTCTCGGTCGCCGCCGTCCTCACCACCCTGGTCGTGGTCGGCTTCACGGTGCTCGCCATCGACCGCCTCCGCTCCTTCTCCGTCGCCGGCGAAACGAGCTGACCCCCCTCCGCCGCCGCCCCACCCTCCCCGGGGCGGCGGCACGCCGTCCGCCCGTCGAGGCCGCAGATTCACGGAAAGAGTGGCCCCGACGGCGCGGACGGCCACTCTTTCCGTGAATCGGTGCGGATCTTGGACCGGGTGCGGGTGGGTGGGACGGGTCAGAAGGCGCAGGCGATGACGAGTTCGGTGGTGCGGTCGGGAAGGAGGTCGAGCTTGGCGATCCGGCCGGCCGCGCGGAGGTCGTCGGCGACCAGGGTGAGGCGGTCGAGCACGGCGGCCGGGCCGAGCGCCTCGGCCAGCGGCACCTCCGCCTTCATCGACAGCTTCCGCTCCGACTTGGCCCGGCGCACCTGGCCCAGCGCGTCCGCGGCCAGCCGCAGCAGCTCCGGGTCACCCGGCCCCTGGACGGCCCGACCCACCTCGTACGTGGTCGGCCAGGTCGCGCGGTGCACCGAGCCGTACCGCCACCAGGACCAGACCTCCTCGGTGACGAAGGGCAGCACCGGCGCGAAGAGCCGCAACTGCACCGACAGCGCGGTCGCCAACGCCGCCCGGGCCGAGTCGGCCCCGGGCCCGGTGCCGTAGGCGCGTTCCTTCACCAGCTCGATGTAGTCGTCGCAGAACCGCCAGAAGAACGCCTCCGTCGCCATCAGCGCGGCGGTGTGGTCGTACCCGTCGAAGGCGGTGGTCGCGGTGGCGACCACGCCGGAGAGTTCGGCGAGCATGGCGGTGTCCAGCGGCTCGGTGGCCGACAGCTCCAGGTCGTGGCGTGGCGTCAGACGCGCCGAGCTGGAGCTGTCGTACGGGGTGCGCAACGCGTCGGCGGCGCCCAGCCCGAGGGCGAACTTCGACGCGTTGAGCAGCTTGGTGGCGAGCCGGCGACCCACCTTGATCTGCGCCGGGTCGAAGGAGAGGTCCATGCCGGGCTTGCCGTTGGCCGCCCAGTAGCGGACCGCGTCCGAGCCGTGCTGCTCCAGCAGCCCCATCGGGGTGACCACGTTCCCCTTGGACTTGGACATCTTCTTCCGGTCCGGGTCCAGGATCCAGCCGGAGAGCTCCACGTCCCGCCACGGCAGCACGCCGAACTCCAGGTGCGAGCGGAGCAGGGTGGAGAAGAGCCAGGTCCGGATGATGTCGTGCCCCTGCGGGCGCAGGTCCATCGGGAAGACCCGGCGGAACAGGTCCGGGTCGGTCTCCCAGCCACCGACGATCTGTGGGGTCAGCGACGACGTGGCCCAGGTGTCCAGCACGTCCGGGTCACCGACGAAGCCGCCCGGCATCCCGCGCCGCGTCTCCTCGTAGCCCGGCGGCGGCTCGCTGGACGGGTCGACCGGGAGCACCGACGCGTCCGGCGTGAGAGGGTGGGACCAGTCCGGCTCGCCAGCGTCGTCGAGCCGGTACCACACCGGAACCGGCACGCCGAAGAACCGCTGCCGGCTGACCAGCCAGTCGCCGGTCAGGCCGCCCACCCAGTGCTCGTAGCGGTGCCGCATGTGCTCCGGCACCCAGTGCAGCTCCCGGCCCCGGGCCAGCAGCTCGTCCCGCAGGCCGGCGTCCCGGCCGCCGTTGCGCAGGTACCACTGCCGGGTGGAGACGATCTCCAGTGGCCGGTCGCCGCGTTCGTAGAACTTGACCGGGTGGGTGATCGGGCGCGGCTCGCCGACCAGGTCGCCGGCGTCGGCGAGCAACTCCACGATCGTCCGCCGGGCGCCGTTCACGGTCTGCCCGGCCAGCGCCGCGTACGGCTCCGCCGGCACGCCGGCCGGCGGCTCGGGGAGCAGCCGCCCGTCCCGGCCGATCACCACCCGGGTGGCCAGCTCCAGGTCCCGCCACCAGGTCACGTCGGCCAGGTCGCCGAAGGTGCAGACCATCGCGATGCCGGTGCCCTTGGCCGGGTCCGCCAGCGGATGCGCGCGCACCGGCACCTCCACCCCGAAGACCGGGGTACGCACCGATCTGCCGACCAGGTCCGCGTACCGCTCGTCGCCGGGCTGGCAGACCAGCGCCACGCAGGCCGGCAGCAGCTCCGGCCGGGTGGTGTCGATCAGCACCTCTCGCCCGTCCGGCGCGTGGAACCGCAGCCGGTGGTACGCGCCGGGCCGCTCCCGGTCCTCCAGCTCCGCCTGGGCCACCGCGGTGGCGAACCCGACGTCCCAGAGCGTCGGCGCCTCCGCCTGGTACGCCTCACCCCGGGCCAGGTTGCGCAGGAACGCCCGCTGACTGGTCGCCCGGGCCACCCGCCCGATCGTGGTGTACGTCAGCGACCAGTCCACGGAGAGCCCCAGCCGCCGCCACAGCGCCTCGAAGACCTGCTCGTCCTCCACGGTGAGCAGCTCGCACAGCTCGATGAAGTTGCGCCGCGAGATGGCGGTCGGGTTCTTCCGGGCGTCGTCGGTCACCGGGGTGGCCGGCGGCCGCCAGTCCCGGTCGTACGGCAGCGCCGGGTCGGGGCGCACCCCGTACACGTTCTGCACCCGGCGCTCGGTGGGCAGGCCGTTGTCGTCCCAGCCCATCGGGTAGAAGACCGTCCGGCCGCGCATCCGCTGGAACCGGGCCACCGTGTCGGTGTGCGTGTACGAGAAGACGTGCCCCATGTGCAGCTCGCCCGATACGGTCGGCGGCGGGGTGTCGATCGCGTACACGTCCGACCTACGGCCATCCGGGCTCGGCGCGTCTGCCGCCGCGCCGCGACCCCGGACAGCCGCCTTCGAGCGGTCGAACGCGTAGGTGCCGTCCTCCTGCCAGCGGCGCGCCCAGGTCTCCTCGATGCCGTCCAGGGTGGGACGTTCGGGGACGCCGGCGCGGGCCGTCCTCGCCGTGTCGGTCATCGCCCGATCGTAGGCACCCGGTGACGGATGGCTCCACAGCTTTGCCGTGTCCCAGGTGTCGACCTGCGGTCAGCGGGCGATCAGGCCGGTCCCCGGGCCCCGGGTGGCGAGCTGGAAGTAGCCCGGGCCGCCCTGCAATGCGTTGACCCGGGCCAGGATGGTGGAGACCGGGGCGTAGTGGTTGTGCTCGTCCGGGTTGGTGCATGGGCCCGAGCCGGGGTCGCCGTCGGAGAGGATGCCCAGCGCCCTGCCGTCGGACTCGGTGAAGAGCGGGCCGCCGCTGTCCCCCGGCCGGGCGCAGATCCGCACGTCGATGCCGCCGCCGGACTTGCCGTCGATCTCGCCGCAGCGGGTGCCGGGCAGGTAACCGGCGCCGGCGCCGGAGTCGACGTAGACCTCGCCGGACTTCGGCGTGTAGCCGGAGCCGGTAGCGCAGACCACCCAGCCGGTCTGGATCGCGCTGTATCGCACGTACCCGGTGATCGGCACGTCCCGGCCGGTGGTGCAGCCCGGGTTGTCGGCCACGCACCAGTAGTTGACCAGGCTCGGCCCGGCGGCGCCGGGGTACTTCCAGCGCTCCAGCGCCCCCGCCTGGTACGGCATGATCGCGTAGTCGTTCGGGAAGGCGTTCTCGGCCAGCACCGGGGCGGTCGACTCGACCGAGACCGGCACCTTCGGCCCGAGGAACTGGTGCCACGTCGTGTCGACGTGCTGGTGCCGGCCGCCGACCACGCAGTGCCCGGCGGTCAGGATGTACCACTTCCCGGTCCGGGAGCGGATGTTGAAGCCGACCGTGCAGCCACCGACCGTGCCGTCGTCGCGCGGCACGTCCAGCCGGATGCCGCCGCGCATCGGCGCCTGAGCGCAGTAGCGCGGGTCGCACGCCTTCGGCACGACGCCCGCCGGGCGGGGCCGCGCCGTCGCCGGCACACCGGCGGCGGCGAGCGCCTCGGTCAGCCGGCTGTCATCGGCCGCGATCCGCCCTCCGGTGAGCACCGCCAGCGCGTTGCGCTGCGGGTCCACCACCACGTCCTCGCCGGCGGTCCCGCCGAGCGCCTCGGCCAGCCGGGCCGCGGCGTCGGTGAGCTGGCGCAGCGAGTGCCGTACCGCCAGCACCCGTACGTGCCCGGCGTCCGGCGTGTCGGCCACGGCCGGGCGCACTGCGGCCGGGTCGGTGGCCGCGACGACGAGCACCCCGCCGGCCGCCTGGTCCAGCCACATGCCGCCGTACGTGCCGGGCTGGTCGGCGGCCAGCCGGTCGGCGAGCGGGCCGGAGTATTCCTGCAGGGCGAGCCGCCGGGCCGCCTCGGCTGCCGAGACGCCGTAGCGCTCGCGCAGGTAGGCGACCGAGGCGGGGGCGGCCGCGGCCACCTGGGTGGCCGGGCGGGCGGCGGTGGGTGCGGCGGCGGAAGCCGGGCGGCCACCGGTGGTGGTGCGGCCGCCGCGGCTGCCGAGGCCGGCCTGCGCGCCGGCCGTCGGGTCGTCCGCCGGGGCGTCGACGCCCGGCTGTTCGGCGGCGGTCGCGACGACCGGCCGGTCGGCGTCGCCGCCCCGGCTCAATGCCACCGCGGTCGCCCCGATGGCGCAGGCGACGGCCACTCCGGCAACAACCACGCGTCGGCGGATACGCACGCCGCGAACCTCCCGTGTCGGCGATGCCGATCGGCCCGGTCGACGTCTCGGGTCGGGGCGCCCCGGGCAGGGCCGGGGACGGAGCCGATCGACGATCGGGAAGTCTAGCCGCCGCGCCGGCCGCGCCGTGGTCCCGCGCCCGTCAGATCAGCGAGTCCCGCCACTGGCGGTGCAGGGCGGCGTACCGGCCACCGGCGGCGGCCAGCTCGGCCGGCGACCCGTCCTCGACGATCCGACCGCCGTCCAGCACCAGCACCCGGTCGGCGGTCTCCACGGTGGAGAGCCGGTGCGCGATGACCAGCGCGGTGCGGTCCCGCAGTACGCTGCGCAGCGCCCGCTGCACCAGGCGCTCGGTCGGCACGTCCAGCGACGAGGTGGCCTCGTCCAGGATCAGCACGCGCGGGTCGGCGAGGAACGCCCGGGCGAATGCGACGAGCTGGCGCTGCCCGGCCGAGAGCCGGCCACCCCGGCGGTGCACGTCGGTGGCGTACCCCTCGGGGAGCGCCGCGATGAAGTCGTGCGCGCCGATCGCCCGGGCGGCGGCCTCCACCGCCGCGTCGTCGGCGTCCGGCCGGCCGAACCGGATGTTCTCCGCGACCGAGCCGCTGAACAGGTGGTTCTCCTGGGTCACCAGCACGACCGCTCGGCGCAGCTCGGCGTCGGCCAGGTCCCGCAGGTCCACCCCGTCGAGGCTGACCGTGCCGCCGGCCGGGTCATGGAACCGGGCGAGCAGCTTGGCGACGGTCGACTTGCCGGCGCCGGTCGGCCCGATCAGCGCGACGGTCTGCCCGGCCGGCACGGTCAGCTCCAGCCCGGACAGGATCGGCGCGTCCGGCCGGTAGCCGAAGGTGACCGACCGGAAGGCCACCGTGCCCTGGGGCGCGCCGGTGGGGAGCCGTACCGGCCGGTCCGGCTCGGCCACCCCCGGCCGCTCGTCGAGCACCCCGGTTAGCTTCTCCAGCGCCGCGGTGGCCGACTGGAGGGCGTTGTAGAACTGGCTGAGCTCCTCCATCGGCTCGAAGAAGCGGCGCAGGTAGAGCAGGAAGGCGGCGAGCACGCCGACCTCCGTCCGGCCGCCCAGCACCCGGGCGCCGCCGTAGCCGAGCACCAGCGCGGCGGTCAGGTTGCCGATCAGCCGGATGCCCGGCGAGTAGACCGCGATCAGCCGGAACGCGGCCAGGCTGGCCTGCCGGTAGTCGTCGTTCACCGCCGCGAAGATGCGCTGGTTGCGCGACTCCCGGCGGTACGCCTGCACCGCCCGGATGCCGCGCAACGACTCGACGAAGTGGACGATGACCAGCGCCACGGTCTCCCGGGTCCGGCGGTACGCCCCGGCGGACGCGCGGGCGAACCAGCGGGACAGCAGAAGCAGGAACGGGAAGGCGAGCAGGGTGACGGCGGCCAGCGGCGGGTCCAGCCAGAGCAGGATGCCCGCCACCGAGAGCACCGACAGCGCCGCCATCACCAGCTTGTCGATCCCGCCGTCGACCAGTTCGGCGATCGAGTCCAGGTCGCTGGTCAGCCGGGACACCATCCGGCCCGAGGTGTAGCGCTCGTGGAAGCCGACATCGAGGCGGAGGAAGTGGGCGTACACCCGGCGGCGGAGGTCGAGCAGGACGGCCTGGCCGATCCGGGCGGCGAGGGAGAGGAAGCCGCGGCGGGCGGCGTACTCGGTGCCGGTGGCCACGGCGAAGGCGGCGGCGACGGCGATCAGCGGGCCGGGGTCGCCGGCCCGCAACGGGCCGATGCCCCGGTCGATGCCGAGCATGACCAGGTACGGACCGGCCATCGCGGCGGCGTTCTGGACCAGCAGCAGGGCCACCGCCAGCCTGAGCCGTCCCCGGTGCGGGCGCAGCAGCCGGCCGAGCAGCGCCCGGCTGCGGACGCGGAGCCGGGCCACCGCCTCCGGCGTGGTGTCCTCGGCCCGGCTGCGGTCGGCGTCCGGGTCGGTGGCCCGCCCCCGCCAGCGGGACAGGTCGACGGCGTCGCCGCCCGGGGGCCGGCGCGGCCGGGGGACCCGGGGCGGTCCACCCGGCGCGTCGGTCACGAGCGCACCAGGCCGGCGCCGTCGGGCTGCCGCTCTGGCTCGGCGGAGAGCACCGCCCGGTACGCCGGCACCCTCGCCAGCAGTTCCGAGTGGGTGCCGACGGCGACGATCCGCCCGCCGTCGAGCAGGGCGACCCGGTCGGCGAGCGCCACCGTGGACGGCCGGTGCACCACCAGCAGGGCGGTGGTGTCCCGCAGCACCCGCCGCAGCGCGGCCTCGACCAGCGCCTCGGTGTGCACGTCGAGCGCGGACAGCGGGTCGTCGAGGACGAGCAGGGCGGGCCGGCCGAGCACCGCCCGGGCCAGCGCCAGCCGCTGCCGCTGCCCGCCGGAGAGCGAGAGCCCCTGCTCGCCGACCCGGGTGGCCAGCCCCCACGGCAGCTGGTACGCGAAGTCCGCCTGGGCCAGCGCGAGCGCGCCGCGTACCTCGTCCTCACCGGCGTCCGGCCGGCCGAGGGTGAGGTTCTCCCAGACCGACATGGAGAACAGGGTCGGCTCCTCGAACGCCACCCCGACCAGTCGGCGCAGCGAGCCGAGCCGCAGGTCGCGCAGGTCGTGCCCGTCCAGGGTGATCCGGCCGGCGGTCACCTCGTGCAGCCGGGGGACCAACGAGAGCAGCGTGCTCTTGCCGCAGCCGGTCGCGCCGACCAGGGCCAGCGTCTCGCCCGGTTCGACGGTCAGGTCGATTTCGCGCAGCACCGGTCGGCCGGTCCCCGGATAGCGGAAGGTGACCCGCTCGAAGCGCAGCCGGCCCCGGACCTGGCCGCGGTCCAGCGTCCGGGCGTGCGGCGCGTCCACGATGCTCGGCGGGGTGTCCAGCACCTCCTGGATCCGGTCGGCGGCGGTCGCCGCCTCCTGCCCGTTGGCGATGATCCAGCCCAGCGACTGCACCGGCCAGATCAACATGAGCTGGAGACTCACGAAGGCGACCAGCTCACCGATGGTGAGCACGCCCCGGGCGACCGCCGCCGCGCCGGCCACCAGCACCACCCCGAGGGTCAGGTTGGGTACCAGGTCGAACAGCGCCGACGTGCGGGCCAGCAGCCGTGCCTTGGCGATCCCGATGTCGTGCAGCGCCCGGGCGCCGGTGCCGAACCGGGCGGTCAGCTCGGGCCCGCGCCCGTACGCCCGCATGGTCCGCAGCCCCAGCGCGGTCTCCTCCACCAGGGTGGCCACGTCGCCCTGCTGGTCCTGCATCCGGCGCGAGGTCGCGTGGTAGTGGCGGGCGAACCGCCGGCTGATCAGGAACAGCGGCACCGCGCTGGCCGCCACCAGCAGGCCGAGCCACGGGTGCAGCCGGATCAGCAGCACCACCACGGCGGCGTAGGTGACGAGGTTGAGCACCAGGAAGAGCAGGCCGAAGGAGAGGAACCGGCGGATCACCGACAGGTCGCTGGTGATCCGGGAGAGGAGCTGGCCGGACTGCCAGCGGTCGTGGCACGCGGGCGGGAGGCGTTGCAGGTGGGCGTAGACGTCGGCCCGGATGGCCGCCTCCATGCCGACCGAGGAGGAGGACTGGGTCCACCGACGGATGAAGATCAGCACCGCTTCGGCCAGGCCGAGCAGGAGGGCGAGGGCGCCGAGCCGGAGCAGCCCGGCCGCGTCGTGCCGGGCCACCGGCCCGTCCACCACCCGCTGCACCACGAGCGGCACGGCCAGGCTCGCCGCCGTGGCGGCCAGGGCGGCGAGCAGCAGCCAGGCGAACTCGATCGCGTACGGGCGCAGGTAGGGACGCAGCCGCCAGAGGTTGCGCAGCGGGCGCGAGCGGGCGTCGTGACGCACCGCTGGGTTGCCGTCGCTCTGCGCAGGCACTAGCCGACGGTAGCGGCAGGGGGTGACGCCACCGCTGTCAGCTTGCCGTCAGGCGTCCCTCATGCCCGAGAAGCCATTTCTTCACGTCCAGCCCCCACCGGTAGCCGCCGAGCGTGCCGTCGGTGCGCAGCACCCGGTGGCAGGGGACGAAGAGGGCGGCGGCGTTGCGGGCGCAGGCCGCCGCGGCGGCGCGTACCGCGGCGGGCCGTCCGGCCAGCCCGGCGAACCCGGTGTACGTCACCGGCTCGCCCGGCTTGACATCGCGCAGCACTCGCCAGGCGTGCGCCAGGAACGCCCCGTCGGTGTGCTGTTCCACCTCGACCGCGTCGATCGCGGCCAGGTCGCCGGCCAGGTACGCCCGGACGGCGGCGGTCACCGGGCCGAGCTCGGCGCGTTCCCGCAGGTCACCGCGGAGGCTCGGGTGCATCAGCGGCACCAGGGTCGCCGGGTCGGCGGTGAAGCCGGCGGCGCGTACCGCCCCGGTGGGCCCGGCGAGGACGCTCAGCGGGCCGGCGGGGGTGTCGACGAGGGTGCTGTCCAGTGTGGTCATGCCGCTCTCCAGAGTCGGATCACCGCGTACGACCGCCAGGGGCGCCAGCGGTCCGCATACGCGTTCAGGGTCTTCGGGTCGCACGCCAGGCCGAGCGCGGTCGCGCCCCGGCGTACGCCCAGGTCGGTGGGGAGGAGGACGTCGGGGTCGCCGAGTGCCCGCATCGCGACGTAACCGGCGGTCCACGGTCCGATCCCGGGCAGCGCGACGAGCCGCCGGACCGTCTCCTCCCGGTCGCCACCCGGTTCCAGGTCCAGTTCCCCCTCGGCGACGGCCCGGGCCACCGCCCGCACCGTCTCCCGCCGCGCCACCGGCATCCGGAACGCCGAGTCCGGCGCCCCCGCGACCTCCTCCGCGCTCGGAAACGCGCGGTGCTCTTGTCGATCATGAGGTTGGCCGCCGTTTTGGAGATCGACTTCGCCGTCAACCTCATGATCGACTTCGTCGGGTCGGGTGGCCGCGGTGGTGAGGAGGTGGGTGAGGGTGGTGCGGGCGGAGGCCAGGGAGATCTGCTGGGTGGTGATCGCGCGGACGGCCATCTCGAAGCCGTCGACCGCGTGCGGGAGGCGGACGCCGGGCTCGGCGCCGACCGCCGCCGCCAGCGCGGGGTCGTCGGCCAGGGTGGCGTCGATCGCCAGCGGGTCGGCGTCCAGGTCGAGCAGGCGGCGGCAGCGGGCCACCGCGGGCGCCAGGTCGCGCAGGTCGGCCAGGCGCAGCGTGGCGGCCACGTGCCCGTCGGCCGGGCTCAGTGCGATGGTGCCGTCGCCGTGCGGCAGCCGGACCCCCCGCCGGTACGTCCCGTCGCGCACCTCCTCCACGCCGGGCAGCGCCCGGACGGCGAGGAAGTCCAGCAGCGCCGCCGCGTGCAACGGCGGCCGGTACGCCAACCGCAGCGAGATCGTGCCCGCCCCGCTCGGCACCGGCCGACCGCCCCGGGTGACCCGCAGCTCGGACGGGGTGGCCCCGTACACCTCGCGGACCGTGTCGTTGAACTGCCGGACGCTGCCGAAGCCAGCGGCGAACGCGATCTCGGCCATGCCCAGGCCGGTGGTCTCGATGAGGATCCGGGCGGTCTGCGCGCGTTGCGCCCGGGCCAGCGCCAGCGGGCCGGCCCCCAGTTCGGCGTGCAACATCCGGTGCAGGTGTCGCTCGGTGTAGCCGAGCCGGGCCGCCAGCCCCGGCACCCCGTCCCGGTCGACCACCCCGTCCGCGATCAGCCGCATCGCCCGCCCCACCACGTCCGCCCGGACGTCCCACTGGGGCGAGCCCGGGGCGGCGTCGGGGCGGCAACGACGGCAGGCGCGCAGCCCCGCCCCCTGGGCGGCGGCGGCGGACGGGAAGAACCGGACGTTCTGCCGTTTCGGCGTCACCGCCGGGCAGGACGGCCGGCAGTAGATCCCGGTCGAGGTCACGCCGGTGTAGAACCAGCCGTCGAACCGCTGGTCGCGGCTGTCGACGGCCCGGTAGCACCGCTCGAAGTCCAATTCCACGCCACCGATACTGCCTCGCAGGTCCAGCCCTCGGCTGGCGGGATTCGGACCTGGCCGTACGCGGCCGCCCCGGCGTGGTCTCCGCCGGCCTGCCCGGTGGCCGTCACCGTGCCGGCGGGTGAGCTGGGAGCGGCCACACCCCGCAACGCGCTATGCGGCATCTCGCGGCTTCCGCGCGCCCGGATGCCCTGACCTGCCGCATCCGGAGAAACCCTGGTGCCGCAATCGATTCCGGCGCGGAAAGTGTCGGTAGTGGTCGGTACGGTCCCGCCACCAACTCAAGAAAAGGTGCGGGGGATGGCGAGCGTGGCCGGGCGGGGTGCCCGCTGATGCGATCGGGGCGGATACGGCTGGACCGCGCGGTGGTGCAGGGCTTCTACGACCGGATGCGGGTGGTGGCGCCGGCCGCGTACGGCGCGATCGAGCGGGACCGGGCCGACGACCCGGGGCGCGCCTTCGCCGAGACCGCCTGCGGCCGGCTCGCCGGCTCGCTCGACGCGGCCGGGCTGCGCGCGCTCGGCATGTGGGCACACCACTGGTGCCTGCGCTTCTACGACGACGACACCCGGGTCGGGGCGCGCCTGCTCCGGGAGATCGCCGGCCGGTCCGGGCTGGGCTGGACGGTCGACGAGGTGCGCTGGCTGCTCGACCGGTCGTACGCGGCCGGTCCCGCGGCGGCGCACCGGTTGGTGCTGCCGCGGGCCGCCGCGGCCGACCTACCGCCCGGCGCCCTGCCGGACTGGGGCGACGGGGCGGCGGAGCTGCCCCGCCTCCTCGCCGGCTGACCCCGCCGGCGCCGTCGACCGGGCCGGGGCGGGCCGGTCGGGCAGTTGGCCGAACACCATCGCGCCCACCGCCACGGTGAAGCCGACGAGCTGGGCCGGGCTGAGCGTCTGGTTCAGCACCAGCCAGCCGAGCATGGCGGCGGTCAGCGGGCTGAGCGCGCCGAGCACCGACACCCGGGTGACCGGCAGCAGCGCCGCGCCCCGGAACCACAGCGCGTACGCCAGCGCGGTGCCGGCCAGCCCGAGCCAGGCGTACCCGAGCAGGGCGGGCCCGTCCGGGGCGGGCGGCGCGCCCTCCACGGCGGCCGCGACCGGCGCGATCAGCAGGCCACCGGCGACCAGCTGCCAGCTCGTCGCGGCGAGGGTGCCGACGCCGGGCGGCCGGCCCCAGTGGCGGGTGAGCACCAGCCCGGCGGCCATCGCGGCCGTGCCGGCGAGCCCGGCGGCGACGCCGAGCGGGTCGAGGCCGGCGCCCGGCCGCAGCACCACCAGGGCGACGCCGAGCGGCGCGGCGAGCGCGGCGACGAGGGCGCGGCGGCCGGGCCGCTGGCCCAGGACGGCCGCGCCGAGCGCCGCGACCAGGAGTGGCTGGGCCGCGCCCAGCACGGCCGCCGTGCCGCCGGGCAGCCGGTACGCGGCGACGAAGAGCAGCGGGAAGAACGCGCCGATGTTGAGCGCGCCGAGGACCGCCGCCCGCCACCACCAGCCGCCGTGCGGTCGGCGCCGGGTCAGGGCGAGCAGCAGCAGCCCGGCCGGCAGCGCCCGGAGCACCCCGGACCAGAGCGGCCGGCCGGCGGGCAGCAGCTCGGCGGTGACCAGGTACGTGGTGCCCCAGGTGACGGGGGCGGCGGCGGTGAGCAGAACGTCGGCCCAGCGGCGGTCTATGTCGCCTCGCTTTCTCGATGCTAAGTAGCTTAGTGCTAAACTAATCAGTGTCGAGCGAAGGGGGAAGTGCGAGGTGCGGCACAATTCCTGCGTGGCAGCGGACGACGTGGACGTGATCGTCGAGCAGTGGCGCCGGGAGCGGGCGGGGCTGCGCCCCGAACCGATGGCCGTCTTCGGGCGCATCTACCGGCTGGCCCGGCTCGTCGGCGACCGGCAGGAGCGGGTCTACGCCGGCTGGGGGATCGGCCGGGGCGAGTTCGACGTGCTCGCCGCGCTGCGGCGCTCCGGCGAGCCGTACACGCTGGCCCCCAAGGCGCTGGCCGCGGCCCTCATGCTCACCTCCGGCGGGATGACCGGCCGGCTCGACCGGCTGGAGCGGGCCGGTCTGGTCCGGCGGGCCCCCGACCCCGCCGACCGGCGGGCGCTGCGGGTCAGCCTCACCGACGAGGGCCGTCGGGTGGTCGAGGAGTCGGTCGAGGCCGGGCTGGCCGTGCAGCGCCGGATCCTCGACGCGTTGCCCCCCGCCGACCAGGAGCGTCTCGGCGACCTGCTGCGGACCCTGCTCGCCGCTGCCGAGGCGGACCAGCCCGACCGGGCATGATGATCGGGACCCGTCGCCGACCGGAGGGGGAGACCATGCCCGCCAGCGCACCGACCATCGTCGCCACCAGCATGGGCTTCAGCAGCCGCCGCCGCGGCCCGTGGGACGTCAAGCCCGGGCCGGTCTTCGAGCTGATGGCGGAGCTGGCCCAGGCCGGCGACGCGCCGAGGATCTGCTACCTGAACCAGGCGGTCGGTGATCAGCCCACCTCGTTGACCCTCTTCCACGGCGCGTTCGCCGGCACCCGGTTCCGCGCGTCCCACCTGGCCCTCTTCCCGATGCCCAACGTCGACGACGTCCGGGCGCACCTGCTCGCCCAGGACGTCATCTGGGTCGGCGGCGGCAGCGTCGCCAACCTCTGCGCGGTGTGGCGGGTGCACGGGCTGCCGGACATCCTGCACGAGTGCTGGCAGGCCGGCGTGGTGCTCGGCGGTGTCTCCGCCGGATCGATCTGCTGGCACCTCGGCGGCCCCACCGACAGCTACGGGCCGGAGCTGCGGCCGTTCACCGAGGGGCTCGGCTGGCTCCCGTACGGCAACGGCGTGCACTACGACAGCGAGGAGCAGCGCCGGCCGCTGATGCACCGGCTGGTCGCCGAGGGCACCCTGCCGACCAGCCACTGCACCGACGACGGGGTCGGGCTGGTCTACCGGGGCACCGAGCTGGTCGAGGCGGTGGCCGACCGCGAGGGCGTGGCCGCGTACGAGGTGACCCGGGCCGAGGACGGCACCGCCCGGGAGACCCGGATCGAGCCCCGGCTGCTGACCGCTCAGTCCTCCTGAGCCTGCCGGCGGCGGACCGCGTCGAAGACCTGGGCCAGCTCGGCCGCGTCCTCCCCGGCGTGGTGGGTGTGCGGCAGGTCGGTCAGGCCGAGCTGGTGCTTGATCGTGCCCTTGCGGGTGTCCCGCCACTCCACGCCGGTCAGCCCCATCCAGTAACTGCGCAGGTCCACCCCGGAGCCGGTGGCGCCGAACGGGCTGTGCCCGACGAACCGGACGAAGTACCAGTGCACGAACATGCCGTCCCAGACCGCCGGGGCGGCCAGGAACACCGGCCGGCCGATCCTCCGCAGCCCGTTCACCCACCTCGCGGCGGCCCGCATCGCCTCCTCGGCGGTGGGGGCCTCGCGGAGCAGACGGTCCCGGTCCAGCCCGGAGACGGCCAGCGCGGCCGGTACGAACTCGTCGGAGATCGGCCGCAGCTCGGTGTAGAAGGTCAGATCGGGGTGGCCCGCCACGGCCATGCCGAGCGAGATCATGCTGTACGGCCCGGGGATCGGGCCGTCCGCCTCCACGTCCACGGCCACGTACAGCTCGGGCAGTCGGTCGGTCACCGGCGCACGCTAGCAACGCGTACGCGGTGACCGCCGTCCCTTTTCCCGGCCCGGGCGGACCTGCCTGCCCGCTGCCGGCGGCGAACCGCGTAAGCTGGCTCGTCGTGAGTCTCACCATCGGCATCGTCGGCCTGCCCAATGTGGGCAAGAGCACCCTGTTCAACGCGCTGACCAAGAACGACGTGCTCGCCGCGAACTACCCGTTCGCCACCATCGAGCCGAACGTCGGCGTGGTCGGGCTGCCCGACGAGCGGCTGACCACGCTCGCCGAGATCTTCAGCTCGCAGAAGGTGCTGCCGGCGCCGGTCTCGTTCGTCGACATCGCCGGCCTGGTCCGGGGCGCCTCCAAGGGGCAGGGCCGGGGCAACGCGTTCCTGGCGAACATCCGCGACGCCTCGGCGATCTGCCAGGTGGTGCGCGCCTTCTCCGACCCGAACGTGGTGCACGTCGACGGCAAGGTCTCCCCGGCCGACGACATCGAGACGATCAACACCGAGCTGATCCTGGCCGACCTCCAGACCCTGGAGAAGGCGCTGCCCCGGCTGGAGAAGGAGGCCAAGCTCCGCAAGGACCGGGCCGCCGCCGTCGAGGCCGCCAAGAAGGCCGTCGAGGTCCTGGACAACGGCACCACCCTGTACTCGGGCGCGGCCGCCGCCAAGATCGAGCTGGAGCACCTGCGCGAGCTGCACCTGCTCACCACCAAGCCGTTCCTCTACGTGTTCAACGTCGACGAGGCCGAGCTGGGCAACGCCGAGTTCCTCGACGAGCTGCGCGCCCTGGTGGCGCCCGCCGAGGCGGTCTTCATGGACGCCAAGATCGAGTCCGAGCTGGTGGATCTGCCCGAGGAGGAGGCCCGCGAGCTGCTGGAGTCGATCGGGCAGTCCGAGCCGGGCCTGGACCAGCTCGTCCGGGTCGGCTTCCGCACGCTCGGGCTCCAGACGTACCTGACGGCCGGCCCCAAGGAGGCGCGGGCCTGGACCGTCCCGGTCGGCGCGACCGCGCCGGAGGCCGCCGGGGTCATCCACAGCGACTTCCAGCGCGGCTTCATCAAGGCCGAGGTGGTCTCCTACGCCGACCTGGTCGAGGCCGGATCGATGGCCGCGGCGAAGGCCGCCGGCAAGGTCCGGATCGAGGGCAAGGAGTACGTGATGCAGGACGGCGACGTGGTGGAGTTCCGCTTCAACGTCTGACTCCGGCCCGTTCCCGCGGCTCAGGCGGGCCGGCTCCCACGGCTTCAGCCGTGGTAGCCGAGATTCACGGCCAGTGCGGCCACCGCCGTCGAGAAGAACACGGCCCATCCCACGAGCTGGCGGGAACCCACTCGCAGGTGCGCAAAGAGCGCGCCGACGAAGTACAGCACGAGGCCGACGGCGGCGAGTGTGCCCAGCAGTGGCACCGCGAACCCGGCCAGCAGCCCCAGAGAGCCCGCCGCCAGCAACGTGCCCAACACCGGTACCCACGACCGTGGCACGCGCTTCATGTCCGCCTGGGCCTTTGGATAGTCGTGGCCGATCAGGTAGGTGACGGCGGCGATGCCGGTGAAGACCGCGGCGAGGATGGTGATCGTGACGTAAGCGGCGAACATGAGCCCTCCTGGTTGTTTGCTGCAAGGACGAGCCAGCCGGGTGGATGTGACGGACCTTTTCCGACCACCGGCGGTCCACCAGACTGGCCACCGATGGAGGGAGAACCATGGCCAAGCTGCTGTACTCGGCGACGGCGTCGCTCGACGGCTTCATCGCCGGCCCGGGTGGCGACATGTCCTGGCTGACCGAGCATCTCGGGAGCGAGAACCCGACGGCGGAGCGCCTGCTGGCCGACGTCGGCGCGCTCCTGGTCGGCAACCGCACCTTCGGCGGCGACGACCCCAACCGGGGCACCGACAAGGAGGGTGCGTTCGGTGGCCGGTACCAGGGGCCGGTGTTCGTACTGACCCACCGGCCGCCGGCCGAGCCGAGCCCGGGCGTCACCTTCGTCGGCGACCTGGACAGCGCCGTCGCGCAGGCCAGGGAGGCGGCCGGCGACAGGTACGTGAACATCCTCGGCGCAAACGTCGCGAAGCAGTGCATCGAAGCCGGCCTGCTCGACGAGATCCTGATGTTCTTCGCCCCGGTGCTGCTCGGGGACGGGGTGCGGATGTTCGAGCACCCGCACGGCACCAGGGTGCGGCTGGCGCCGATTCCCGGCGAGACGGTGCACTGGTACCGCGTCGTCTACTGAGCCCCGCTCACCCCGTCACGAGCTTGCGCAGCGCGGCGATCAGCGTCCGGTCGCGGACCTCGGCGTAGATCTTCTTGTCGGGACCGACCAGGACCACGTACGGGCAGGACTGGTCGTCGCCGCCCATGGCCTTGTCGAGCAGCTTCCGGCCGGTCGCCACCTCGTACACCCGGAGGCGGTAACCGGCCTTGGACAGCGTCAACGTCTCCGGCTTCGGGTCGTCGTACTTGCAGCGGCGGATGGTCGCACCGGTGCTGACCCGATCCAGGCAGGCGACCAGCTGCACATTCCTGGGGTCTTCCGCCGCCCAGGTCTGTTCCACCCGCTTCGACAGGCCCAGGTCGTAGTGGTAGGTCTTGTCCTGGCGGCGATGGTCCGCCGGGCCGTCCCCGACGAGCAGCACCACCGGGTGCGGGGCCTTGCCGGCACGCCTGGGCGACTGCGGGTAGTAGAGGGTTCCGTCGCACACGTCGTTCAGATCGGAGATCTCGGCCGCCGGGTAGTCGCTGGCCTGCGGCCCCTGCAGCACCGGCTCCAGACTCCCGGCAGGCTCGGCGCTCGCGGTCGGGCCGTGGCCGGTCACCGGCGGTCGCGGCGCCTCGGTCGCCGGGCCGGCGGTGTCCGCCGAACGCAGCAGGAAGGCGCCGCCGACCAGGCCGGCGCAGGCCACCAGCAGCAGCACGCTCAGCGTCGCGACGGCGATGACCAAGCCGCGGTTGCGGCCGGTCGGCGGCGGAAGTGCGTCCCAGCCCGCCGGTGGCTGCGGCCCGAACGGTGCCGCTCCTTGATCCGGTACGCCCTCCGGCGTCGATCCCGCGTCAGATTCGGCCCCCGTGCCGGACATGATGCATTCCTCTTTCGATCCAAGGTGAAGCGCGAATGTATCAAGATCGTCGCCCAGCGTGGGGGCAGTGCGTGGCTAGAGCTTGATCCAGTAGCGCCGGGCCGCGCCGAGTTCGGTGTCCCGGATGTCCTCCAGGACGCCGCCGCTGCGCTCGATCGTCCGCGCCGAGGCGAGGTTGTCCGCCGCGCAGGTGACCAGCACGCGTTCCAGGCCGAGCGCTCGCGCCTCGTCGAGCATTCGGCCCAGCGCCCAGGTGGCGAGACCGCGTCGGCGCGCGGACGGCCGGATGCCGTACCCGATGTGCCCGCCGACCCGCAGCAGGAAGTCGTCGAGCTCGTGCCGCAGCGCGATCCCGCCGAGCACCCGCTCGCCCTCGACGATCCACCGGTACGTGCACCGCACCCGGCCCGGGCCCGGCGGCCTCGCCGGATCCGACTCGTCCAGCAACCGGGCCACCCAGGCCGCGAACCCGGCCGGCGAGCTGACCTCGTCGGAGGGGCGCAGCCCGAAGCCGTCCTCGTGGAGACCGGTGCCCCATTCGTCGTGCGCCGCCAGCCAGGCGGCGTGCAGCCGGACGGTGGGTGCGATCAGGTCGGGCATGCGGCGACGATAGCCGTGTTCAGCCCAGCCAGCGCACACCCTCGGCGATCCGGATCAGCACGGCCGTGAGCCCGGCCGGCGCCGGCCCGGGCCGCCCCCGCTCGTCGGTCGGCAGGTTTACCACCACGCTCAGCCGCCCGTCGTGGAACCCCTCGACGGTGAGCAGGGTGCCCCCGTTGAGCAGGTAGGCAGGATGGCCCTGGATGCTCCCGATCCGCTCGCCACGAGCCGTCGGGTCGTCGCCGCCGAGGTCCGGCCACCACGTGATGTGGTACTCGGTGCCGGAATCGATCTGTAGCTGGTCGACAATGACGCCGTCCTGCGTCGTGGCAGTACCGGACGAGTCGATGAGCCGGCCCGATCCGTCCTGGTAACCGACGTTGGTCTCCGCACCGCGGCGCTGCCCGACGAACGCGAGATGCTGACCCGGCGGAAGGTACGTCGGGGTGAACCGAGCGATGACTGATCCGGCGGGCGTCTCGCTGATGTTTTCGGCGATCCGCCGGGCCGTGGTCTCCAGCTCCGGCGCCTCCCTTCCGCCGCCGTACTCGATGCGGACCCAGCGGCCGGACGGCAGCGGGAACCGGACGAACGCCCGGGTCCGCCGGGTCACGACCTGGCCGGTGCGACCGTTGACCGTGATCTGTTTCCATCCCGGCGTGAGCTTCGCCGGTCCCTGCCAGCCCGACAGGTCGATCGACACGGCCAGGTACGGGCCGCCCGCCATTGGATACAGGACGGCCTGCCGTTGGGGGCCGCAGCTCCGGGTGGGCTCGGCCAGGCCCTCCGGCAGCCAGCCGAAGCTCAGACGGCACTCCTGCGCCGGCACGGCCGGCGGTGCCGCGCTCCCCGCCGGGCGGGGGGAGGAGAGTTCGGAGCGTCCGACCACCACCGCCGTGCCGCTGACCGCGAGGACGGTGAACGCGGCGAGGCCGGCGGTGGCGTACCGGCGGCGCCGGCGGGCCCGGACGATGCCCGCCCGTACCCCGGCCAGGACCACCTCCGGGTTCGGCGTGTACCGCTCGCCCTCGGCGAGCGTGCGGGTCAGTCGTGCGTTCATCGGCTCTCCTCCAGTTCCCACTCCAGCCGGAGGGTGGCGAAGGCACGCGCCCGGTAGACCCGCACCGACGAGACAGCGCAATTGAGCACCTCGGCGATCTCGCCGTCGGAGAGGTCCTCGTAGTAGCGCAGCACCAGCACGGCCCGCTGCTGCGGCGGCAGCGTCGCCATCCGGGCCCACAGGTCGTCCCGCTCGGCGTGACCGACGGCGTGGTCCGGGCCGTGCTCCTCGACCGGTCGGCGCGCCTGATCCAGCGCGGCCCGGCGCGCCCCGCGCCGCCGTAGCGACAGGTACTCCGTGAGCACCATCCGGCGCAGGTAGAGATCCGGCCGGTCCATCCGGGCGATCCGCCCCCAGCGGGCGTGTGCCCGGATAAGCGTGTCCTGGACCACGTCCTGGGCGAGGTCCCGATCGCCGGTCAGCACGGCCGCGTAGCGCAGCAGCGCCGGCAACCGGGCGGCGATCACCTCGTCGAAGCTCTCCACCCGCACACCTCCTGCCCGAAGAAACGTCGCCAGGGGCGCGGGATGTGACACCGACGCTTCGGGGTCGGCGACCTCAGCCGCCCGGGCACCGCGTGTCGCCGCCGCTGTGTTCCACGCAGTGGCCCGGTGGCCCCGGGGGCGGCGGTGCCGGGCGCAGGTCGCGGTAGGCGAACGCGGCGACCGGCAGGCCGGGGAGCAGGAGCGCGAGGGTCAGGACCAGGAAGACGACGGCGGTACGGACGAGCCGCAGCCGGTACGCCACCAGCGCGATGATCGCGGGTCCGCCGACCGCCACCAGGACCAGGACCAGCATCGCCGCGGCTCCCTGATGCTGCGGCGCGGCCCTTTCTCCAACCGGGTCCGAGTAGCTGTCGGCCCACTGTCGCATCGCGATGCTGAACATCCACCAGACCAACGCGAGCAGTCCGAGCACCCAGGTCAGGACCAGGAATCCGACGACGGGTCCCGCCCGGCGAACGGTCGAAGACGTCATACGCCCCAGCCTGGCCAGATGCCGGCCGGACCCGCATGAGGCGGCGTACTCAGTCGGTCACGCCGGGGCGGCGGCGGAGTCGGCGAGCAGGTGCAGGGCGTCGCGGCAGCGGAGCAGGCGTACGGTGATCTCGTCGAACATCGCCGGGTCGGTCCGGCCGCCGGGCCGCCACATCGCACGCAGCGCGGCCTGGCTCAGCGCCAGTTGGGTGGCGGCGCCCTCGACCAGGTTGACGTACTCGTCCCGGTGGGCCGGTGGCGCGCACCGGGCGGCCTCCCGCGCGGCGACGAGCGGCGCGCCGGTCCGCGCAAAGAGTGCCTCCGCCCCGGCGCCGGCCGCCGCCGCGCCGATCTCCGCCAGCACGTGCTCCAGTTCGGTCGCCGCGACGGTCATCCGGCCGACCGCCACCAGTGTCTCCTCGCCCAGCCTCACCACGTCGCCGACGATATCGCCGCAGACAGCGGATGTCGCGCGGCGCGGTCGCGCGGCGCTAGCCTCACCGCCGTCGCGTCGGATGGCGAGGGACGGGTGGAGCGCCACCGCGATGTCGTACCCCTCCACCGTCCCCACCTCTGTTCGCGCCCGGAGACTGGGACAACGCCGCCGAGGTACCGGCCGAGCTGATCGCGCTGGTGGAGAGGACGTACCGGCCGGTCAACCTCCCCGAATACCCGTCCTGGGCCGACCCGGCGGATCCGATCCGGTGCTTCACGACCCCCGGCCAGCTGTTGCGGATGGACGGCGTGGGCGAATGGGCCTGGCTCCACGTCCGTGGCCGAATCGGCGAGGATCGGGAACGGATCGAGCAGACCGTGCCAGCGCGGTGGAGCATCGGTCACTCGTAGTCGATTGCCGTCATCCTGCATTGTGCGGCCGCGTCCCAGCGCGTCATGCCGGGCGGGTCAGCTCGACCTCGTCGGCCGCCAGGACCTCGACGCTGCCCTGCGGGTCGCGGACCTCCAGCACCGGTACGCCCTCGTCGAGCTGCAACGACCTGCGCTCCTTGCCACTGGGCATCCGGGCGATCACGGTCGCGCCCGGAGTCAACTCGACCTGCCGCCGCTCCGGGGTCTCGCGGACCCGGGTTCCGTGCCCTCGGCTGGTGGTTACCAATCCCTCTGAGCGGAGCAGCGCGATTCCCATACGGACCGCGTCCCGCCCGATCCCGTACTCCTGCACCAGGCGGGACTCGCTGCCGACGTTGGCGCCTGGCGCCAACTCGCCGGACTCGATGCGCTGCCGCAGCAGGTCGGCGAGCTGCACGTACACCGGGGTGTGCGAGTACGGATCGATGGACATGCGACAAGCCTTATGGCCCTATAGGCAACATTGGGTGCGGCCCTATGGCCATAAGTACTTGTGTGCCGATGGCCTCATGTTTAGAGTGTCAGTCACAGTCCGTGCTCGGGTGGAAACGCCCGAATGCGTGGCCGTTGCTGACCAGCCCTGCTGTCGTACCGCTGATCGGAGCTGCGGTGGTGGGGCGGGGTGGTCGGCCCGCGCGCGGCGGGCGGGTGCGGCCACCCCTTCCAGTTCTGAGGCCGAGAGAGGTGGGGCGACCATGCATGCCTTCTTCCGTGGGCTGCGCCGGAACGGGCGGCCGCGACGCGGCCCGGCGACCTGCTACCGCTCCTCGACGTATGTACCGCTGTTGCCCTGGCAGGTGCGGCAGCGGCGGTTCCGGCCGACCGGGCTCGGCCGGCGCGGGCTCGACCCGGACGAGGTGCGGGAGTTTCTGGACCGGGTCGCCGACGACCTCGCCGCCGCGTACCGGGCGCTGGGCGACAGCCGGCAGGAGGCGGCCCGGATCAGGGACGCGCTGCGGCACTGGCAGTCCGAGCACGCGCAGCAGCGGATCGAGGGGTACCGCTGATGGTCGAGCGGGAGCGCTTCGTCATCCACCTGCCGGTCGCCGCCGGGGACCTGACCGGCGCGGTACGCCTGGCCCGGGTCGTCGCCCGCTGGGCCGGCCTGCTCTCCCAGGCCGACGCGGGGGAGACCACCGTGTCGGCCGAGGACGACCAGGGCGTACGCCATCGGGTCTTCTGTGACCTGCGGCTGCCCGGCGGCCGGCGCTGCCTGCTCCGGGCCGACCACGACGGGCCGTGCGCCCGCCGGCTCACCCGCTGACGATCCGCGCGGTCAGCTCTCCCGGAGGGCGTCCTCGACGCCGGTCTCGTGGCGGCCGAGGTGCACCGGGTCGCGGCCGGAGAGCACGTCCACGGCCGCCTTCACACAGGCGCCGTACTCGCGGGTGGAGCTGATCCACCAGCGTTCGGCGTACCGCTTGGCGGTGTCGTCGCCCACGCCGTTGGCGTCGATGCCGAGGTGCCGGCACAGCGACACGGCGCGGGGCAGGTGGAACGACTGGGTCACCACGGTCGCCCGGTCCACCCCGAAGATCCGCTTCGCTCGCGCGCACGAGTCGTACGTGTCGAAGCCGGCGTAGTCGAGCACCACCTTTCGCGCCGGCACGCCCCGGTCGACCAGCCAGCGGCGCATCGCCTCGGGCTCGTTGTAGTCGGCGTTCATGTTGTCGCCGGACACCAGGATCGCCCGGACCTTGCCGGCGGCGAACAGCCGCTGCGCGATCTCCAGCCGGCCGGCGAGAAACGGCGACGGGCTGCCGTCGGCGCTCACCTTGGTGCCCAGGACCAGGGCGACCGGTGCCGCCGGCACGTCGGCCTCGGTGAAGACGTGGCCGTCCGCGCCGCCGCGTATCCACGCCGCGCTGCCCGCCACCCCGCCGGCCAGCAGCACCGCGCCGACGGTCGCCACGAGGAGCACCCGCCGCACCAGCCGCCGGTGCGTCCCGCACCACTGCCTGACCACCGTGAATCGCCCCCGCATGCGGACGATTATCCCCGCCCGGCACGCGCACCTCGCCGGCCGCGCCGCTCGGTCAGGCCCGGCGCGTCGCGCCGACGGCGATTAGCGTGGATGCCTCGGCGGCAGGAGGAGGACGAGATGGTGCAGCGGAACCCGGTGCTCGCGCGGCTCGACGTGCTCGTCGGTCGGTGGACCGTGCAGCCGGCGGTCGAGGGCCTCGGTGCCGGATGGACGGAGTTCAGCTGGGTCGAGGACGGTAAGTACCTGCGACAGTTCAGCGACGCGGAACCGTTGCCCGACACCGCGCCGCAGGCGTGGCGGGAGAACAATCCACTGCCCACCACCTCACTGATCGGGCTCGACGACACGGCCGGGGCGTTCAGCGTGTTGTACGCCGACGCGCGGGGCGTGCACCGGGTCTACCAGATGACGTTCGCCGACCAGGTCTGGCGCATGTGGCGGGACGCGCCCGGCTTCCACCAGCGCTGGATCGCGACGGCCGGCGCGGACACCATCGTCGGCCGCTGGGAGAGGTCGACGGACGGGGTTGACTGGACGCTCGACTTTGAGCTGACGTACCGCCGCTGACGGTGGTCAGGCTCCGGCTCGGGCCACGACGATCAGCTCGCCGTCGTCACCGGCGCCGACCGGCTCGCCGGCCCAGCCGCCGTGCAGCCGCTCAACGGTGAACCCGGCCGCCGCGAGGGCCGCCCGCAGCTCCGCCTCGGTCCGGAAACGCAGCGTGCCGGGGCTGCGCAGCTCCTCCCCGCAGGGGAGGAGGTAGTGGTGGAGGAAGCTGACCAGCCCGTCGCGTACCTCGGTCAGCTCGGTCCAGGCGTCCACCGGGGTGCCGTCGGGCAGGGTGAGCCGGCGGCGGGAGTCGGTCGGGTTCCAGCGTTCCCAGCGGCGGGCCGCCGGGTCGCGGGAGTCGAACGCCAGCCGGCCCCCGTCGACCAGCGCCCGGCGCAGGTCGGCGAGGGTACGCGTCCACTCGGCGTCGTCCCGGATCTCCTGCGCCACGTGGCTGGTCAGCAGGACCAGGTCGGACGCGGCGTCGGGCAGGTCGGCGGCGGTGCCCTCGACCCAGGTGACCCGCCCGGCGCCGGGCTTGGCGCGGGCCGCGTCCAGCGACGCCCGGGCCGGCTCGACCCCGGTGACGGGGTGACCGGCGGCGGCCAGGGCCAGGGTGAGCCGCCCGGTGCCGCAGCCCAGGTCGACCACCCGGGCCGCCGGCGTCTCACCTGCGAGGCGGAGGAAGAACTCGTCGTCGCGCCCCCACCGGTTCTCCATGTCGTAGAGCGCCGCCAGTCGTGCCGTCACGACCGGTCAGGGTAGCGGTCAGGAGATGTGGTGGAGGATCACGTTGTGCACGTGGTGGCTCTTCTGCGCGCCCCGGAACTCGACCTCGTAGGTGTGCGTGCCGACGTGGATGGCGATCGCGCCGGTGGAGAAGAACGACCCGCCCCAGGACTTGTTGCTCACCACGCTCACGCTGGTGATCTTCGAGTACGGAATGCTGGTGATGGCGTACTTCTTGCCGACGAAGGAGCGGTCCTGAATGATCACCCGCCGGTCGGTCAGGCCGATGAACCCGGTGCCGGCGCCGATCGCGTCGTAGACGGCGATGATCTGTTCGCCGGCCAGGAGGCCGCTCTGGATCTGCTGGAACTGTTCCCTGTGGTCGTACGTCGGACTGGCCATGCGTCCAACGGTAGGTGGGCCGTGCCAGCCGGCTCAGGGCTCGGTGACCGCGCGGACCGCGTCCTCGATGCGGGCGGCCAGCAGGACCTCGCCCTCGGTGAGCGGCTCGCCGTCGCCGTGGCCGACCTTGATCTGCGTACGGTCGGCGCGGCGGCTGATCTCGGGACGCAGCCGCAGCGCGTCCGCGACCACCGCGACCCGTTCGGTCAGCGCGGCGTGCTGGGTGTCGTCCAGGACGAGGGTGCGGCGGATCTGCTCACCCTCGCGGGTCCAGCCGGACAGCAGGGCGAGGGCGTCGCTGAGGTAGTCGTGCTTCGACCTGCTGTTGAACAGCACGCGCATCACCGCACCTCCCTGGCGTCGTTGCCGGCTTGTGGCCAAATCGTCGCCATCCCGTGTCCTCGTCGACGACCTCTAGTCTGTCGTCGCGCGGATGGTGTGTCCACGCCCACACTTCCGTCTCTTGTTGGCCTGACGTCGACCTCAGGTACCCAAACCGCCGATTGATCTGGCACGCTGGACGGCCGTGCGGACCGAACGGGTTAGCGGTAACGGGCATGCCGAGCGGCGGGAACCGAAGGTGGTCGTCGGGGCGGCGATCATCGTGGACGGCAGGGTGCTGGCCTGCGCCCGCTCCGCGCCCCCGGAGGTGGCCGGCCGCTGGGAGTTCCCCGGCGGCAAGGTCGAGCCGGGCGAGGGCGAGATCGCCGCGCTGGTCCGCGAGTGCGCCGAGGAGCTCGACGTACGCGTGGAGATCGGCGCGCGGGTCGGCCGCGACGTGCGGATGGCCCACGGCCGTTCCGTCCTCCGGGTGTACGTGGCCCGCCTCCTCCATGGTGACCAGCCGAAGGCCCTCGAGCACTCCGAGCTGCGCTGGCTCTCCGCCGCCGAACTCGACAGCGTGCCCTGGCTCCCCGCCGACGCGCCGGTCGTCGCCGCGCTGCGTCCCCTGCTCACCAACGGCTGAGCGGCGAGAGCGGACACGGGGGCGGAAACGGGACGGGGGCCGGCGGCATCCGCCGCGGCCCCCGTCGTCGTGTTGTCCGTGCTGCTCAGTGCTTCGGCTCGTCCTGCTGCGGGTGAGCGAAGTTGAGGTGCTCGGGCGGCAGCGGGAAGGCCACGTCGTCGCCGAACGGCGACGGCGCGGCGGCCCGGTCGAAGGTCAGCTCGGTCAGCGGCAGCTTGCCGTTGGCGTCGACCGCCGGGGCGGTCGGGTGCGGCACCTCGCGGTGCCAGTTGACGCCCTGTTGCGCCTGCCTCTCGGCCGCCACGTCGTGCGAGCCGCCGGCGTGCGAGTGCACCCCGCCGTGTGCTGCGCCGGCAGTCGCGGCGCCGCTGGAATGCCCGCTGGTCACGCTGGTCTGAGGCACCTGACCCCTCCGGAAGATCTTGCTACCAAGCCACACAAGGGGATCGTACCTGCGGTCGACGACCCGCTCCTTCATGGGGATGATCCCGTTGTCGGTGATCTTGATGTGCTCGGGGCAGACCTCGGTGCAGCACTTGGTGATGTTGCAGAAGCCGAGGCCCATCTCGGCCTGCGCGTACTCCTTGCGGTCGGTCTTCGCGTCGAGCGGGTGCATGTCCAGCTCGGCGGCCCGGATGAAGAACCGGGGACCGGAGAACGCCGGCTTGTTCTCCTCGTGGTCGCGGATCACGTGGCAGACGTTCTGGCACAGGTAGCACTCGATGCACTTGCGGAACTCCTGCGAGCGCTCGACGTCCACCTGCTGCATCCGGTAGTCGCCGGGGGCCAGGTCGGCCGGCGGCGCGAACGCCGGGGTCTCCCGGGCCTTCTCGTAGTTGAACGAGACGTCGGTGACCAGGTCGCGGATGACCGGGAAGGTCCGCAGCGGGGTGACCGTGACGGTCTCGGTCTCCTCGAACGTCGACATCCGGGTCATGCAGCTCAACCGCGGCTTGCCGTTGATCTCCATGGAGCAGGAGCCGCACTTGCCGGCCTTGCAGTTCCACCGGCACGCCAGGTCCGGCGCGTCGGTGGCCTGGAGCCGGTGGATCACGTCGAGGACGACCTCACCCTCGTTGACCTCTACCGTGTAGTCCTGGAGGTCACCGCCGGTCTCGTCGCCCCGCCAGATGCGGAACTGCCTCTTGATCCCCATCAGTTGCCCGCCTCCTCAGCGAGGGCGTCGAACTCGGCGAGTTCCGCGTCGGTCAGGTACTTGGCCAGCTCGGCCCGGTCGAAGAGCTGGATCAGCTCTGGGCGCATCTTCGGCAGCGGCTTCTGGGTCAGCCGGACCGCGTCGCCGTCCAGCGAGCAGACCAGGTTGACCTGCCGCCACTTCGGGTCCATCGCCGGGTAGTCCTCCCGGGTGTGCCCGCCCCGCGACTCCTGCCGCTCCAGGGCGGCCTTCGCCGTGCACTCCGAGACCACCAGCATGTTCCGCAGGTCCAGCGCCAGGTGCCAGCCCGGGTTGTAGCGCCGGCCGCCGGCCGCGCTCACCTTGGCCACCCGCTCGCGCAGCTCCGCCAGCCGGGCCAGGGCGTCGACCAGCTCGCCCTCCCGGCGGATGATGCCGACCAGATCCCCCATCACGGCCTGGAGGTCCTGCTGCAGGGTGTACGGGTTCTCCCCGGTGTCCCGCTGCAACGGCGCCAGCGCCGTCTCCACCGCGGCCTCCACCGCCGGCACCGACACCTTCGGGCGCGCGGTGAGCTGATCGGCGTACGAGGCGGCGTGGCCGCCCGCCCGCTTACCGAAGACCAGCAGGTCGGAGAGGGAGTTGCCGCCGAGCCGGTTGGAGCCGTGCATGCCGCCGGAGACCTCACCGGCGGCGAAGAGCCCGCGCACGGTGCCGTACGCGGCCCCCGAGTCCGGGTCCACCTCGACGCCGCCCATCACGTAGTGGCAGGTCGGGCCGACCTCCATCGGCTCCTTGGTGATGTCGACGTCGGCCAGCTCCTTGAACTGGTGGTACATCGACGGCAGGCGGCGGCGGATCTCCTCGGCCGGCAGCCGGGAGGCGATGTCCAGGTAGACGCCGCCGGCCGGCGTACCCCGGCCCGCCTTGACCTCGCTGTTGATCGCCCGGGCGACCTCGTCGCGGGGGAGCAGCTCGGGCGGACGCCGGTTGTTGTCCGGGTCCTTGTACCAGCGGTCCGCCTCCGCCTCGTTGTCCGCGTACTGCTTGCGGAAGACGTCCGGGACGTAGTCGAACATGAACCGCTTGCCCTCGGAGTTCTTCAGCACCCCGCCGTCGCCGCGGACCGACTCGGTGACCAGGATGCCCTTCACCGAGGGCGGCCAGACCATGCCGGTCGGGTGGAACTGGAGGAACTCCATGTTGATCAGCGTCGCCCCGGCGCGCAGCGCCAGCGCGTGACCGTCCCCGGTGTACTCCCAGGAGTTCGAGGTGACCTTGTAGGAGCGGCCGACGCCGCCGGTGGCCAGGACCACCGCCGGGGCCTCGAAGAGGACGAACTCACCGGACTCCCGGTAGTAGCCGAACGCGCCGGCGACCCGGTCGCCGTCGAGCAGCAGCTCGGTGATGGTGGTCTCGGCGAAGACCTTGATCCGGGCTTCGTAGTCGCCGTGTTCCCGCTTGTCCTCCTGCTGGAGGGAGACGATCTTCTGCTGGAGGGTACGGATCAGCTCCAGCCCGGTCCGGTCGCCGACGTGCGCCAGCCGGGGGTACTCGTGGCCGCCGAAGTTGCGCTGGGAGATCTTCCCGTCCTTGGTGCGGTCGAAGAGCGCACCATACGTCTCCAGCTCCCAGATCCGCTGCGGCGACTCCTTCGCGTGCAGCTCGGCCATCCGGAAGTTGTTGAGGAACTTGCCGCCGCGCATGGTGTCGCGGTAGTGCACCTGCCAGTTGTCGCGCGGGTTCACGTTGCCCATGGCGGCGGCCGCGCCGCCCTCGGCCATCACCGTGTGCGCCTTGCCGAACAGCGACTTGGAGATGATCGCGGTCTTCTTGCCGGCCAGCCGGGCCTCGATCGCCGCCCGCAGGCCGGCGCCGCCGGCCCCGATCACGACGACGTCGTAGTGGTGTCGTTCGATTCGCGTCTCAGTCATGTCCCGGGCCTTCAGTTGATGAACCGCAGGTCGTTGAACCACCCGGCCGCGACCGCCATCACGTAGAAGTCGGTGAGCGCGAGGGTGCCGAGGGTGATCCAGGCGAGCTGCATGTGCCGCACGTTCAGCCAGGACACGCCGGTCCAGGCCCGGTAGCGCAGCGGGTGCTTGGAGAAGTGCTTGAGGCGGCCGCCGATGATGTGCCGGCAGGAGTGGCAGGAGATGGTGTACGCCCAGAGCATCACGACGTTGGCCAGCAGGATGAGGTTGCCGAGGCCGAAGCCGAAGCCCTTCGGGGAGTGGAAGGCGTAGATCGCGTCCCACGTGTTGATCAGCGAGATGATCGCGGCCGCGTAGAAGAAGTAGCGGTGCAGGTTCTGTCCGAGCAGCGGGAAGCGGGTCTCACCGCTGTACGCCTGGTGCCCGTCGGGAACCGCGCAGGCCGGCGGCGACAGCCAGAACGACCGGTAGTACGCCTTGCGGTAGTAGTAGCAGGTCAACCGGAACAGCAGCAGGAACGGCAGGGTCAGCGCCGCGTCCGGGATGATCCACCAGCCGGGCAGGAAGGTGCCGAAGTGCGAGGAGCCCTCGACGCACCGGTCGGTCACGCAGGGGGAGTAGAACGGCGTCAGGTAGTGGTACTGGTCCACCCAGTACCACTTGTGCATGAAGACCCGGACCGTCGCGTAGATGACCCAGGCGCTGAGCCCGACGACGGTGATCAGTGGTGCGAACCACCAGCGGTCCGTTCGCAACGTCTTCGCCGCTATCGCGGCGCGTGCCCGCGCCCCTCGCGGCCTCGTTGCCGTTGATGTCATTCGAGTCGTCTCCCTGACGGCGCCCTCGCGGGGGCGGCGGATCAGCTTTCGTTACCGGTCAGCGGACCGGCGAGACCGCGTCCACTGCCACGTCTTGCGCACACCAACGACCGCACCGGCGAACCGACGCAGCTAAGTGACACACGTTACGCCGATCTTCGCGGCCCGGCCGCGCAACGCAGTGTCCCGTGTGTCCCGCACGTTGGAAAGACCCGAGCCATGATCAATATTCGGCAACCTCGGTCAGCCGGACGCGCCGCCGGTGAAGTTCCACGACGCCAGGCGCAGCGGTGGCGCCTCCCACCACGCGCCGTCCACCCGGTCGGGCTGCCGCACCGGGGTCCGGCCCAGGTCGAGCACCCGCTCCGGCCCCAGCGCCCGCGGGTACGACTCGGTGAAGCGGAAGTCCCGGACCGCCCGGGTCGGCACACCGTCCTCGACCAGCCAGACCCCGTTCCGGGTCAGCCCCGTGATGACCAGGCGCTTCGGGTCGAGCACCCGGGTGTACCAGAAGTCGGTGACCAGCAGTCCCCGCGCCATTCCGGCGACCAGCGCGGCGGTGTCCGGGTCGGCGACCGCCCCGGTGACCCCGCCACTCAGCTGCCCGGCGGCCACGCCGGACCCGCCATCGGCCGGCAGCAGGCGGAGGTTGCGCGGGATCGGGCCGAAGGTCGACCCGCCGACCATCCCGTGCCCGGTCGACCCGGTGCCCGCCTCGGCGCCGCTGCGCCGGTCGTACGCCACCCCCCGGGTGGTGCCCGCCTCGACCAGGGGCAACGCACGGCGCGGCGTGCCCTCCAGGTCGTACGGCAGCCCGGACGCGTGCAGCGGGTCGTCCACCAGAGTCACCGCCGGGTCGAACTGGGCGGCGCCGGGCTCGGCGAAGGACTGCCGCTCGGCGTACCGCTTGCCGTTGAAGCCGTACCAGGCCAGGTTCTGCAGCAGGTCGGCGACGGCGGCCGGTTCGAGCACCACCTCGTACCGGCCCGGGGGCAGCTCCACCGGGTCGGCCGCCGCCCGCGCCTTGGCCGCCGCCCGGGCGCCGAGCGCCGCGCCGGCCACGTCGCCGAGCCGGTCGGCGCAGAGCCGGGCCACGCCGTCGGACCCGCCGGTACGGGCGATGCCGTCCATCGCCGCCTCGGCCGTCCGCCCCACCGCCGAGTGCCCGGCCGAGTTGGCGAACGCCCCCGACCGGTACGCCGTCCGGCAGTAGCCGGCCGCCTCCAGGCCGCCGACCGCGTCCACGAAGGCGCGCACCCGGTCGGCCCGCTCGTCCGGCGAGGCGTACGCGGTGGCCTCGTCGAAGATGCCGTCCGACGGGATCGGTGCCGGCGGGGTGAGCCCCGGCCAGGCCGGGTCGGGCGGGGCGAGCCGGGCCGCGGTCCGGGTCCGCTCGACCAGCGCGGTCAGCCCGTCGGCGTCGACCAGGCTGCCGCTGCCCGCCGCGGTCCGCCCGTCGACGTGCAGCCGCAACCGGACCGTGGTGCCCGACTCGGCGACGTTCTGGTGGATGAACGAGTTGGCGAACCGGGTCAGCGCCAGGTCGGAGCGGGTCACCACCACCTCGGCCTGGGCCTCCGGCCCGGCGATCCGGCGGACCAGCTCCACCACCCGGCCGGCCAGGTCCTGCTCGGCGTTCATGCCCGCACCCCCACCCGTACGTTGCGGAAGCGGGCCGGGGCGGCCGGGTGGCCGGTGTGCCCGACCTGGCCGGGCTGCCCCTTTCCGCAGTTCGGTGTGCCCCACGGGACGATCTCCGAGGAGAGCATGTCCATCGACCGCCAGAAGACCGGCCCGATCCCGGTGTACGTCGGGTTGCGCAGCATCCGACCCCGCCGGCCCCTCTTCACCTCCCAGCCGATCTCGCAGCCGAACTGGAAGTTGAGCCGCTTGTCGTCGATCGACCAGGAGCGGTTGACGTCCATCAGCACCCCGTCGTCGGTGGCGTCGATGATCTCGTCGAGCGTGTGCGGACCCGGTTCCAGGCCCACGTTCGTCATCCGCACCATCGGCAGCCGGGCCCAGCCGTCCGCCCGTACGCTGCCGCCGTAACCGAGGCCGGCGACGGCGGCCGAGTCCCGGCCGGCGAGCACCCCCACCCAGCGGCCGGCGCGGACCGCGTCCCGCCGGACCGCCGGGGAGCCCTCGTCGTCGAAGCCGAAACTGCCCAGCGCGCCCGGGATGGTCGGGTCGATGGTGATGTTCATCAGCTCGGAGCCGTAGCGCAGCGAGCCGAGCCGGGCCAGGTCCAGCCAGGAGGTGCCGGCGAAGGCCGCCTCCCAGCCGAGGATCCGGTCCAGCTCGATGGCGTGC
This sequence comes from Micromonospora sp. NPDC051924, assembly GCF_055586005.1. Taxonomy (NCBI): domain Bacteria; kingdom Bacillati; phylum Actinomycetota; class Actinomycetes; order Micromonosporales; family Micromonosporaceae; genus Micromonospora; species Micromonospora sp. NPDC051924. Next base: position 73,646 of record NZ_JBVJJA010000039.1, read on the forward strand.
CCGACCGACTCGTGGATCTGGAGGGCGAGCTGCTCGCCGCCGAGGATCAGGTCGGTCTCGCCGGCCGGGCACTCCGGGGCGGTCAGCAGCTCCCGGGACTCCTCGGCGATCCGGGCGGCGTGCCCGGCCAGGTCGAGGGAGTCGACCAGCTCCCAGCCGGTGGTGCCGTACTGCCCGCGGTAGCTCGGCCAGGACCGGCGCTGGGTCTCGCCGTCGCCGATCGAGGTGGCCGAGATGCCCCCGCCGCACTCCCGGATCCGCTGGTCGATCCGGTGGCCCTCGCTGGAGACGAACCACTTGGCGGTGTCCCAGATCTGGTAGAGCCCCTCGGCCAGGTCGGCGCCGTGCGCCCGCATCGTCTCCGTGGCGCGGACCAGCAGGTCACCCTTGTCGGAGAGGGGCACGCCGAGGGGGTCCACGTCGCAGGCGGAGGCCCAGCTCGCCACCGCGGCCTCGACCGGGACCAGGTCGACCGGCGGGCCGGGGACCCGCGCGCTCGCGGTGGCGGTCGCCGCGGCGCGCCGGCCGGCCTCGCGGGCCGCCGCGTCCGACAGTTCGGGTACGGCGTGGAAGCCCCAACTGGAGCCGACCAGCGACCGGACGCCCAGCCCGATGCTCTCGTCCTGGGTCAGCTCCTCGATGTCGCCGTTGCGCGCCGACATCGACTCGTAGCGGCGGTGCATCACCCGGGCGTCGGCGTACCGGGCTCCCGCGTCGAGGGCGGCCTGGACGGCGGCGGTGGCCGCGTCGAACTCGGTCATGGGCCCGACCCTAGGCGAGCCGACCGACATCCGTCAGGGGACGAGATCCTCCGGCCGGATCGTGGCGCGGACGGGCTCGGTCAGGTCCAGCACGTCGCCGGGCTTGGTCACCGACTCCTCGCTGTAGTGCCGATCGTGCCGTCGGTGCAGCGTGCGAGTCGTGGTCTGGAGACGCGCAGGTGAGGGGTGTTCAGGTCGGAAACCTAGTCGTTACGCTGAGGCCGCTGACAGGCCGCTGCTTGTAGCTTATTTTCGCCTCCAGAAGTTTCCTGTAGGTTCTCTTCGTCACCGAGGGGGAGGCGGTCATGGGCAGGTCGGAGTCGGTGCCGTCCGGGGAACCGGACCGCCCCGAGGTGCCGGAGCAGCGCTCCGGCGAGGGCCCCTATCTGCAGGTCAGCGACCTGCGGGTGCGGTTCGACACCGAGGACGGTGTGGTCCGGGCGGTCGACGGGGTGTCGTTCTCGGTCGAGCGGGGTCGCACCCTGGGGATCGTGGGAGAGTCCGGGTCGGGCAAGAGCGTGACGTCGCTCGCGATCCTGGGTCTGCACAACGCGAAGCGCACGACGATCTCCGGGGAGATCTCCGTCGGTGGCCGTGAGCTGGTGGGGCTGCCGGAGGAGGAGGTGCGGCGGCTGCGGGGCCGGGACATGGCGATGATCTTTCAGGATCCGTTGTCGGCGTTGCATCCGTACTACACGGTGGGGCGGCAGATCGCCGAGGC